>NZ_JCALCX010000005.1:0-279690 GCF_059812565.1 Mycobacterium sp. NGS49 | reverse complement strand
CCGGCTCCGCCGACCCCGCCGTTGCCGAACAGACCGGCGTCACCGCCGCGTCCGCCGGTCTGGCCGGAGGCGCCTGATCCGCCGTTGCCGCCGTTGCCCCATAGGATCCCGCCTGCCCCACCTGCCTGCCCGGTGCCCGCGGCGCCGTTATAACCGTCACCGATGAGCGGGCGCCCCAGCAAAGTATTGGTCGGTGCGTTGATCAACCCGAGTACGTCTCGCTCAAGGATCTGCAAAGGGGACAAGTTTGCGGTCTCAGCGGCCGCATATGCCGCGCCGCCGGCGCCCAGCGTGCGCATGAAGTCTTCATGAAACTGCGCTACTTGGATGCTGAGCTTCTGGTAATCCTGCCCGAAGGCGCCGAACACCCCCGACACCGCCGCCGACACCTCATCTCCGGCCAGCGGGACGATCTCGGTGGTCCAGGGAGCCGCAACCATATTGGCCGCCCGAAGCACCTCGCCCAGACCCCGCAGGTCACCCGCCGCCAGGGCCAACACCTCGGGGGATGCGATCAAAAAAGAGGACATACCCGGTGCTCCTTGACCTCGCGCTGAGCGATCAGCGATGACTGCGCCCAAGACGTTATCGCGCGGGCGCAGAATCGTCAGTATTCAAACTCAAAAATTCTTCAACATTTTCGGGAAGTTCATAAAACGGCGATTCTTGACTCGACGATTTCCGCAGATGCGTACAATTTCGGCTTCCTAAACTGCCGAAGTCTTTTGTTACATTGAAAGTCTTGGCGCACAACGAATTTCGGGTTCAGAACCTTCGCAAAAGGTTGCAGTGAGGCGGTGGGCCGGGTATGCGAGTACCGCTGTCTGGAATAAGATTCCACTTCAACACCCCTCCCGAACGGATCAACCGACTTCGGGCAGCAATCCAGGGTTGATTTGGCCTTTTCTAGATATACGCGGGTCAGCGATCGCCGCGGGTGGCGATCACCCGCTGCGCGACGTCGACCAGCGAGGTGTTGCTCTCCTGGGACAGCCGGCGCAGCATGTCGAAAGCCCGAACGTCGTCGATGTCGTAGCGCTCCATGATGATGCCCTTGGCCTGACCGATGCGGTCCCTGCTCGCCACCGCCGACCGAAGGTTCTCGCTGTGGCGACTGGCCATGATCGCCGCGGCGGCGTGGGCGGCCAGCACCGTGCCGATCGTTTGTCGCTCGACGTCCCACTGCGTCGGTTGGTAGCCGAACAGGTTCAACGCACCGGCGGTGCGCTCCTGGGTGTACAGGCGAAACGACATTCCGCTGAGCACGCCCAGCTTCGTAACGGCCGCCGAATAGGCGGGCCAGCGCGTTTCGTTGCGGAAGTCGTCAGTGCGCACCACGTCGTAGTCGGAGGACGAGGCTGCCTCGATGCAGGGTCCCTCGTTGAGGGTGTGTTGCAGTTCGTCGAGCTCGTGCGGCAGCTCGTTGGTAGTGGCAACCGAATCGAACCGGCCACCTTTACCGATCAGCAGAATGCCGGCGGTGTCGACTCCCTCGATCAGCTCCACCGCGGCGGAGGTGACCTCGGTCAAGATGTCTTCGACGCGACGGGGTGTCGCGACTACGCGCGCCAGCTCGGCCATACGCAGCGCAAGGTCGTGGTTGGAGGGCTGGGGCATGGACCCGAGTCTGCCACCCGCTAAACGGCGGTCAAACCGTCGGCCACTTTGACGGTGGTAGTCCGTCATGGTCCGCCACCGGGTGCCCACGGGGAGTTGCCTACCGGTGACGGCAGATTGCGGCCCAGCTGAAGAATTGGCGCGAGCGTTCGCCCGCATGTCGGAGATGTTGCTCAGCAGACGACGGTGTCGACGGGTGGCGATCACCCGCTGTGCGATGTCGACCAACGCGGTGTTGCTCTTTTGGGACAGCCGGCGCAGCATGTCGCAGGCCTGAACGTCGTCGACGTCGTCGCGCTCCATGACGATGCCCGAACGAAGGTTTTCGCTGTGGCGACTGGCCATGATCGCCGCGGCCGCGTGGGCGGCCAGCACGAGATGCGGCAGGCGCCCGGCTCAGTTCGGCCATGCGCACCGCCACGTCGAGGTTGCCCGGCTGCGACATACCCTTACGTTAGCCCGCCGTACCGCTGGTCAAACGACGCCGGGACCGGCGTTCGGTCGACTACCCCGAGCGCCCGTCCCGGCCCTGCATCAGAGCAGCCGGAGCAGCCGCAGATCGCTGATGTATTTGGCGATGATCGCCGGCGTGACATGCGGGATGTCCTTGTCCGGGCCGATCTTGGCCTCCTGCACCGCCGCGCGGAACCGGTCCGTGGGTGCCAGCGAGCCGCGTAGCGGCTGCTGGGGCTTCTGGTAGTTGTGCAGCAACGGCAGCAGTGAGGCCTGGCGCTGTTTCTCCGGCAGGCCTCGCAGCGAGGTCTCGAACCGCTGCAGCCATTCCCCGTAGTCGGCGATGCGCGCGATAGCGCAACCGGCTCCGGCCGGGTCGACGAGCCAGTCCACGAACTCGTCCATGCCGATGCCGTCGTCGTAGGGGTTCATGACGTGGTAGGTCTGGAACCCCTCGCCGACGTTCTGGGCCCCCAACGTGGAGATGGCCTCGGCGATGAACTCGACCGGCAGGCCGTCGTAGTGGGCCCGCTGCCGGTTGCCTTCGGCGTCGGTCTCGTAGAACGATTCCGGCGCAATCCCGGTCGCCGCCAGGCTGAGCATCATGCGGGTGAACATGTCCGGCACGTTGAGCTGACCGGCGTAGGTCGTGTCGGCCAGGATCATGTCGCAGCGGAACACGGCCACCGGCAGTCCGCACAGGTCGTGGGCCTCACGCAGCAGGACTTCGCCGGCCCATTTGCTGTTGCCGTAACCGTTGGCATAGCTGTCGTTGATCGCGCGGGTAGCGCTGATCCGGCGAATGTCGGCGTCCTCGGTGAACTGTCCCGGCTTGATCTGGTCGCCCACCCCGATCGTCGACACGTACGTGTACGGCTTCTGCCTGCCGGTCAGCGCGAGCTTGATCAGCTCGGCGGTACCCAGTGCGTTGGGGCCGAACAGTTCGCTGTAGGGCAGCACGTGGTTGACCAGGGCAGCCGGGTCGACGATCAGGTCGACGGTGTCCGCCAGCCGTTGCCAGACCTGCGGGTCCAGGCCGAGACCGGCCTCACCCTTGTCCCCGGCAATGACCTCCAAATGGTCGGCGGCCAGCCGCTGGTAGTGGGCCAGCAGCGCCGGATCGCCGCTATCGAAGGTCCGGTCCAGGCGGGTCCGGGCCTCCTCGTCGGACTTCGCCCGCACCAGCGCGATCACCCTGCCATCGACCAGATCCATTCGTTCCAGCCAGTCCAGGGCCAGGTAGCGCCCGAGGAACCCGGTGGCGCCGGTCAACAAAACGGTACGCACCTCGGCGCTCGGCTTGGGCAGCTGCGGCGCGGCGTCCAGCGTCGCGGCGTCGAGGAACTTGTCGAGTGTCAGGTCGCTCGCGTGCACCTCCACCGCGTCGCGACCGTGCACGGCGGCAAAGCTCGGCCGCTTGGCTCCCTGCCGTTCGGCCTCGATGTAGGTTGCGATCGCCTGCAGATCGTTGGCCGGGCTGACGATGACCGCCACCGGCACGTCGATGTCGAAGATCTCTCGCAGCAGGTTGCCGAATGTCAACGCCGACAACGAATCTCCGCCCAGGTCGGTGAAGTGCGCGTCGGGCGGCAGGTCGCTGCTCGCGGTGCCGAGCAGCGCGGCCGCGGCCCGGCTCACCGTGTCCAGCACCGGGCCGTCCGCCCCGCTGCGGCGCAGCTCGGTCAGCACGCTGGCCTGCCCCGCGGCCAGGTCGGCGTAGAGCTGTTCCAGCCGGTCGCCGTAGTGTGCCTTCAGCTTCGGCCATGCCAGCTTGCGGATGCCGGTCAACAAGCCGTTCTCCAGGGTGAACGGGGTCGTCTCGATGATGAAGTCCCGGGGCACCTCGTAGGACTGCAGGGCGGCCTCTTTCGCGACGCTCTGCAGCGAGTCGGCGATCATCGGCTTGAGTGCCTCGACGCCGTGCGTGGCCAGTGCGTCTTCGGTCGGCACTACCACTGCCAACAGGTAGGGATGCGCGCTGTTGCCGTAGACGTAGATCTGGCGCACCAGCGGGCTGTTGCCGAACACCGCCTCGAGCTTGGCGACGGTGACGAACTCGCCTTGGGCGAGCTTGAGCACGTTATTGCGGCGGTCGACGTAGCGAACCTGGTTCGGAGCGATCTCGGCGACGACGTCGCCGGTGCGGTAGTAGCCGTCCTCGTCGAACACGCCGGCCGTGATCTCCGGGCGCTTGTAGTAGCCGGGGAACATGTTCTCGGTCTTGAGCAGCAGCTCGCCTCGCGGGTACGGCCGGTCGGTGGTGAAGTAACCCAGATCCGGCACGTCGACCAGCTTGTAGTCGATGACCGGCGGGCGCTGCACCTCGCCGTCGAACAGCACCATTCCGGCTTCGGTGGATCCGTAGCCGTCCAGCAGGTGCATCTCCAGCAGCGACTCGGCCCAGGCCTTCAGTTCCGGGGAGGTGGGCGCCGAGCCCGTCATGGCGAAGATGAAGCGTCCACCCAGTAGCTGCTCGCGCTGCTCGACCAGCACTTGCGCCTGGACCGCCGCGCGCGCCGTGCCGTCCAACGTCCGGCGGTCCACTTCGCGCAGGAATTCGCCGTACAGGGTTTCCCAGATGCGCGGGACGAAGTTCAACTCGGTGGGCCGTACCAGGGCCAGGTCTTCCAGGAACGTTGACAGGTCGCTCTTGGCGGCGAAGTAGGCGGTACCGCCGTTGCCGAGCGTGCCGTAGAGGATGCCGCGCCCCATGACGTGGCTCATCGGCATGAAGTTCAGCGTGATCGAGGCGACTGTCGGCCCGAACCAGTTCTTGGCCGACCGGCGGAACATCTTGCCGACGTTGCGCTGCGGGTACATCGCGCCCTTGGGCGCCCCGGTGCTGCCGGAGGTGTAGATCAGCAGGGCCAGCGCGTCGTCGTTCACCTCGGTGATCCGGTGAGCGGGCAGCTCCGCGCCGCGCCGCAGCGCGGCGGCCAGCGTCTCGACCACCACACCAGTGTCGGCGAGGGCAGCCGCGGCGCGTTGAACGGCCTCCCGTTCGTCGTCGACCTGCGGGTGGTAGTCGAACACCACCAGCTTTGCGGGCGTGTCGGCCGCCCCGCGGATCAATTCGACGGCGTCCGTCAGCTGGTCCACGCTCGCGGCGATCAGGGTGGGTTCGGTCTCGGCGACGATCGGCTGCAGCTGGGTGATCGCCGCGCTGGTCTGCAGGGGCACCGACACCGCACCGACCTGGCCGAGTGCCATGTCGATCGTGGTGTAGTCCACGCTGTTGAAGCCGAGAACGCACACGCGGTCACCGGCCTGGACGCCGTCGGCGCTCAGGGCGCGGCCGAACGCGGCGATCCGGTCGCCGAGCTCGCGGTAGGTGATGGTCTCGAACCGGGGGAGCAGGTGCAGCGAGGTCCGCCCGGTCTTGGGGTCCGCGACGAACTCCACGGCCCGGTGGCCCAGTGCGGGCCGGTCGGCGTAACCGTCGACGACAGTCTGGATGACCTGCGGCAGCCGCAGCGCCGGGTTCTCCAGCGCCTCGGCTACGGCGGGGTCCGGCCGGGCGGCCGCGAACTGCGGGTCGGTGGCGGCGAGCCGCTCTGCTCGGCGTTCGAGCCGCTCTTCTGGTGTGGTCGTCATATCAGTCCTCTTTGAAATCAACCGGAAGAATGAAATCTAGGTGGCGCGGCGCTGCGCCCGATAAAAGAACGTTAGCTAAAGTAAAGATATTCCTCAATGAGCACGAACTGCCAGTCGGCTGTGAGTTGCGCCACCCGCTCAGGCGCGGGAGTCTTCCGGGTCGAGCGCATCGAGCAGCCGCTGCATCGTGGCGCACATGTGCGCGAAGTCCTCGGCGCCCACCAGTGCTGACCATCGGGCCTCGATGTCGGCCACCCGATCGCCGGCGTCGGCGAGCAGCCGCCGTCCGCGGTCGGTGAGGTCGATGAGTTTCGCGCGTCCGTCCTGCGGGTCGGGGCGGCGGGTCAGATATCCCAGCGTCGCCAGATCGTTCACGAGTTCGGACGTCGCCGCGAGGCTCAGCTGTGCCCGGGAGGCCAGCTCGGTCAGCCGGATGCCGCCCATCCGGATGTTGCCGAAGATCTGCAGGTGGGGATCGCGGATGTCGCCGTAACCCTGCTCGGCGTGCGGTGCGGCCAGGTCGGTGCGAAACCGCCGCGTCAACCGCACCAGGAGCTGTCCGACCGCCTGCCGATCCGCGGGCAGATCTCTTGACGTCGCCATGGTTCTCGAAGATACTATGGTTACCGAAGTTTCGGTTTCCGAAGTAAATGGGGTTGGCCATGAACAAGTTGATGGACGAGTTCGTCGAGACGGAGTTGGGCCGGTTGCACGTGCTGCGCCGGGGGAGCGGGCCGGTCACCGTCCTGTGGCACAGCTTGTTCCTCGATTCGCGGTCGTGGGGACCGCTGATCGACGCGCTCGAGGTGCGGGCGCCGCAGCGCGCGGTGATCGCCGTCGACGGGCCGTCGCACGGCGGCAGCGCGCCGGTCAAGCGCGATTTCACGTTCGACGAGTGCGTTCAAGCCGCTGCCGACGTGCTGGACGGGCTGGGCATCTCCGAGCCGGTCGACTGGGTCGGCAACGCGTGGGGCGGACACATCGGGATTCTGCTGGCGGCGACCCAGCCGCGGCGGATCCGCTCCCTGGCCACCGTCGGCACCCCGGTGCACGGGATCAGTCCGCGCTTCCGCGTCACGAAAGGGTGGCCGTTGGTGGCGCTGTATCGGCTGTTCGGTCCTACGCGGCTGGTCTGCGATCCGCTGTCAATGGCTCTGCTGGGACCGGACGGCTCCGCAGCGGTGATGGACGCGTTCCGGCAGGCCGACCGCACCGGGATGTATCACGCTGCGCGATCGATGATGCTCAAGCGGCCGGATCTGCACGATCGGCTGCCGCACGTTTGCGCGCCGACGCTGATGCTGGCCGCGCACGACGACGACGAAGGCTGGCCGCCGCACGAGGCCAGGGCCGCCTGCGCCGGCATGCGCAATGCCCGGGCTGACGTGGTGATGGGCGGCGGGCGGGTGGCGCCGCTGCTGGTGGACGCGCCAGCGGTGGCGCGGACGCTGGTCGACTTCTGGGATGCCGCAGAGTCCGCCCCGCCGCGACACTGACACCAGCCACACGACTCGCCGACGCGGGTGTGCGTGCCTGCAATCTGGGGCGCCCGAGGGTGGGCGATTCACAGATCGGCGAGCAGCCCCGTCACCACTTCCAGACCTTCGGTCAGCAGCTCGTCGGTGATGGCCAGGGGTGGCAGCAGTCGGATGATGTTGCCGAACATGCCGCAGGTCAGCACGATGACGCCGGCGGCATGCGCCGCGGTGGCCAACCGCAGCGTCAGTTCCGGGTCGGGCTCCGAGGTGCCGGACTTCACCAGCTCGATGGCGATCATGGCGCCGCGGCCGCGCACGTCCCCGATGCGGTCGTCGCCGGCCTGCAGCCGCAGCAGCGGTTCGGTCAACAGGCGCTCGATCTCGCGTGCCCGTTCGATCAGCCCGTCGGATTCGATGGTGGCGATGGTGGCCAGTGCCGCCGCGCACGCGACGGGATTGCCGCCGAAGGTCCCACCCAGCCCGCCCGCGTGCGGGGCGTCCATGACCTCGGCGCGACCGGTGATCGCCGAGAGCGGCAGCCCGTCGGCGATGCCTTTGGCCGTCACGATGATGTCGGGCGCCACGCCCTCGTGCTCGCAGGCGAACATGTCGCCGCTGCGCGCGAATCCGGTTTGCACCTCGTCGGCGATGAACACCACGTCGTTCTCCCGGCACCACCGCAGCAGTGCGGGCAGGAACCCCTCGGCCGGGACGATGAAACCGCCCTCGCCCTGAATCGGCTCGATGATGACCGCCGCCAGATTCTGCGCACCGACCTGCTTGTCGATGACGCTGATGGCCCGGGCCGCGGCCTTCTCGCCGTCGGTGGCCAACTCCTTGTCGAGCAGCGCGTCGCGGTACGGGTAGGACATCGGAGCGCGGTAGATCTCCGGGGCGAACGGCCCGAATCCGCTCTTGTAGGGCATCGATTTGGCGGTCAGCGCCATGGTCAGGTTGGTTCGGCCGTGATAGGCGTGGTCGAAGGCGACCACGGCCGACTTGCGAGTGAAGGTGCGCGCGACCTTGATGGAGCTCTCGACCGCCTCGGCGCCGGAGTTGAACAGCACCGAACGTTTCTCACCGTCGCCCGGGGTGATCCGGTTCAGCTCCTCGGCCACGGCGACGTAACCCTCGTAGGGCGTCACCATGAAGCAGGTGTGGGTGAACTCGTCGACCTGCCGGCGCACCGCCTCCACGACGGGTGGGGCCGCGTTGCCGATCGTGGTCACCGCGATACCGGAACCCAGGTCGATGAGCCGGTTGCCGTCCACGTCCTCCACGACGCCGCCACCGGCGCGGGCCACGAACACCGGCAGGGTGACGCCCACGCCGTGCGACACGGCGGCGGTGCGGCGCTTGTTCAACCGCAACGACGCGGGACCCGGGATCTCGGTGGCCAAATGGCGGCTCTGCTCGAGGCTGGCCACGGACTCCTCCTCCCGCGGACGCGCAGGTCACGTCGCGGGTAAAAGCCTAGCCGGTGACGGGCTGGACGGTGCCGGTCGGTTTGCGACCTGCGGTAATGGCAGACTGGACCGTTAGCGACGTGAGCGAGCCCGGGTCAGACCCGGCACCGTCCCCGGATCGTGGGGAAATTTCGAGCACTACCGATACGAAAGACAGGCGTGTTGATGGAGAGTTTTGTCTTGTTCCTGCCGTTCCTGCTCATCATGGGCGGGTTCATGTACTTCGCCTCGCGGCGGCAGCGGAAGGCGATGCAGGCCACCATCGACCTGCACGAGTCATTGCAGCCGGGCGACCGGGTCCACACCACCTCGGGGCTGGAGGCGACGGTCGTCAGCTTCACCGACGACACGGTCGAACTCGAGATCGCACCCGGGGTGGTGACGACCTGGATGAAGCTGGCGGTGCGCGACCGCATCCTGCCCGACGACGATGACGAGGACTATGAGGTCGAGAGCACCGCATTGGAGTTGGGCGAGGACGAGATCGCCGACTCCGAGTCCGGCCGCGTCATCAAGGATTCCTGACCCACACCGACTGCCGCGCGGGCGACGTCCGTCGCGGCGCGGCACGTAGTCTTTCCGGAGGCTCTGTCCAGGGCCGGACCTATCCTCAAAGACCGATTCTCAAGGAGACAGAAGGAACGTGGCATCGTCTTCGGCGCCGGTGCAGCCTGCCCGCTACCTGTCGGTGTTCCTGCTCATGTTCGTCGGCGTCTATTTGTTGGTGTTCCTGACCGGGGACAAGAAGGCCACCCCCAAGCTGGGGATCGACCTGCAGGGTGGAACCCGGGTGACGTTGACCGCGCGAACTCCGGACGGTTCCCGTCCGAGTCGGGACGCATTGGCGCAGGCCCAGCAGATCATCAGCTCGCGGGTCAACGGGCTCGGCGTCTCTGGGTCCGAAGTCGTCGTCGACGGTGACAACCTGGTCATCACCGTGCCCGGCAGCGACGGGAACGAGGCTCGTGACCTGGGCCAGACGGCGCGCCTCTACATCCGGCCGGTGATCAACTCGATGCCGGCCCAGAAGGCTCCGGAGGAGCCCAAACCAGGTCAGCCGCCGGCCGGCGGCCAGCCCGGTGCTCCCGCCCCGGCTCCCGGCGCCCCGGCGCCGGGTGCACCCGGCGCGCCCGCGCCCGGCGCCCCGGCACCTGTTCCCGGTGCTCCCGGCGCCGGGGTCCCCGCGCCGCCGCAGTCGGGCGCGCCGGCGCCGCCGCGCGGTCAGCCCAGGCCGTATCCGCAGGATCCGGCGCCCAGCCCCTCGCCTACGCCCCCGCCCGGCAGCTCGCCGGCCCCCGGCCCTGGTCCCTCGCCGGCGCCGACGGGCGCAGCGCCCCCCACCGAGGCGCCGCCCACCGACGTGCCGGCCGCCCCGGATCCACGTAAGGATCTTGCCGAGCGCATCGCGCAAGAGAAGAAGTGGCGACAGAACACCAGCCAGTACATCCAGATGGTCGCACTGCAGTTCCAGGCGACTCGCTGCGACAAAGACGACATCCTGGCCGGCAACGACGACCCGAAGCTGCCGCTGGTCACCTGCTCGACCGACCACAAGACCGCATACCTGCTGGCGCCGTCCATCATCAGCGGTGACCAGATTCAGGACGCCACCTCCGGAATGAACCAGAGCAGCCTGGGCTATGTGGTGGACCTGCAGTTCAAGAGTGCCGCCGCCAACGTCTGGGCCGATTACACCGCCGCTCATACCGGCACCCAGACGGCCTTCACGCTGGATTCCCAGGTGGTCAGCGCGCCGATGATCAGGGAACCCATCCCCGGTGGGCGCACCCAGATCAGCGGCGGTGACCCACCGTTCAGCGCGGCTACCGCCAAACAACTGGCCAATGTCCTGAAGTACGGGTCGCTGCCGTTGTCGTTCGAGTCGTCGGAAGCCCAAACTGTCTCGGCCACACTGGGATTGACGTCGCTGCGGGCCGGCCTGATCGCCGGTGGTATCGGTCTGGTGCTGGTGCTGCTGTATTCGCTGCTCTACTACCGGGTGCTGGGACTGCTGACGGCGTTGTCGCTGGTGGCTTCCGGCGCCATGGTTTTCGCGATCCTGGTGCTGCTGGGCCGGTACATCAACTACACCCTGGACCTGGCCGGCATCGCGGGTCTGATCATCGGTATCGGCACCACCGCCGACTCCTTCGTCGTGTTCTTCGAACGCATCAAAGACGAGATACGCGAAGGCCGTTCGTTCCGGTCGGCGGTTCCCCGGGGCTGGGCGCGGGCCCGCAAGACCATCGTGTCCGGTAACGCCGTCACCTTCCTGGCGGCCGCGGTGCTGTACTTCCTGGCCATCGGGCAGGTGAAGGGATTCGCGTTCACCCTGGGCCTGACCACCATCCTCGACCTGGTGGTGGTGTTCCTGGTCACCTGGCCACTGGTGTACCTGGCTTCCAAGTCGCCGAGGCTGGGCAAGCCGGCATACAACGGTCTGGGCGCAGTCCAGCAGGTCGCACGCGAACGCCGGGCGTCGAGTTCGGCGGCAAAGACGGGACGGGGTTAAGCCATGGCGTCAACCAAGGCCACCGAAGCCATCGAGCCCGACGATGAGCCCAAATCCACTGGGCCCCAACGCAGTTTCCTGTCCCGCCTCTACACCGGCACCGGTGCGTTCGAGGTGGTGGGGCGCCGCAGGCTCTGGTACGGCATCAGTGGAACAATCATGGCGGTCGCGGTCCTGGCCATCCTGATTCGCGGTTTCACCTTCGGTATCGACTTCAAGGGCGGCACCACGGTTTCCATGCCGTCGGCCGGTTCGTCAGGCACGATCCAGGTCGAGCAGGTCGAGAACGTCTTTCACAGCGCCATCGGCAAAGAGCCCGAATCGGTGGTCACCGTCGGCAAGGGTTCGTCGGCAACCGTGCAGATCCGGTCGGAGACACTGACCAACGAGCAGACCGAGAAGTTGCGCAACGCACTGTTCGACGCCTTCCACCCCAAGGGTCCCGACGGAACTGCCAGCAAGAAAGCCATCAGCGACGCGGCGGTGTCGGAGACCTGGGGCGGTCAGATCACCAAGAAGGCGGTAATCGCGCTGTTGGTGTTCCTGGTGCTGGTCGCCGTCTACATCACGGTGCGTTACGAGCGCTACATGACACTGTCGGCACTGGCGGCCATGATCTTCGACATCACGGTCACCGCCGGCGTCTACGCCCTGGTGGGCTTTGAAGTCACCCCTGCGACCGTGATCGGGCTGCTGACGATCCTCGGCTTCTCGATCTACGACACCGTCATCGTGTTCGATAAGGTCGAGGAGAACACACACGGCTTCCAGCACACCACCCGGCGCACCTTTGCCGAACAGGCCAACCTGGCCGTCAACCAGACGTTCATGCGCTCGATCAACACCAGCTTGATCTCGGTCTTGCCGGTAGTGGCACTGATGGTGGTGGCGGTGTGGCTGCTGGGCGTCGGCACGCTGAAGGACCTGGCTTTGGTGCAGCTCATCGGCATCATGGTCGGTACCTACTCGTCGATCTTCTTCGCCACCCCGTTGCTGGTCACCCTGCGGGAGCGCACCGATCTGGTGCGCACCCACACCCGGCGGGTGCTGCGCCGACGTAATGCCGGCGCGGCCAGCGAGCAGCCGCCGGTCAAGGGGGAGTCCGACGCCGACGAGGCCCACGACGCCGATTCCGGCGTTAAGGCGGCGCAGGAGGTGACCGAGGCCGTCACCGTCAACAGGCCGGCGCCGACCAACAAGCCGGCGCCGGGGGCGCGGCCGGTTCGCCCCACCGGCACGCGGCGGCCCACCGGCAAGCGAAACGCCGGCAAGCGGTAGGCCGCATGTCCACCTGGTCTCGCTGGCGCACAGCCATGCTGGCCACTGGCGTGACTGCGGTGCTGGTCACGTCCGTAGTGACCGCCTGCTCGGGCAGTGCCGCGGGGCAGGTCGACTATGTCGTGGACGGCCCGCTGTCCACCTACAACACCAATACCGTGATCGGCGCCGCCTCGGCCGGGGCTCAGGCGTTCGCCCGCACCCTCACCGGGTTCGGCTACCACGGTCCAGACGGGCAGGTCGTCGCCGACCACGACTTCGGAACCATCTCGGTGGTGGGCGGGGCGCCGCTGGTGCTCGATTATCAAATCGCCGACAACGCAGTCTATTCCGACGGCAAGCCGGTGACGTGTGACGATCTGGTGTTGGCCTGGGCGGCTCAATCCGGGCGCTTCGGCGGATTCGACGCCGCCACCCAGGCCGGGTACGTCGACATCGCCAACATCGAGTGCACACCCGGCCAGAAGAAGGCCCGGGTGTCGTTCATCCCGGACCGCGGCTTCGTCGATTACACCCAGCTGTTCACCGCGACGTCGATGATGCCGTCGCACGTCATCTCCGACACCCTGGGCACCGACATCACCACGGCGCTGCTTACCAATAAGGGCGCGGTGGCCGAACAGGTGGCCAAGGTGTGGAACAGCACCTGGGACCTCAAGCCGGGAATCGACCTCAAGCGCTTCCCGTCGTCCGGGCCGTACAAGATCGAGCGAGTGCTGGACGGCGGTGCGGTGGTGCTGGTCGCCAACGACCGCTGGTGGGGTCCCAGGGCGATCACCAAGCGGATCACCGTGTGGCCGCAGGGTGGTGACATCCAGGATCGGGTGAACAACCGCAGCGTCGACGTGGTCGATGTCGCGGCCGGCTCCTCGGGAGCGCTGGCCACCCCGGACAACTACGAGCGCACAGATGCGCCCTCAGCCGGCATCGAGCAGCTGATCTTCGCCCCCCAGGGGCCGCTCGCGGCCAGCGCTGCCCGCCATGCGTTCGCGTTGTGCACGCCACGGGACACCATCGCCCGCGACGCCGGAGTGCCGATCGCCAATTCCCGGCTGTCGCCGGCCGCTGAAGACTCGCTGTCCGCGGCCGAGGGCGCGACCGAGGCGGCCCAGTTCAACAAGGCCGATCCGAATGCCGCCCGCGCGGCCCTGGGCGGTGCGGCATTGACGGTGCGGATCGGCTACCGCGGCCCGAATGCCAGATTGGCGGCCACTGTCGGGTCCATCGCGGCATCGTGCGCACCGGCCGGAATCACCGTCTCGAGTGTGACGTTGGACACGTCCGGTCCGCAGGCGCTGCGGGACGGAAAGGTCGACGTACTGCTGGCCAGCACCGGTGGAGCCAGCGGCAGCGGATCCACCGGATCGTCGTCGGTGGACGCCTATGACCTGCACAGCGGCAACGGAAACAACCTGTCGAACTACGCGAATCCACAGGTCGACGGGATCATCAGCGCGCTGGCTGTCTCCGCCGACCCCGCCGAGCGTGTCAGATTGCTGTCCGAGAGTGCGCCGGTACTCTGGAATGACATTCCAACGTTGCCGTTGTACCGCCAGCAGCGCACGTTGTTGATGTCGAAAAAGATGTACGCCGTGAGCAGGAACCCGACCCGCTGGGGGGCGGGCTGGAACATGGACCGATGGGCGCTAATGCAGTGATGAATCTCAGGGGGAATGCCCCGGTGGCCGATGTGATCGCATCGCTGACCCGGGATGTGGAGAATTTCCCGACGCCCGGCATCAAATTCAAAGACCTCACCGCGCTGTTCGCCGACAGCGACGCGATGTCGGCGGTGATTGATGCCCTGGCCGACGTTGCGTCCGGCGCCGACCTGGTGGTCGGCATCGAGTCGCGGGGCGCCGTGGTAGCCGCCGCCCTCGCCTCGCGGTTGGGCACCGGCTTACTGTCCATCCGCAAGAGCGGCAAGCTGCCCCCGCCCGTCCTCAGCGAGGACTACCAGATGGAGTACGGCACGGCCACCATGGAGATACCGGCCGACAGCCTGGAGCTGGCGGGCCGCAACGTGGTGCTGATCGACGACGTGCTGGCCACCGGCGGCACCCTGGGCGCCGCGACCCGGTTGCTCGAACGGGTAGGCGCCAACATCACCCGTGCGGTGGTGGTTGTCGAGCTGGAGGCATTGGGCGGCCGCGATGCGATCGCACCGCTGCCGGTGCACAGCCTGAGCCGGGCATAGCATGCTGCCGGCCCGGGGCGTCCAACAGTTCCGCGTTTGCTGGCCGCGGGCGTGGCAACGCAGCCGATCGGCCCTTTGCGAATCGCCATCGGCTCGGTAAGGTAGTTTGCTGCAATCGACGGCGGCTTTCTCGAAATCAGGCGTTCAGCAGGTAGCGCGACACCTCGATGTGCGGACGTGACTGTGGTACGGCTGCTCGGACTCCGGCGTGACCGACGAGTTGCTTACCAGACGTCCGATCTTCTGGCGTACTGGTGCGGTGAGGTGGCTCGTGGACTTCTCGGGACGGTTCATGGCCGTATCCAGGGCGGCCGGCGATGAGTGAACAGGGGCCGCCCCCGGCAACTGCGACGGGATGGTTGCGGCCGTTGCTGTGGTCCTTCCTACCGGTGGCTGTCCTGTATGGAATCGCTTCGGAGTTGACCTGGCACACCTCCCGCGTGGCTTCGACGGGATTTGCCGCGGGCGCGAGCGCGTCGTGGCAGGCCTTCACCCCCGCGGTGGGGGTCGCGGTTCTTCCGTCAGCCGGGGTGGTGGTCGCGGCATTGCTGCTGAGCGGCGGCAGGCGATGGCCGGTGATTGTCGCCGCGGCCGTGGCAGCATCCGTTGTGGTCGATGCCGGCCACGGAATCACGTTGCCAGCCGCCGCGGGTCTGGCGGCCGCACACGCGGTGTCGCCGCTGGTGGGCGCTGCACTGGTGCGGTCCTGGTGTCAGGGTGCGCCGGATCTGAGGCGCCGCGGCGACTTTTTCCGGTTCGTGGCGGGGGCGTGCGTGCTGGGTCCGCTGGCCGGCGGCCTGCTGGGTGCGGCGGTGGGGGTGGAGTACGCCGGAATCTGGTGGCCGGCCGGAGTGCTGCGCTGGCTGGCCGGTGCCGGGGTGGGCACTTTGGTGGTGGCCGCGCCCGCGCTGCTGTGGCCGCGGCAGCGGCAGCTGATTCGTGCCCGACGACCAGAGGTTTTCCTCGTCACGGCGCTGACTGCTGTGGTCGCGGTGATCGCCTTCCGGTTGCCCGTGCCGCCTGCGCTGCTGCTGTTGCCGTTGCTGGCCTACGCGGCGTTTCGCCTGCAGGTGATCGGTGCAGCGCTGTGCGGCGCGGTGGTGGCGTTTGCGGCCGATTACCTGGCCGCGGCCGGATTCGGGCTGTTCGCCACCCTTCCGGTGGCCATCTGGGGGCGCTTGGCGGCCACCCAGTGCTTCATCGTGGTGCTCATGGTCGTGGCGGTGCTGATCGGCCAAGAGGCATCCAGTCGGGTGGCAGAGGTCAAGCAGCGCCAGGCCGAACAGCGGGAGAGGGACCGGCTCAGATCGCTGGCGGAACTGGGCCAGGCGCTGGCCGCCGCCACCACGCCCGACGAAATCGGCCAGGCAACCGCAGCCCATGTGCGTCATGCGGCCGGCGCCGACGCGCTGGTGCTCGGGCTGGTCAGCGAAGACGGCGCCACCTTGAACTGGTTGCACATGGCCGGCCACCCGCCCGCGATCGAGGCCCAGTTCGGTCCTGGGTTATCACTGTTGCAACCGAGCGCAGCAGGCGACGCGGTTAATACCGCGACGCCGGTCTTGATCCGCAGCGTCGCCGAGTACCAGCAGCGCTACCCCCAGACCGTGCGGTGGATGACCGAATCGGAAGCCGCCTCGATCGGGTCGTGGCCGCTGATGGTGGGCAGCCGCGCGGTCGGGGTGTTGGGCCTGATGTGGAATGAGCCACAGCCGTTCGATGCCGCCCAGTGCGCGTACGCCTCGGCGGTGGCCACCCTGGTCACCCAGGCGGGGTTACGGGCTCGCGCCTACGCCGATGAGCACACCCGGGCGGAGACGTTGCAAGCGGCCGTGCTGCCGGCCCAGCCCAGCCAGGTCGGCGGCCTGGACGTGGGCGTCTGGTACGAGCCTGCCGCGGCGACGCACGGCCTGGGCGGGGACTGGTGGGATGTGCTGGCGCTGCCGAAGAACCGGACCTATCTCGCGGTCGGCGACGTGGTCGGTCACGGCCTGCCCGCTGTTGAGGACATGGCTCAACTGCGGGCCGCGGCGCGCGCACTGGCAATCCAGGGGCTCTCACCGGCCCGGCTGCTGGCCGAACTCAACGTCTTCACCGCCCACACCAGCCACGGCCAGTTCGCCACTGTGTCGGTGGCGATCTTCGACCATGCGTCAGGAACCCTGCGCTATGGCGCGGCCGGCCATCCGCCGCCGTTGCTGCTGCCCGCTGCCGGCGGCGAGGTGTCCCGGCTCAACGGGGGCCGTGGCCCGGTGCTCGGTCCCTTGCGCAACGTCACCTACGCCGAAGCCGCGGTCTCCATCGACTCCGGTGCCGTTCTGCTCATGTACACCGACGGTCTGATCGAACGCCGCGGGCCCGATCTTGACGTCGCCATCACCGACGTGCAGCATCACCTCAGAACCTGGCAGCCGCATATCCCCCTGCATCAAGCGTGTCGCGAGCTGGCGACCTGCTTTGCGGCACCCCAGCGCAAAGACGACACGTGCATCATGGCCGTCCGATTCCGACACGACGAGACTGCCCTGGCCGAGACGCCGCCGGTGGGCAGCAGAGGGGCAACCTGATGAACCACGGCGCTGATGATGAGCCGAACCCCCGCCCCAGGCCGGACGGGGTGACCGATGCCACGGTCGAGGCGGTAGGGGCGGTTTCTGAAGCACTGGAATGGGTGGAACGCGCCCGGGGCCAGCTGTATTCGTTTCACCAGTTGATGGGACGTGCGGACCTGATGCTCGGGGAGGCCTGCGATAAATTGCGCGCCGCCGGGCACGACGACGTCGCCGGGCGCCTCGAAGTCGAGATGGTGGGGCGCAACGTGCTGCCGGGACGGTGGACGTTCCAGATCGTCGAGGAATTCGACGACGGGTACTGGTCGGTATTGCGCGATCATGAGCGTCAGATTCGGGAAGCTCTACAGGGCGGGCTGCGGCACCTCTTCGAATCCGAGATGAAGGAATCCCGTCGTACGCATGGCCGCCGACACCACGAAGCGCGGCCCGGAGCGGGCGCAGCGGAACCAAATGATTCTTGACGGTGTTGTGCCCATGGGAGTGCCTGATGCCGGGCGACGGTGTCGGAGGCCGAGATATCCTCAAGGGCGGAGGTGACTGACGTGGCGGATGACCAGAGCACGCTGCAAGCTGCCGCGCCGCCCACTGAACCGCTACCGGTGGCCGAGATCCCCGAGCCGCCGGTAGAGCCGCAGAAGACCACCAGCAGCGCGTCCCGTCGGGTTCGTGCCCGGCTGGCGCGCCGGATGACGGCCCGCAGCGGCGCCATCAATCCGGTGCTCGAGCCGTTGGTGGCGGTGCACCGCGAGGTCTATCCCAAAGCCGACCTGTCCCTGCTGCAGCGTGCGTACGAGGTCGCCGACCAGAAGCACGCCACCCAGCTGCGGCACTCCGGCGACCCCTACATCACCCACCCGCTGGCCGTCGCCAACATCCTCGCCGAGTTGGGCATGGACACCACCACCTTGGTGGCCGCGCTGTTGCACGACACCGTCGAGGACACCGGCTACACCCTCGAGCAACTGTCCGAGGACTTCGGCGACGAGGTGGGCCACCTCGTCGACGGCGTCACCAAGCTGGACCGCGTGGTGCTGGGCAGCGCGGCCGAGGGCGAGACGATCCGCAAGATGATCACCGCGATGGCCCGCGACCCCCGGGTGCTGGTGATCAAGGTGGCCGACCGGCTGCACAACATGCGCACCATGCGCTTCCTGCCGCCGGAGAAGCAGGCCCGCAAGGCCCGCGAAACACTGGAAGTCATTGCGCCGCTTGCCCATCGGCTGGGGATGGCCAGTGTCAAATGGGAACTGGAAGACCTGTCGTTCGCGATTCTGCATCCCAAGAAGTACGAGGAGATCGTCCGGTTGGTGGCCGGCCGGGCGCCGTCGCGGGACACCTATCTGGCCAAGGTGCGTACCGAGATCAACTCGACTTTGAACGCATCGAAGATCAAGGCGACGGTAGAGGGCCGCCCCAAGCATTACTGGTCGATCTACCAGAAGATGATCGTCAAGGGCCGCGATTTCGACGACATCCACGACCTGGTCGGCATCCGCATCCTGTGCGACGAGATCCGCGACTGCTATGCCGCTGTGGGCGTGGTGCATTCACTGTGGCAGCCGATGGCCGGGCGGTTCAAGGACTACATCGCCCAGCCTCGGTACGGCGTCTATCAGTCGTTGCACACCACCGTCGTCGGGCCGGAGGGCAAGCCGCTGGAGGTGCAGATCCGCACCCGCGACATGCACAAGACCGCCGAGTTCGGCATCGCCGCGCACTGGCGCTACAAGGAAGCCAAGGGCCGCAACGGCGTTCCGCATCCCCACGCCGCCGCCGAGATCGACGACATGGCCTGGATGCGTCAACTGCTGGACTGGCAGCGGGAGGCCGCCGACCCCGGGGAATTCCTGGAATCGTTGCGTTACGACCTTGCCGTACAAGAGATTTTCGTGTTCTCGCCGAAGGGGGATGTCTTCACCCTGCCGACCGGATCCACCCCGGTGGACTTCGCTTACGCGGTGCACACCGAAGTGGGCCACCGCTGCATCGGCGCGCGCGTCAACGGACGACTGGTGGCGCTCGAGCGCAAGCTGGAAAACGGCGAAGTCGTAGAGGTTTTCACGTCCAAGGCCCAGAACGCCGGGCCGTCGCGGGACTGGCAGCAGTTCGTGGTGTCGCCGCGGGCCAAGACGAAGATCCGGCAGTGGTTCGCCAAGGAGCGCCGTGAGGAGGCGCTGGAGGCCGGCAAGGACGTCATGGCCCGCGAGGTGCGCCGCGGTGGACTTCCGTTGCAGCGTTTGGTCAATGGTGAATCGATGGCGGCAGTGGCCCGCGAGCTGCACTACGCCGACGTCTCGGCGATGTACACCGCGATCGGCGAGGGGCATGTTTCGGCGCGCCACGTGGTGCAGCGGCTGCTGGCCGAACTCGGCGGTCTCGACCAGGCCGAGGAGGAACTGGCCGAGCGCTCCACACCGACGACCATGCTGCGGCGTCCCCGCAGCACCGAGGATGTCGGGGTTTCGGTGCCCGGTGCACCGGGGGTGCTGACCAAGCTGGCCAAGTGCTGCACGCCGGTGCCGGGTGATCAGATCATGGGGTTCGTCACCCGCGGTGGCGGCGTGAGTGTGCACCGCACCGACTGCACCAACGCCGCGTCGCTGCAGCAACAGGCCGAGCGCATCATCGAGGTGCTGTGGGCACCGTCGGCGTCGTCGGTGTTCCTGGTGGCGATCCAGGTCGAGGCGCTCGACCGGCACCGGCTGCTGTCCGACATCACCCGGGTGCTGGCCGATGAGAAGGTGAACATCCTGTCGGCATCGGTCACCACGTCGGGTGACCGGGTGGCGATCAGCCGGTTCACCTTCGAGATGGGCGATCCCAAGCATCTGGGGCACCTGCTCAACGTGGTGCGCAACGTTGAGGGCGTATACGACGTGTATCGGGTGACGTCGGCTTCCTGAGGCGTCGTAGGGTCAGGCGCCGAATCCGCCCTTTCCGCCGGAACCTCCGGTCCCGCCGATGACGGCTCCTTGCCCGGTGGGTGGCTTGCCGAGTTCGCCGAAGAGGCCTGGGCCGCCGGGAACGAGCAATCCCTCGATATATCTGCCCCCGCCGTTGCCGCCGGTCCCACCGCCGCCGCCATCGCCGCCGGGTCCACCGAACGGGCCGACGGCGCCGCCCCCGCCGCTCCCGCCGGCGCCGCCGGTACCACCGTCACCGCCACCGCCGTTGCCGTCGCCACCGCCGCCGCCGGTGCCGCCGGAACCGCCGTTGCTGCCAAACGCCGTGATGTTGGCGCCGCCGCCGGTGCCGCCGATACCGCCCGTACCGCCCTTGCCCCCTTCGCCGACGTCGCCGAAGCCGCCGGTGCCGCCGTTGCCGCCCCGGCCGCCAACGGCATCGCCGGTACCGGCTTCTCCGCCGGTGCCGCCGGTGCCACCGTTGCCGCCGGTGGCGCCGGTGCCGCCGTTGCCGCCCCGGCCACCTAAACCGGGGGTGGGGTTGAAGAGGTCACCAGCGGCGCCATTTCCACCGTTGCCGCCGAGGCCACCAGCACCTTGGGCGCCGGTCGCGCCGTTGCCACCAGCTGTGGACCCGGCACCGCCGGTCCCACCGGTACCGCCGGCGCCGCCGGTCCCACCCCAGCCGCCGGCACCGCCACTGCCGGCCTGCGGCGAACCGATCGTGGGAACGGCGCCGTTACCGCCATTGCCACCTGTGCCGCCGGTGCCGCCCGTGCCGCCGGTGCCGCCGGCGCCGCCGATCCCTTGAATCCCGGCCTTACCAGCTACTGCCGTCCCGCCGGCACCGCCGGTGCCGCCGTTGCCACCGGTGCCACCTTGGCTGCCGATGCCGCCATTGACGCCGTTTCCGCCGTTGCCTTCGCTAGGCGACGACCCGTTATTGCCGGTAGTGCCCGTTGTGCCGGTGCCGCCGGTACCCCCGGTGCCTCCGCTTCCGCCCATCCCGCCGTCGCCGGCCCACGAACCACCCTTGCCGCCGACGCCGCCGGTGCCGCCGAGGCCGCCCTGCGCGTTGGCCGCGCCGGTGCCGCCGGTGCCTCCGGTGCCGCCCATACCGCCGTTGCCGACCAACCCGCCGTTGCCGCCGTTGCCGCCGGTCGCCCCCGTGCCGCCGGTGGCAATGGAGTCACCACCTCTGCCGCCGGCACCCCCATTTCCCCCGCTCAATGCTGATCCACCGCTCAGGCCGTCCGCGCCTTTGGTGGACCCGGCACCACCGAGTCCGCCGGCCCCGGCCGCGCCGGGATCTCCACCGTCGCCGCCTTTGCCGCCGACACCACCGAGTAATCCGTCGCCGCCTCGGCCGCCGTCACCGCCGGCCGCTCCCGTGCCGCCTTTACCACCGGCACCGCCGGCGCCCTGAACGCCTGCCTGGCCTGCCGTTGCGGCGCCGCCATCACCGCCCCTGCCGCCGTTACCGCCGGCCCCGCCGGCGCCGCCGTCCTGACCGTCACCACCGGCCTGACCGAAGCCGCCGTCTCCGCCGCTACTGCCCGCGGTACCGCTTTGGCCATCGCCGCCGGCGCCGCCCGCTCCGCCCGCTCCGCCGTTGCCGGCCTGCGCTCCGCCCGAGCCACCCGCTCCGCCCGCACCGCCCGCACTGCCGGTCGCGCCCGCCTGACCCGTGCCGATGATAATGCTGTTCCCGGGGGCGCCGTTGGCACCGTTGCCGCCGGCACCCCCGTTACCGACGAGGCCACCGTTGCCGCCGTTGCCGCCGTCCCCACCGCCCTGGCCCGAGAATAAGCCCGGCTGCCCAGCCCCACCCTTACCGCCGTTCCCACCGCTGGTGGGGGTGTCGCCGGCCAGTCCTGTCGCCCCCGCTTTAGCGCCTTGGCCGCCGACTCCACCGGCTCCGCCCGAGCCGGGGTCCCCTCCGTTGCCGCCGTTGCCGCCCTTTCCGCCGAAATTGGGCGACTGGGAGCCGTTGCCGCCGTCACCGGGAGCGCCGCCGGATCCACCCGCTCCTCCGGCGCCGCCCAGGCCGGTGTTGCCTGCCTGGCCGAACAGGCCGCCAGCGCCGCCGGCCCCGGCATTACCGCCGGCCCCTCCCGCGCCACCGGCCCCGCCGTCGCCACCGTCACCGCCCGACAAGCCAGAGAACGCGGCAGGGTCCAGGCCCATGGCGCCGGCACCAGCGGCACCACCCGCGCCGCCCAAACCACCGGCACCGCCCACTCCGCCCCTGCCGAATACCAGCCCGCCGCTACCGCCCACACCGCCGTCGCCACCGGCCCCGCCGGCGCCACCGTCGGTACCGGATTGACCGGCGACGGTCGCTGACACGCCGGCAGCACCAGCGAAACCGTTGCCGCCCGCTCCGCCGAACCCGCCGGCACCGATCAGGCCCGCGGCGCCGCCCCTGCCGCCACTCCCGCCTGCCTCGCCAGTCGCAAAGCCTGCTCCGCCGGCACCACCGTCGCCGCCGTCACCGATCAGCCAGCCGCCGCGTCCCCCGGTCCCGCCGGCGGCGGCGCCACCGGAGCCCCCGGCGCCGCCGTTGCCGCCATTACCAACCAACCAGGACTGACCGCCTTGCCCTCCGACCCCGCCCGCTGTGCCGCCACCGCCACCGTCGCCGCCGTTGCCGAACAGCCATCCACCCACACCGCCTGCGCCGCCCGTCGCCGTCGCGCCGCCGCCACCACCGGCGCCCCCGTTACCCAGCAGCCAGGCCCGGCCACCCAGCCCGCCGGCACCGCCGGCCGTCCCGCCGACGCCCCCAATGCCGCCGTTGCCGAGCAACCACCCGCCTGCGCCACCCGGGCCACCGGCCGCACCCGCGCCACCGGTGCCACCTTTGCCGCCGGCCCCGATCAGGCCAGCCGCGCCGCCGGCGCCGCCCGCCACCCCTGGATTTGTACCGGCCATGCCGTTGCCACCGTTGCCGTACAACAACCCGCCGGCTGCACCGGCCTGTCCTGGCAAAGTTCCGTCGGCGCCGTCGCCGATCAGGGGACGGCCCAGCAGTGCCCGCGTCTGCGCGTTCACCGCGGTCAGTAGCTGTTGCTGGACATTTGCCAGTTCGGTCTGGGCATAGGCGTTCGCTGCGGCGTTTACCGATTGCGTGAATTGCTCCTGCAGCACAGCCACCCGGTTGCTCAATTGCTGATACTCGGTGGCATGAGTGGCGAACAAAGCGGCAATTGCCGTCGACACGTCATCAGCGGCAGCCGGCAATAGCGAGATGGTCGGTATGGCCGCAGCGGTACTTGCCGTGCTGACCGTATACCCGATGCGGGCGAGATCCGTTGCAGCAGTTGATAAGTACTGCGGCGCGATAAATACCCATGACACGGCGATCACCTGCAATCCCAGACTGGCGCCGTGCGAAGCGGTTATGTCCACATGGCGGTATCCGAATTTCTCGGAGAAGTAGAAAGGCAGTCTAAGCGTCCGATCTGAGACCGGCAGGATTTCAAATTAACGACATAGAATTCACCGGTACCGGCAGAAATTTGAATGCAATTATGGCCGCAAGTAACGCGGCGCGGGGAGTGCCGAGTTAGGGCGGTGTCGGCACCTCGGTGGTGGTGTCGAGAGTCTCGGTCGTCTGCGTTCCAGTCTTCTCGTTGACGTCGGCAGTGGTTTCGGTCGTTGTCTCCGGCGCCCGGCTGGTGGTCGACATGGTGGTCGTGGGGGTTCGGACATCCGAGCCGCCGTCGCCACCGGAGAACAACGCGATCAAGGCGGCGACGATCAACAGCAGCAGTCCCGAGCCCGCGACGGTCGCGATCAACATGGTGCGACTTGCCTTGTCCGGTGCCGACGCTTCAGGCGGTGGTCGGGAGCCGGGCGGTGACTGGGGGCTTGGGGCCAAGTCGGTGTGTACCTCGGCCGGCGGCGGTGGAGGCAGTGCCATGCCGGCACCTCCCAGCGCGGCGCGGGCGGCGTCGGCGAGCTCGGTCACCGTCTGATACCGGGCTTCGGGATCCTTGGCCATGCCGCGCGCAATCACCGCGTCGAAGCCCGGCGGTATGTCGCCGGCGATGGCCGTCGGCCGCGGCGGCGGAGCATAGAGGTGCCCGGAGATCTGCTCCTCGAAGCTGTCCCCGGGATAGGGCCGCGTACCGGTGAGGCACTCGTAGAGGGTGCACGCCAACGCATAGACGTCCGCGCGGGAGTCCGTCGTACCGCTGAAGCGTTCGGGAGCCAAATAGGCCAGCGTTCCCATGGTCAGCCCGGTGCCGGTGAGTGCTGTGTCGGTGGTGGTGCGGGCCAGGCCGAAGTCGATCAGGTAGACGAAGTTGCGGGCGTTGGCGACCAGGATGTTCGACGGCTTGACGTCGCGGTGCACCAGTCCCGCCCGGTGCGCGCTGTCCAGCGCCGCCGCCGCCTGTTCGATGATCGCGACCGTCTGCGCCGGGCTGAGCCGTCCGCCGTTCTCGGCGATGAATCGAGCCAGGTCGCGGCCCTCCACCAGGCGCATGTCGACGTAGAGCCGGCCGTCGATCTCGCCGAAGCTGTGGATCGGCACCACGTGCGGGTCGTTGAGACTCGCCGCCGTGCGTGCCTCGCGGCGGAAGCGGTGCTCGAACTCCTTGTCTTCGGCCAGATTCGGCGGGAGCACCTTGATGGCGACGACACGGTCAGTCTGGGTGTCGTAGGCGCGATAGACCTGCCCCATGCCGCCGCGTCCCAGCAACCCCTGTAGCTGGTACCGACCGAACGAACTTTCGGCCACGAATTTCCTCCCCGTCAGCCGCCGCCCCGGGGTTCCAGGTTAGTCGAGCAAGATCGAGGTGATAGTCACATCGAGGGCGGGTGGGCCGTCCTCACCGCCGCCGGCGACACCGGCCGCTGCGATTTTGTCCAGGGTGGCCAGCCCGTCGTCCTGAATCTTGCCGAAAACCGTGTACTCCGGCGGCAGCGCCGAATCGCGGTAGACCAGAAAGAACTGGCTGCTGTTGGTGTTGGGTCCGGCGTTGGCCATGGCCAGGGTGCCGCGCGGATAGATCACCGGCTCTTTGAGCTTCGGGTCATTGGCGGGGTACTGGTTGGTGGGGTATTCGTTGGCGAACTGGTAGCCAGGGCCGCCGGTTCCATCACCCTTCGGGTCGCCGCACTGCAGCACCGACAGCGACGGTGAGGTGGTCAGCCGGTGGCACTTGGTGTCCTTGAAGAATCCCTGATTGGTCAGGCTGGCGAAACTGTTCACCGTGCACGGTGATTCGTTGTTGGCCAGTAGCAGACCCAGGTTGCCCTGGGTGGTCACCATGCTGACGCTGACCTGCGCAGGCTCGGTGGGTACCTTGCCCGTCCGCGGCGGCTTGACGGGCTTGACGGCCTTGTCCGGTGAGGCGGGGTACTGGCAGTTGGCGCCCAGGTTGGCCGGCGCCTTGAACTGCGGCAACGGCACGGCGTTGCCGAGTTGCACCGGAGGCAGGTTCGGGGCGGACGAGCTGGGCGCGGCGCTGCTCGAGGTGTTCGACGCCGAGGGGTTGCCCTTGTTGTCGTCCTTGCTGACGACGACGGCGACCACCACGGCGGCCACCACCGCCACCGCGGCGCCCGCGCCCCCGGCGATGGTCACGATGCGGCGCCTCTTGGCCTGCTTTGCGCGGCGCTCCAACTGCCGCTCGAGTTTGCGCTTGGCTGTCGCACGTCGCTGCTGATTGGTCGGCACGGCCGATATCTTTCCATGGCCCCGGGGATGGGAAACTGGGACCGTGTTGATCACCGGATTTCCGGCCGGGTTGCTGCAGTGCAATTGCTACGTACTGGCCGAGCGGCCAGGCGCCGACGCCATCATCGTCGACCCCGGCCAGCGTGCGATGGGACAGCTACGACAAATCCTGGACAAGAACCGGTTGACCCCGGCAGCGGTGCTGATCACGCATGGTCACATCGATCACATGTGGTCCGCTCAGAAAGTCTCGGACACTTTCGGCTGCCCCACCTACATCCATCCCGAGGACCGCTTCATGCTCAAGGACCCGATCTACGGCCTGGGACCCCGGGTGGCGCAGGTGTTCGCCGGCGCGTTCTTCCGTGAGCCGAAGCAGGTCGTGGAGCTGGACCGGGACGGCGACAAGATCGATCTCGGCGGCATCTCCGTCAACGTCGACCACACGCCTGGGCACACCCGGGGATCGGTGTGTTTCCGCGTCTTGCAGGCGGCGAAGAACGATGCCGACGTCGTGTTCAGCGGCGACACCCTGTTCGAGCGGTCCATCGGCCGCTCGGACCTGTTCGGCGGTAGCGGCCGGGACCTGCTGCGTTCGATCGTCAACAAACTGTTGGTGCTCGACGACAAGACCGTGGTACTACCCGGACATGGCAACTCCACCACCATCGGCGCCGAACGCCGGTACAACCCGTTCATCGAAGGCCTGAGCCCGTGACGGAATTCGTCGCTCCCAAAGGGGTGCCCGACTACATCCCGCCGGATTCTGCGCAGTTCGTCGCGGTGCGCGATGGGCTGCTCTCGTCGGCACGGCGCGCCGGCTACGGCCACATCGAGTTGCCGATCTTCGAGGACACCGCGCTGTTCGCCCGCGGCGTGGGCGAGTCCACCGACGTGGTGTCCAAGGAGATGTACACGTTCTCCGACCGCGGCGACCGCTCGGTGACGCTCCGGCCCGAGGGAACCGCCGGGGTGGTGCGGGCGGTAATCGAGCACGGACTGGACCGGGGTGCGTTGCCGGTGAAGCTCTGCTACGCGGGCCCGTTCTTCCGGTACGAGCGTCCGCAGGCCGGCCGGTATCGCCAGTTGCAGCAGGTGGGCGTCGAAGCCATCGGGGTCGACGACCCGGCACTGGACGCCGAGGTGATCGCCGTCGCCGACGCCGGATTCCGGTCGTTGGGCCTCGATGGTTTCCGGCTGGAGATCACCTCGCTGGGCGACGACAGTTGCCGTCCGCAGTATCGGGAACTGTTGCAGGAGTTCCTGTTCAAGCTTGATCTTGATGAGCAGACCCGGCAGCGCGCGCGCCTGAACCCGCTGCGCGTGCTCGACGACAAGCGTCCGGAGGTGAAGGCGATGACGGCCGATGCGCCGGTGCTGCTCGATCACCTCTCCGATGCCGCCAAACAGCATTTCGACACCGTGTTGGCCCACCTCGATGCGCTCGGGGTTCGCTACGTCATCAATCCGCGCATGGTCCGTGGCCTGGACTACTACACCAAGACCACCTTCGAGTTCGTCCACGACGGGTTGGGTGCGCAGTCCGGCATCGGGGGCGGCGGACGCTACGACGGCCTGATGAAAGAGCTCGGCGGACAGGACTTGTCGGGCATCGGATTCGGACTTGGGGTGGACCGGACCCTGCTCGCGCTGCGCGCCGAGGGCAAGAGCGTGGGGTCTGCGGCGCGGTGCGAGGTGTTCGGCGTGCCGTTGAGCGAGGCGGCCAAGCTGCGGTTGGCCGTAGTGGGTGCCGCGCTGCGTGCTGCCGGTGCGCGCTTTGACCTGGCCTATGGTGCCCGCGGGCTCAAAGGTGCGATGCGCGCGGCCGACCGCTCGGGCGCGCGGGTGGCATTGGTGGCCGGAGACCGGGATCTGGACGCCGGCACAATGGGCGTGAAGGATCTGGCGTCGGGGGAGCAGGTGTCGGTGCCGATTGATTCTGTTGTGACCGAAGTGCTTTCGCGCTTGCGGTGACGGTCTGCCCGGGTGCCGAGTGCCCGCGCGCTGCCGGCGACACACCGTGCACCCCCTGCATTTGGGCGCCCTCGCGGGAGCAACAGCAGGAGAGACCTCTTGACGCCGTATCGAACTATTGTTCGAATGGAGGCATGCGGTGGGCGGGTCAGGCAGTTGCGGTCAACGGGATCCCCGTCGATGACGGGGCCCTGCCTGGCCTGCAGCGATTAGGGCTGGTCAAGAGCGTGCGGGTGCCGCAGTTCGAGGGTATGACCTTTCACGAGGTGCTGTGCAAGTCAGCGCTGAACAAGGTGCCCAACGCGGCCGCCCTGCCTTTCCGCTACACGGTCAACGGTTACCGCGGCTGCTCACACGCCTGCCGCTACTGCTTCGCCCGCCCGACCCACGAATACCTGGACTTCGACGTCGGCGCCGATTTCGACACCCAGATCGTCGTCAAGACCAACGTTGCCGAGGTGCTGCGGCGCGAACTGCGTCGGCCCTCGTGGCGACGCGAGACCGTCGCACTGGGCACCAACACCGACCCTTACCAACGCGCCGAAGGGCGCTACGCGCTGATGCCCGGCATTCTCACCGCACTCGCGGACTCCGGCACGCCCATGTCCATTCTGACCAAGGGCACCCTGCTGCGCCGTGACCTGCCACTGATAGCCCATGCGGCTCAACAGGTTCCACTGTCGGTGGCGATCTCGTTGGCGGTCGGCGACCCGGCGCTGCACCGGGATGTCGAACCTGGAACGCCCACGCCGCAGGCGCGTCTGGCGCTCATCACCGCAATCCGCGAAGCCAACCTGAACTGCCATGTCATGGTCGCACCGGTGCTGCCGCATCTCACCGATTCGACGGAGCACCTCGACGCATTGCTGGGCCAGATCGCCGCCGCCGGCGCCACCAGCGTCACCGTGTTCGGCTTGCATCTGCGCGGCGCCACCCGCGGCTGGTTCATGTCCTGGCTGGACCAGGCGCATCCGGAGCTCACCGGCCGGTACCGCGACCTCTATCGTCGTAGCGCTTATCTGCCGCCGAGTTACCGCGACATGCTTCGCGAACGCGCCGGGCCGCTGATAGCCAAGTACCGGCTCGGCAGTGATCCTCGACCGTCCGCGCCGGCGGCCGCAGCGGTCGCGGCTCAGCCTTTGCAGCAATCCCTCTTCTAGCCACCGCGCGGTTTGGTCAAGGTGAATTCATCCGCCGCGGTGACCTCGCCGAACGGCCCGTTCACCACGTAGTACGTTGCGCGGATCGACGTATTGCCACCCGGCGCACCGGGGTCTACATCGAACGACACGAATCCGTAAGGGTTTTCGCGGTCGCGGAAGGCCGACCACGGGGCGTCCTCCATGACAAGTATGGACGGCCGGTGTCGAACCGCGGGATCGTAGGCACCAACTCCGGTAATCACCTGGCAGCGCAACTCGGGGAACAGCACTTGATTGCTCGGTGCCGACGTTCCACCACCTCCGATGACGAGATGAACTGTGCCTCGAGTGGTGTCGATGACGTCGCGACGTGTATCGACCGGAATCGGCGTCCTGGTGTCGCTGCCGAGCGTGCCGCGCAACGGGTGCGACCGCTCGTAATGATGCTCGTGCCCGCATAACACCAAATCGACGCGGTACTGATCGAAGAGCGGCAGCCATTGCTCGCGGATGCCCAGGTCTGCACCGTTCTTCCGGGCGGTGGAGATCGCCGTCTGGTGCATACAGATGATCAACCAGTCAACGTCCGGGTCGCGTCGTGCGTCGGCGAGTTCCCTTTCCAGCCAACGCCGTTGCTCTCCGCCCGAATAGCCGTGCACGTACGAGTTGCCCGCGTCCTGCAACGCCACATCGTCGTTGTTGAGGCTGATCACGCGCACCGACCCGGCGGTGAATGAGTACCACAAGCCGTGCAGTTCCGGGCTGGCTCCCGAATCGGGCAACTCGAAGTAAGTCTGGTATGCGCCGTAACCGATTGGTCCATTGCCCAATTCGTTCTCGTGGTTCCCTGCTGCCGGCATCCAGGGCCGGTAACGTGCCGAACGACTGTTGTTGGTGAACCAATTCGACCAGGTGCGGATCCGGTCCTGCGCCAGGTTGGCGTAGCACAGGTCGCCGTTGACAAGATTGAACAGCGGCTCCAGGCGCTCGATCGCAGCCGTGATATCACCGGCCGCGGGCGATCCGATGTGGTCGCTGATGAACCGGCCGTCGATCGATCGGTCCAGCATCGGAGTGGATTGGTCGCCGAAACTGGTGAAGCGCAATGCCTTTCGGCCGAGCGGCGCGGTGGTGATAATTCCTGGTTGCGCATCGGTGCCATCGTGCACTGCGGCGTAGACGTATTGGGTATCCGGTGTCAGACCGGTCAGGCGGGCATGGTAGACGCGAACCTCGTTGTTGGACTTCGCATCCCGATAGGTTCGTGTGGTGGCCGCCACCGTACTGCCGAAGCCCGAAGTGGGTGTGCCGAGCATGACTCGTGGATTGCGGACGGCGTCGATGGTATGCCAGGACACCACCATCTCGGTGCTGGCATTGCGACCGAATTGCAGGTGCAGACCACCGATCGGCGGCGCTCCGGTCCGTGTGGGCTGGTACCAGACGTCGGGGCCGCCACGGTGCAGTCCCGCCAGTGCCGCGCCGCCCACTCCGGCGCCCGCGCCGAGTACGCCGGCCACCGCCCCGGTCGTCAACAGTGCGCGGCGGCTGAAGCCCGGCGGATCGCCGTGTTCCTGAACGTCGCTCATGGGGTGCTTCATACCGGAACCGGGTGAACGTCGGCAGAACGGGGGCGCCGACGTGCCTAGTGGCGGTGCGGCTCCAGCAACGCCGCCTGGCCGGTGGTGGGCGGGTTTGCCGCCAGCCACTCCCGGGTGGCGGCATGTGAACGTTCGATCAGTGTCGCCGCGTGCGAGAAGTCCATCCCGGAGATGGCGACGGGGCACAGCGGGTGGATGACGTGCAATTGGCAGACGGATTCGTAGCGTCCGATGTCGACGCCGAGCCGATGGTTCAATGCGATCGTCATGGCGTGCAGAGCCATGTTGGCCGCTGATCTCGGCGCGGCGGGCAAGTCGCACGAGTACCCGGTCGGCAACACCCACACCCGGTCGGCGCCGAGCGCGACCGCGTGCGATACCGGCGTGTTGTTCACCACACCGCCGTCCATGAGGTCGCGGCCCTCGATGTTGACCGGAGGCAAGATGCCCGGGATGGCGGCGCTGGCAGATATCGCGTCCACCGCATCGCCGGACGACAGCAACACATCGGTGCCCGAGATCACGTCAGTCGCCACCACGTGCAGCGGTATCGGTGCATCCTCGAGTCGGGCGAACTGCAAATTAGCGGCAAGGATGCGCCGCAGACCTGTGTTGGGAACCAGATGCGTGCGGCGCCCGAACATGCCCAGGGCACCAGCGATCGGGTGAGTGGGAAAGACCTGCTGCCGGGTCAGCGACACCCACAGTTCGCCCAGCCCGCGGATACCTGAAGCATCCGCCCGCGAAGCCAGCCAGCCGCCGTTAACGGCCCCCACCGAGGTGCCCACGATGAGGTCAGGCGTTATCCCTTCGTCGAACAGCGCGCGAAGCATGCCCACATGGATCGCGCCCAGGCTGGCACCACCGGACAACACGAACGCTGTGGGCACAGGTAGATGGTAAGGACGTTTGCGCGAAATCGGCAGGTAACGCATCCGGTAGCGTTTCCGATATGACGAACGTGCACACAATGGCAAGTGCGGCGGCCGCGGGAATCCTCGGCGCGGCCTTCGCAGCGGTGGTTCCGAACGCCGTCTCGCACGCGGATCCGACCGGCCATCAGGTGACCTACACCATCACCGCGACCGGCAACCTGACCGGCAACGTCCGCTACATGAACACCGATCCGCCCAGTCAAGGGGCTTTCGACGCCAACTCGTCGCAGTTCTTGACAACGGTGCCGGCCACTTTTGCCGCCGATCAGCCGTTGGTGTACACCGTCAGTCTCGCGAATCCCAACCAATGGGCCTTCGTCAGCGCCAGCGGCGGTTGTCACTGGCCGGACTGCGGGTCGGGAAGTACGCCGGAGTTGCGCTGCGAGATTGCGGTGGACGGGCAGGTAGTCGATACGCGAAGCGCTACCACCGGCGTCACCTGTTCGACGCGGCCCTGGTAGTAGGGCAATCAGCGCCGGCGGGGGAATGCGGTCCCGCCGGCGCCGGCGGCCTCTAGTCGGCCATCTCGCCGGCGAAGTAGCCGACAAACGAGTTCGGCGTGTCTTCTTCGGAGAACAAAACCTCGTACGCCATTGGATGCCACCTTCCGCTCAAATTGGTATTCGGAGTTCCAATGGTGCAGGGCGGGCAACGGCGGCAATAGCCTACAAACGGACAGAATCGGTGTCCCCTGAGCGGGGTACGCCGACGTCCCCCGGTTGGAGCGAAGGATCAGTCCGTGATCTCGTCGACGGTGAACCAGCGCGACGAACGCGGGTCGATCTCTTCGCTGAACAGAATTTCGTGAGACATGTCCCTCCGTTCCTTGCCGCTAATGGGCCGACGCTAACAGCGTTTGGCGCCGTCCGGAGCGAATCTGATCAGTTTCGGGGTCGGGCTGATGTACCGGCCACGAGCCATTCGGCAGACTCCATTTCGCCGAGCAGTGATCGCAGCGCGTCGACACCGACCCGGTGCGCTGCAAAAGACTGCGTCAGGCTCTGGTCGCCGTAATCGAGGGTGAACTCGCCGAGAACGACGTCCCCGTCGTTGTGCAGGATGGTCATCGTCTGCAGCGTTTGGCCGTCCTGGCGTTGGTAGGAACCGGCCGGTCGATGGGCAAACCACCCCGGTGGACGCCACTGGATGACAGCCTTACCGGCCGGCTCGAGGTGGTGGCCAGCGGGCCGTGCCGTAGCTCGAGCCGGGGATAGTTGACGTCGGCTGAACTGGGGACACCCGGTCAATGGCCGGCGCCGGTGATAACGACGACCTCAACCGGCTCGGTGCCCACGGCCCTGAGGCGGTGAGCGACGGAGGAGTCGAAGTAGGCGCTGTCACCGCACGACAATGTGATGATCTGCTCGCCGTAGGTCAATTCGACGGTGCCGGCGTGCACGAACAGGAATTCCTGCCCGGTGTGTTCCGGGTGCGGATCGTCCGCGGCCGATGCGGTGGGCCGAACCACGAAGGGTGACATGGATTTGCCCAGCAGCGTCGTGGCCAGCGCACGGTAGCGGCCGTCCGTCGCGTCGGCTCGGTCGACGGTGATCTGCCGCTCAGCGGCACCATCGGAGAAAAGCCGGCCGACATCGACATCAAGTGCCCGCGCCACCTTGAGGGCCACCGCGATGGACGGCGTGCTGTGGCCGCGCTCAACCTTGGACAGGTAGCTCTTGGTCAGGCCGGTTCGGTCGGCCAGTTGCTCGAGGGTGAGGCCCCGCTGCCTGCGCACAGTACGCAACAAGGCGGTCATCAGCGGCTCTCTTCATGACACAAAGTTTCCAATAGTGCTACTATTGTGTCATACATTCGCGACGAGGGGAGTGGCTGATGTCTAACACTTTCACCCACTCGAAGGGCGAGTTGATGCGTCGCGCCCAGGAACGCCTGGACGCCGAGAACGTCGACGCACAGTTGACCGTTCGGCAGAAAATCGCGCTGACCTGCCGCGTGCTCTTCGACGCCGGTCACGACTCCGGCCTGGCCGGCCAGATCACTGCTCGCGCCGAGCAGCCGGAAACCTATTACACCCAGCGTCTTGGCCTGGGCTTCGACGAGATCGCCGAGGACAATCTGCTGCTGGTCGACGAGGATCTGAACGTCCTCGAAGGATCCGGCATGGCCAACCCGGCCAATCGTTTTCACAGCTGGATCTACCGCGCGCGGCCGGACGTGCAGTGCATTGTGCACACCCACCCCTTCCACGTGGCGGCATTGTCGATGCTGGAAGTGCCGCTGGTCGTCTCCCATATGGACACCACCCCGCTCTACAACGACTGCGCCTTCCTGGCCGACTGGCCGGGGGTCCCGGTTGGAAACGAGGAAGGGGAGATCATCACCGCCGCGCTGGGTGACAAGAAGGCGGCGCTGCTAGCGCACCACGGTCAGGTGGTGGCCGGCGCCAGTGTTGAGGAGGCGTGCTCACTGGCGGTGCTGATCGAGCGTGCCGCGAAGCTGCAACTTGCGGCCATGGCGGCAGGCACCGTCAAAGAATTGCCCCCCGAACTGGCCCGCGAGGCTCATGACTGGACGCTGACGCCCTCGCGCAGCCGAGCGAACTTCGCCTACTATGCCCGCCGCGCGCTGGCCCGTCACCCTGACGCACTGAGCACATTGCCCGCCGACTGATTCGAGGAATCGTGCCCGAAATCCACGGCATCATCGCCTACCCGATCACCCCGTTCACCGCGGATGCGGCCGGTGTCGATACCGACCGGCTGGCTGCGCTCGTCGACCGCCTGGTGTCCGCCGGCGTGCACGCGATAGCCCCGCTGGGCAGCACCGGCGAACTGGCTTACCTGACCGAGGCCGAGGTGCGCGCCGTCGTCGACACCACGATCGCCGCCGTGAACGGCCGGGTGCCGGTGGTGGTGGGAGTGTCCGATCTGACCACGGCCAACACCATTCGGCGCGCTCAGTATGCGCAACAGGCCGGCGCCGACGCGGTGATGATCCTGCCCGTCTCGTACTGGAAGCTCACCGACCGCGAGATCGCGCAGCACTACCGCAGCATCGGCGAATCGATCGGGATTCCGATCATGGCTTACAACAATCCGGCCACCAGCGGTGTGGACATGACCCCCGAACTGCTGGTCACCATGTTCGACGGCATCGACAACCTGACGATGGTGAAAGAGTCCACCGGTGACCTGACCCGGATGCAACGCATCGCCGAACTCAGCGACGGCCGACTGCCCTTCTACAACGGCAGCAATCCCTTGGTGCTTGAGGCATTGACGGCCGGGGCATCCGGATGGTGCACGGCCGCACCGAATCTGCGCGCCCGGCCGTGTATCGACCTGTACGACGCGGTGCGCGCGGGGGATATGGACACGGCGCAGGTCTGCTACGACGATCTCAAGCCGCTCTTGCAGTTCATCGTTGCCGGCGGGCTGCCCACCACGGTGAAGGCCGGTCTGGAGCTACTGGGTTTCCCGGTCGGCGACCCGCGGGCACCGCTGCTGGCTCTCGACGAAAAGGGCCGGGCCGAGTTGCAGGGCCTGCTGTCCGCATCCTGAGCTGTGCTGCCGTAGCGGGCGCTGTCGGTCAGCGTTGTGGAGCTTCACCCCAGATCGTTGGTTTTGAACGTGTCGCACTTGTTGGGTTCGCCGGTCGAGTATCCGACCGTGAACCATTTCTGCCGCTGCGTGGACGAGCCGTGGGTCCACGATTCCGGATTGACGCGTCCGTTCACCTGCTCCTGGATCCGGTCATCGCCCACCGACGCCGCCGCCGACAACGCATCTTGAATGTCCTTGTCGGTCAGCGGCTGCAGGAACGGCGCGCCGGTGCTGTTCTGTTTCACGGTGGACGCGTAGTGCGCCCACACCCCGGCGTAACAGTCGGCCTGCAACTCGGTGCGCACTCCACTGCCGGTGGCGCCCTGCGCCCCCGACTGGGCGCGCCCGAGCACCCCGAGCAGGTTCTGTACGTGGTGCCCGTACTCGTGGGCTACCACGTACTCTTCCGCGAAAGGTCCACCGCTGGAACCGAATTGGGTCACCAGCACCTGGAAGAAGTCGGTGTCGAAGTAGGCCGTCTTGTCCACCGGGCAGTAGAACGGCCCGACATCGCTGCTGGCCGGCCCGCATCCGGTGCTTACCTGGCCGCTGAACAGTCGCAGGCGTGGACGGGTGTATTTCGGCATCAGTTGCTTCCACACGGCGTCCAGCGAGTTGCTGGTGGCGACCACACGGCACTGCACATACTTGTTGGCATCGGCCCCGGTCTTGCACCGGCTGAGGTCGAAACCGGGTGCCACGTCCTGACTGGAGTCCAGCGGTTGCTGGCTGATCACGCCACCGGGATCCACGCCGAGCAGCATGGCCACCACCACGAGCAGCAACCCGCCGATGCCGCCACCGATGGCCATCCGGCCCATCCCGCCGCCGCCCGAGGACGACGCGGAACTGGTGTCGATCTGCATACCCTCGTTGAAGGTCATCGAACGCTCCCCGGAGTTAGAGTTTCACCCGCGCCGACCCAGCCTATCGCTGCTGTGTGGCGGCAAATCGGGTGTCGGTATAAGTGCGCAGGTTGCGCAGGAACCGGCGCAACGCCAGGTTAAGCAGCGGGCCGAACACTGCCATCCCCAGACCGGCACCGCGGGCCGGCTGCTGAGCCATGGTCCAGGTGAGTCGACAGCCGCCCGGAATGACCTCGACCCGGTAGTCCTCGGCGAACGCCGCGACCGCTCTGGTGGAGCATTCATTGAATCGAAACGCCATGTGGCGCAGCGGCTCCCAGGCGATGAACTCTTCGTCGCCGACGATGCCGCCACGCATGTGGACCACCCGCGTGGTGCCGATTCCGCGTGGCTCCGGACTTGTCCAGGTGACCTTGGTGATCACCTTGGCCCAGCGGGGCCAGGATTCGGCGTCGGCCAGCACCTCGAACAGTTGCTCGGGGGTGATTGCGAGATCGACACTGTTGCGAAAGCGGTAGGGCGCAGTCTCGATGAACCCGAGGTCGACGCGCTGGCAGGGATGCATGGGGAAAACATAGCCGGACGACGGCGAGCGCCGACGGCGCGAGTGAGGAGTCCGGCGAATTGAACCTGAGCCGGACGACGGCGAGCGCCGACGGCGCGAGTGAGGAGTCCGGCGAATTGAACCTGAGCCGGACGACGGCGAGCGCCGATGGCGCGAGTGAGGAGTCCGGCGAATTGAACCTGAGCCGGACGACGGCGAGCGCCGATGGCGCGAGTGAGGAGTCCGGCGAATCCCATCTCAGCCGGGGCCGTCGCTGGCCGCCGCGAGCAGGGGCACCAGCACGTCGCTGATCGGGGTGGCCAGCCCGTGCGCACGGGCTTTGCGGATGACCACCCCGTTGCGCAGGTCCCATTCCATTGCGCGGTGCGCTTCCCGGTCGGCCAGGATCGAGGTGCCCATGTCTTCCGGAACCGCTCGGAACGAGTCGACCAGGTGCTCGACCACCTCGTCACCGAGTCGGGCACCCTCGGCCCGCGCCACTGTCAGGCACTCCGCCACATAGCGGCGGCCCAACTCGGCCACGTCGTCCCGCCGGAACATGCCGGACCGCCGTCCGGACAGCGCCATGAACCCGGCCAGCGCGTTGATCAGCAGTTTGCGCCAGTTCACGGTGACGAAGTCGGGGTCGCAGTCCACCCGGCATCCCGCGCCGCGCAACAGTTCGGCGAGCGATTCGGCCGCGGTCCCGGTGGGCACCACCAGCGCGGCTTCCCCCCGTAACCGCACCCACCCGCCCGGCTGGGTCTCCGCCGAGAACCACACGCTGCCGGGTATGACATGTGGGGACCGACAGTGGGGCGCAACCTGTTCGACCTGCTCCACACCGTTCTGCAGAACCGCGACGACGGTGTTCTCGTCGCACAACCGGGCCAGCCAGGCCCGCGCCGCGCCGTTCTGGGTGGCTTTGACCGCGAGGATCAACACGTCCACCGGGCCGCTGACCGTCTCGGGGTCGGTGTGCACCGGGCCTGGCACCGTGATGGGCTCGGCGTCGTCGGGGCGCAGCTCGACGCCTTGAGAATCCGGGCGGGGCCGGTGGCCGCAGAGCAACACCCGGTGGCCGGCCGCGTAGAGCAGCGCGGCGACAGTCGTGCCGACGGCGCCTGGGCCCACTACTGCGATGTTGTTCGAGATGCAGCCAACGTATCGCGTCCGAACCGGCCCACTTAGACTGAGCAGTCATTCTCACCCGTCGTAAAGGAGTATTTGTGCTGCGCAGCCACGCCGCGGGTTCGCTACGGGAAGGCGATGCCGGGCAGCAGGTGACCCTGGCGGGGTGGGTGGCGCGCCGTCGTGACCACGGCGGCGTCATCTTCATCGATCTGCGCGACGCTTCCGGGGTGACCCAGGTGGTGTTCCGTGACGCCCTTGGCGAGGGACAGGCGCTCGGCCACGCGCACCGCTTGCGCTCGGAGTTCTGCATCGCGGTCACCGGTGTCGTCGAGATCCGCCCGGAAGGCAACGCGAACCCCGACATCGCCACCGGTGAGATCGAGGTCAACGCCGGCTCGCTGACCGTGCTCGGCGAGTCGGCGCCGCTGCCGTTCCAGCTCGACGAGCCCGCGGGCGAGGAGTTGCGCCTCAAGTACCGCTACCTGGACTTGCGCCGTGACGGCCCGGCCGCGGCGATTCGGTTGCGCTCCAAGGTCAATGCCGCGGCCCGTGAAGTGCTGGCGCGGCACGACTTCGTCGAGATCGAGACGCCGACGATCACCCGTTCCACGCCGGAAGGCGCGCGCGACTTCCTGGTGCCGGCGCGGCTGCATCCGGGAACGTTCTACGCGCTGCCGCAGAGCCCGCAGCTGTTCAAGCAGCTGTTGATGGTGGCCGGAATGGAGCGGTACTACCAGATCGCGCGCTGCTACCGCGACGAGGATTTCCGCGCCGACCGCCAGCCCGAGTTCACCCAGCTGGACATGGAGCTCAGTTTCGTTGACGTCGAGGACGTCATCGCGGTCTCCGAGGAGATCCTGACCGCCCTGTGGGCATTGATCGGTTACCAGATTCCGACGCCCATCCCGCGGATGACCTATGCCGACGCGATGCGCCGGTTCGGGTCCGACAAACCCGATCTGCGGTTTGGGCTGGAATTGGTCGAATGTGCAGAGTTCTTCAAAGACACCACATTTCGCGTGTTCCAGGCACCCTATGTCGGTGCTGTGGTGATGCCGGGCGGTGCCTCGCAACCGCGCCGCACACTAGACGGCTGGCAGGAGTGGGCCAAGCAGCGCGGCCATCGGGGGCTGGCCTACGTGCTGGTCGGCGAGGACGGAACACTGGGTGGCCCGGTGGCCAAGAACCTGTCCGAGGTCGAACGCGACGGCCTGGCCGCCCATGTCGGCGCTGAGCGGGGGGACTGCATCTTCTTCTCGGCGGGCCCGGTCAAGGGGTCCCGGGCGCTGCTGGGCGCCGCGCGCACGGAGATTGCGCACCGGCTTGGGCTGATCGACCCAGACGCGTGGGCGTTCGTCTGGATCGTCGACCCGCCGTTGTTCGAGCCGGCCGAGGACGCCACCGCCTCGGGTGACGTGGCTGTTGGCGCGGGCGCGTGGACGGCGGTGCACCACGCCTTCACCTCGCCCAAACCGGAGCACGTGGACAGCATCGAAGCCGACCCCGGCGCCGTGCTGGCCGATGCCTACGACATCGTGTGCAACGGCAACGAGATCGGCGGCGGCTCGATTCGTATCCATCGGCGCGACATCCAGGAACGGGTGTTCGCCGTGATGGGGTTGGACCAGGCCGAGGCCGAGCGGAAGTTCGGATTCTTATTGGAAGCGTTCACCTTTGGAGCGCCGCCGCACGGTGGGATCGCCTTCGGCTGGGACCGGATCAACGCGCTGCTGTCCCGCGTCGACTCGATCCGCGAGGTGATCGCCTTCCCCAAGACCGGCGGTGGCGTCGACCCGCTCACCGATGCGCCGGCGCCCATCACGGCCCAGCAGCGCAAGGAGTCGGGAATAGACGCCAAACCCAAGACGGTTCAGGGAGCATGATTCCGCGTACCGATGAGGAGCGCCGCCATGACTGACGGCATGCCGGACGTCGAGATGATCAAGGCCTTCAACGACGGCATCGTCGAGGAATTCCGGACCAACGGTGGCAAGGTCGGCGGTCAGTTCGCCAATGCCGATCTGCTGTTGCTCACCACCACCGGCGCCAAATCCGGCCAGCCCCGCATTTCGCCCCTGGCCTATTTCCGCATCGACGGCAAGCTGATCATCATCGGCTCGTTCGCGGGTGCGCCCGTCAGTCCGGCGTGGGTGCACAATTTGAGGGCGAATCCGGCCGCACGCATCGAGATCGGTACCGACGCTTACGACGTCACCGCGCACGAGTTGGACCGCGCCGAGCGGGACGAGGTCTTCGCCGAGATCGCCGCTGCAGCGCCCGGATTCGCCGAATACCAGGCCAAGACCAGCCGAGTGATTCCGCTGTTCGAGCTGCGGCGCGCCTGAATCGGGCCGGCGGACGCGCGGGGAAGGTGGCTGCATAACACCGCGCGGCCGTGGTGCGGTAAGCAAGCGTCATGAGTGCTGTGCTGCTTGCCAAGATCACCGGAAGCGGCGGCGCCGCGCTGCGGCGGCTGCGTTCGGTGTTGTGGCCGATCACGCAGACCGCAATAGCCGCCGGGCTCGCGTGGTTCGTGGCGCACGAGGTGGTCGGCCATCGTCAGCCGTTCTTCGCGCCCATCGCCGCGGCGGTGTGCCTGTCGGCCAGCGACGTACTGCGCACCCAGCGCGCCGTCCAGATGATCGTCGGGGTCACGTTCGGCATCGGCCTGGGCGCGGCGGTGCAGACGGTGCTGGGCACCGGCCCGATCGCGATCGCCGTAGCGGTGCTGATCTCGCTCAGCGGTGCGGTGCTGATCGGGCACGGCTACATCGCTGCGGGCCTGATGTTCTTCAACCAGATCACCGTCTCTGCGACGCTGGTCATCGCGGTATCTCGCACCGGTGACGTCATCGAGCGCCTGGAAGACACCCTGATCGGCGGTGGCCTGGCCATCGTCTTCGCCGCCCTGCTCTTTCCGGGCAACCCGTTGAAGGTGCTGCGCAACGCCCGCACCGACCTGCTGTCCGCCGTGCGCGACGTCTTCGGGCATACGGCCGCCGTGATCGACGGCACGGCCTCGCCGGGGTGGCAGTTGGCGGACTTCGATCGGGTGAACCAGTTGCAGGGGATGCTCATCCAGGCGCGCATTTCCGCCCGTCAGACCCTGCTGGCGCCGCGGCGGTGGAAGGTGCGCGAGCGGGCGCACACTGCCGAATTGCAGACGGTTCGGGTGGCCGTGCTCGCCGGGTCGGCGCTGCATCTGGCCCGCGTGGTCGCAGCCGCCGACGATGAGCGGCTTCCCGCCGGCCTGCACTCGGCGATCGACGAGCTTGCCGCGGCGACAGCCGCGGCCGACACCGATCCCGCGGCCGCCGCCGCGCATGCGTCAGCTGCCCGGCGCAGCGCTGCGGTGATGGCCTCGGCGCGCGCGACCAGGCCGATGCGGTGCTGGCGGAGGCGGTGGCGACCTGCGTCGACGACGTACTGCAGGTGATCGACCTCGCAGTAGCCGGCAAACTCGAACAGCGGGCCGGTAGTTGAGCCGTCCACCGGCTACCCGGAGCCGGACTTCGAAGTCAGATTAGATGGGCGTCATGAGCACTTCGCTGCGCAACAGGGCGGTAGCCGGCGGTCATGAGGCCGCCCAGCGAATGCGCGTCGCGTTGTGGCCGATCATTCAGACGTCGGTCGCGGCCGGCGTCGCGTGGTACCTCACCCATGACGTGTTGCACCACCCGCAGCCGTTCTTCGCGCCGATCGCCGCGGTGGTGTGCATGTCGGCGACCAACGTGTTGCGTGCCCGGCGGGCCGCGCAGATGATCATCGGCGTCGCGCTGGGCATCGTGATCGGCGGCGGTGTGGAGGCCATGCTGGGCAACGACTGGCTGGCCTTCGGCGTCGCGGTATTCCTCGCGCTGGGTTCTGCGGTGCTGGTTGGACGAGGTTTCATCGGCCAGGGTCTGATGTTCGTCAACCAGACGGGCGTCTCGGCGATTCTGGTGCTGGTCTTCGCGCACAGCGGGGGATTGGTGGCCGAGCGGCTCTTCGATGCCCTGATCGGTGGCGGACTGGCCATCGTGTTCAGCATTCTGCTTTTTCCGGCCAATCCGGTGACGGTGCTGGTCGGTGCCCGCGCCGGCGTATTGACGGCATTGCACGACACCCTCGTCCAAATTGCGCTGGTGATCGACGATCCCCGGCACGCCGATGCGGACTGGCCGTTGGCCTGCGTTGACCGGTTGCACAACCAACTGGGCGCGCTCATCGAGGCTCGCAGCACGGCGCGGCTGATCGTGCGCAGGGCGCCGCTGCGGGTCGCGATGCGACAGACGCTGGCCGACGTCGACCACCATGCCGCCCGACTGGGTCTGCTGGCCAGTACCGTGTTGCAGCTTGCCAGGGCCATCACGCTGCCCGTCGAGGACTGGCTGGCCGAGCCGTTACACGCCGCGGTCGGTGAACTGGCGCAAGCGATGTCCGCCGCCGACTCGGATGTGGCGGCCGCGGTCGCGCATCTGGACGTGGCGCGTAATCACGTTGCGGCCCTGGAATCGGGCGCCCGGGACCGAAGCGAGGTGGTGCTCGCCGAGATCGTCCGGACCTGCATTGTGGACCTGCAGGCGGTCATCGACTGTCCCGGCCGCTGACACTCACCGGGACCTGGCGAGGAACTCCTTGACCAACTGCTTCGGCGCCTGCGTCAGCCACGCCTCGGTGATCAGCTCCGTAAGGTCGCCGACGCTGATCTCGGCCAGTCTGACCAGCACCGCGGGGTAGCCGTCGAAGTGCGGCGTGGTGAAATACACCTCCGGCTCGTCGGCGATCAGCGCCAGCTTCACGCCCTCGTCGGGCACCCGGACACCCAGGATGTCGCCGGCCGGCGGCGCCACCCCGTTGCGGGTCAGCGCCTCGATGTCGGATTTGCGCAGCGGCCGCTCCCACGCCATCAACTTCTTGCCGACCCGCCAGTCGCGCGGTGACTGCTCGGTGGTCAGTGGCAGTTCACCGACGATGCGGGCCACGTCATCCCAGGTGGCCACCTGTCGATTGTGCGCTCCGGAGCCCTCGTTCTGCTACGTCGCGCAGGTGCCGCGCTCAACCGACGGATGTCGATTGCGCCGGCACATGGGACTGGTTGAGCCAGGCCACCAGTTTTTCGTAGATCGACGGATGGTTGAGCAGGTCGAAGTGATTGAGGCCGGTCAAGGTGAGCCCGTGGGCGGCGTCGAACGGAACCTTCCGGGAACGGCCGTGTCCTGCCGCGCTGTGCGGGCGCACCAGGTGGTCGCCCATGAGCAGGCCGACCGCGCGCGGCGCGGCGGTGGTGGAGACGAAGTGGTAGATCGCCTGGGGCAGAAAGGGGACCTCCCGGCATCGGTCGCGCAGGAACTCGTCGGGGTCGCAGTCGCGCCAGTCCTCGTGCACCAGAGCGCCGAACCGCAGGTCCTTCACACCTGCACTGCGGGTGTTGAGAAACGTTGCCAGGCCTCGGGTTTCAGGCAGTTTTGCCAGCGCCCAGGCTGCCATGTTGACACCCTTTTCCAGGTCAGCGCCCAGGTGTGGGGAGCCCAGGCACACCACATGCCGGACGGCGCCGGTCCAGTCATGCGACAGCTCACGTCCGTAATGGCAGGCGCTGCGCGATACCAGCCCGCCCATGGAATGGCCGACCAGGACGACGTCGTGCAGCGGCGTCGGCCACAGCGCGTGCAGTCGGTGCAGCAGTCCGGCCAGTTCCTGGCCGTTCTCGGAGATGTGCAGGCCGCTGTTGTAGCGCAGGTAGACCGGGGTGAAACCGAGGTCCTTGCGCAGTCGTTTGCCGTACGGGCGCATCGTGTGGCCGGTGCGCGGTGGGCGCCACCACGACCGTTCGGTCATGCACCAGCCGTGGACGAACACCGCGATCCGCCCGGTGGCCTGCGGGAAAGCCTCCGCGATAGCGTCCGCGGTGAGTGCGACGGGCTGACCCTTGCGCCGGATCTGCATGCGCAGCGCGAAACCGTTCTCCCGGTTGGTCAGCTCATCGCCGTAAATGCCGTTGAGCGCTGCGAGGGCCGCGGCGACCCGCGGACGCGCCGCAACGGTCTCGTCGTCCTCGGTGCCCCATGCGTGCGCGGCCAGCGCGCCCGCCCCGTACAGGGACCCCCGGACCGCGTTGTCCACCAGGCTGTAGACGGTGGACGCGGTGGTGTCGTGGATCACCCGCACGGGGGCGGCCGCCGGGCCGATCGACGTGAAGACGCGACTGGCGATGCCGCGGTGCATATCGCGGACCAGTGTCGTCAGCACCCGGGTGCCTTCGCCCGCCAGATCGGCCAGCGACCTGATTTCGTGTCCCTGCACGAGCCAACCCCTTTTCCGATTGCAAGAACGGCAGCTGGCAGGCGGGGTTCCCGTTTGGGCAGGGAGTACAACCTTGTCACGATGTGATGTGAGTTAGGCTTGCCGCCACCCGCCGACAGGGGAGGATCGTCGTTGCCGTCTGAGGAGTTGAACGGCTGGTCGGCCCCACCTGCCGCGAAACGCTACCGGGTCACGCATCGCACCCAATATCGCTATTCCGACGTGGTGACCAGTTCGTACGGGCGAGGATTCCTCACCCCGCGGGACTCCATGCGACAGCGCTGCGTGGCGCACGAACTGATCGTCGACCCGGCGCCGGCCGACAGCTCCACCAGCCGCGACACCTACGGCAACATCAGTTCGTATTTCCACGTCACCGAACCGCACCGCGCTTTGACCATCACCAGCGACTCGATCGTCGACGTCGCGCCCCGGGCGACCGGGCTCCACAGCACCGGGCCGGCGCTGCAACCGTGGGAGAACGCGCGGCCCAGCGGCGCGCAGGGAGCATTGGTCACCGACTTCGCGCTCGACCTGACACCGCCGGAGATCACCGACGATGTGCGGGAGTACGCGGCGCCCAGCTTCGAGCCCGGCCGGCCACTGGTCGAGGTGCTGCGAGACCTGGCATCGCGAATCTTCCGCGACTTCACCTACCGTTCGGGGTCCACAACCGTTTCCACCCGCGTCAATGAGGTTCTGACGGCCCGGGAGGGGGTATGCCAGGACTTCGCGCGGTTGGCGATCGCCTGCCTGCGCGCCAATGGGTTGGCGGCCTGCTACGTGTCCGGGTACCTGGCTACCGACCCGCCCCCCGGAAAGGACCGAATGATAGGCATTGACGCCACCCACGCCTGGGCGTCGGTGTGGACGCCGCAGCAGCCAGGGCAGTTCGAATGGCTGGGACTCGATCCCACCAACGATCAACTGGTCGACCAGCGCTACATCGTGGTCGGCCGCGGCCGCGACTACGCGGACGTGCCCCCGTTGCGCGGCATCATCTACACCAACTCCAAGCGCAGTGTGATCGACGTCGGCGTCGATGTCGTCCCATTCGAAGGGGATGCTCTGCATGCGTGACTTCCACTGCCCCAACTGCGGCCAGCGTCTGGCGTTCGAGAACTCCGAGTGCCTGTCGTGCGGCAGCGCGCTGGGGTTCTCGCTGGATCAGATGGCGCTGCTGGTGATCGCCAAGCGCGACGAGAACAGCGACCACGCCGGCGCCGTAGCCGGCAACGAATACCAGCTGTGCGCGAACCTGTATGTCGCCGAATGCAACTGGATAGTCCCGGTCGGTCATCCGGGCGGACTGTGTGCGTCGTGTGCGTTGACGATCGAACGGCCCAACGACAACGACACCGTCGGGTTGGCGGAGTTCGCCCGCGCCGAGGCGGCCAAGCGGCGACTGGTGGCCGAGCTCAACGAGCTGAAGCTGCCGATCATCGGACGCGACCAGGATCCGGACTACGGACTGGCGTTCCGGCTGCTTTCCAGCGCGCACGAGCAGGTGATCACCGGGCACGAAAACGGCGTCATCACACTGGATTTGGCCGAGGGTGACGATGTGCACCGCGAGCAGCTCCGAGTGGAGATGGAAGAGCCGTACCGCACTCTGCTCGGGCACTTCCGCCACGAGGTAGGGCACTACTACTTCTATCGGCTGATCAGGTCGCCCGAGTATCTGCAGCGATTCAACGAGTTGTTCGGCGATCCCGACGCGGACTACCAAGCCGCCCTGGATCGTCACTACAGCGAGGGTGCGCCGCAGGGCTGGCAGGAGACGTTCGTCTCGTCCTACGCGACCATGCATCCGGCCGAGGACTGGGCCGAAACGTTCGCCCACTACCTGCACATCCGGGACACCCTGGACACCTCGGCGTCCTGCGGCCTGGCTCCGGCTGCCGCCACCTTCGACCGACCGCCGTTGGGCCCCAGCGCATTTCCGACCATCATCGAGATGTGGCTGCCGCTGTCGTGGTCACTGAACATGGTGAACCGGTCTATGGGACATGACGACCTGTATCCGTTCGTGCTGCCGCCGGCGGTGCTGGACAAGATGCAGTTCGTGCACACCGTGATCGAAGAGGTGACGGCACAGCTGCAGGCGGCCGGCTGAGTCGCGTCACCCCGCAGACCCCGACCTACGCCGGCATCGTGCGGCGTTCGTCGGGTCCGCCCCACAGCGGCTGCATGCCGCCGGGCAGGGCCAGCTGTGTCGCGGTGATCGCGTCGGACAGGTCCCGCAGGGCGGCATGCACCGCGCCCAGCAGCTCCGCCAGCTCCTCGCGGCTCCCGTCGGTGATCTCTTCCAGCTCGGCCGGATCCGAGCGGCGCAGGCGGGTGCTGATCTCGTCGATCAACCGTTCCGGGCGCGAGGACCCCGACGATCCGGGCAGTTCTTTGAGGTTGGTGCGCAGCCGCTCGAGCTGGAAGAGCAGCGATCGCGGGTTCTGCGCATCGAAGAGCATCAGGTCGGTCACCGCGGCGATGCTGACCTTGCCCAGGGTGCGCCGCCGGTAGATCACCGAGGACTCGCAGGCCTCCAGCATCGCCTCCACGACGGACTGTTCGGCAACGGTGCCGCGCACCGCGGTCAGGGTGTCGGCCAGCAACGCGGTCAGCCACAGACCCCGTTCGATGCGCTTACCGATGTCCATCATCGTCCAGCCGACGTCGTGCACCATCGACTCGCCGGCCACCCCGGACAGCGTCAGCATGCCGGCCAGGGCCTGTGACTGGGCCGAGGCCAGCAGGGCGTCGGCCTCGGCCAGCGACTGCGGCGGGTCAGAACGCAGTGCCACGGCGCGTTCCACGTTGGCCAGCACCATCCAGGTGTCGTTGGACAACTGGTCGCGCACCGCCCGGGCGCACAAGGCCAGACCCTCCACCGACTGGATCAGCGATCCCGGCCGGTCCAGGTCCACCGTCATCGACCACAGCATCGAGGGCGCCACGGCGATCATTTCGGCCTTGTCCGAGTCACCCCCTTCGGTGGCCCCGGTGTCGGTCCCGGTGATCTGGCCCAGCGCGGCCATCAGGACCGGCACGCACTCGCTTTCTTCGGTGTCCTGATGATGGCGGTACACGTGATAACGCTCGCGGGCCACGATCAGCAACCGGGCCATGTTCTCCGCCCGCTCGCCGTAGCGCCCCATCCAGAACAGGTCGGACAGCACCCGGGGTGAACTGACGGCCCAGGTACCGGCTCCGCTCTTGACGGGTTGCGGCGCCGACGGCAGCGAGACCACCTTCTCGGCGGTCGCCCGTTCCGTCGGGCGCACCCAAATGTCCTTGGCCGCAGCCATTTTCAGCGTATAGGCATCCGGTTCGGGTGCCACCACATAGCCCAGGCCGCCGATCATGGGTGCATAGCCGCTGCGCTGTGCCACGGTGAACAGCCGCATTCCGGCACCGGCCGAGGACAACACGCCGGCGTGGTCGGTGGGCGCCCACGAGAACGTCGGCAGCTCCTGGCCCGCCCACCGCCACGGCACCGCCTCGATGCGCGCCGCCAGCTCGGTCAGCTGCGCGGACGAAAGCGTCGGCCCGACCAGGGTTTCCCCGCCGTCGGTGGGTTTGATCAGCAGTGACGACAGGTTGGCCAACAGATGGGAGAGTTCGCCGGGGATGCCGCCCCAGTACACCGGTGCGGTGGGCAGCAAGGGGTCTTCGCCCAGCAGCCGCTCGGCCATCTCGGGCAGGAACCGCAGCAGCCCGGGGCTTTCCAGAATGCCGCTGCCCAGGGTGTTGACCACGCTCACCGTCCCGCGGTGCAGCGCCTCGACCAGCCCGACCACGCCGAGCCGGGAGTCGGCGCGCAGATCCAGCGGATCGGCGAACAGCGCGTCGACCCGGCGCAGCACCACGTCGACACGCTTGAGCGTGCCCAGCGAACGCATCCACAGTTTGCCGTCGCGTACCACCAGGTCAGCACTCTCCACCAACGGAAAACCCAGCAGCGTGGCCAGATACGCCTGGTCGAATGCGGTCTCGGAGTAGATGCCGGGGCTGAGCACCACCACCACCGGGTCCTGGGCCACGTCGGGCGCTGCGCTGATCAGGGCGAGCCGCAACGCCTGCACGAACGGCGTGGTCGGCCGGGGGGCGATCCGTTCGTACAGGTCGGGGATCGCGTGCGCCAGCACCCGCCGGTCGGCCAGCGCGTACCCGGCGCCCGAGGGCGCCTGCGTCCAGTCGGCGTTGACCTGGAACCCGCCGCCCGGCAACCGGCTCAGGTCGCAGCCGTGCATGAACAGCTGGTGATGGCCGGGCACCTTGATTCCGTTGGCGGGCCGCACGTAACCGGGATGGCCGAAGACCAACTGGGCGGGCAGCAGCCCCTCGGTGAGCAGGCTGCGCGGCCCGTACAGGTCGGCGAGTACCGCATCGAGCAGGCGCGAGCGCTGCACCAGCCCGGATTCCAGCACCTCCCAGTCGGCCGCGGAAACCACCAGCGGCAGCGTGTCCAGGTTCCACGGCACCGGCTCCGGCCCGTGGCCGGCGGCGGGCGGCTCGCGGGTCGGGTCCACGCCGGTGTAGGTGATGCCGTCGTGGTCGATCAGGCTGCGGACCACCGAGCGCATCCGGTCCAGTCCGGCCCTGCCTCCCTCGGAGATCGTGTCGGCCAGCTCTCTCCAGGTGGAGCGCACGTCTCCGTCGGCGTCGACGAACTCGTCGTAACCCCCGACGGGTCCCCCGGAACCGGATTGGCGCAGGTCGAAGAGGGCTTCTTGAGCGCGTGCGGCTCGGTATCCGGCCAGCAGGCGATCGATGTCTGCCGGGGTCGACGGCGCCGCCGAACCACTCACGTCGGCTGTCATCGCTGTGCCAATTCTGCGAGGCGCCATTACTGCTGCACGGTACGCACGCGCCGCAGGTCGAGGATGCCCGGCGCGCCGATGTCGGTGAAGAATCGGGCCTGCCGTTCCCGCAGGCCGGCCAGGTCGAATTTGCCGGGGGTGAAACCGGTTGCTTCGAAGCGGCGGGCCCGGCGCGATTCGGCTTCCACGGCGTTGACGGGTGGCTCGTCATAGGCCCGCCCGCCCGGATGGGCGACGTGGTAGGTACAGCCGCCGCGCGAGGTGCCGGCCGTCAGGTCGATGAGCTCGAACTGCAGCGGAACATCGGTGGAGATGGTCGGGTGCAGCGCACTGGGGGGCTGCCAGGCCTTGAACCGCACACCGCCGACATGGATGTCGGGGTTGTCGGTGGCCAACAGCGGGACCGGGTAGCCGTTGCAGGTCACGGCATATCGGTGGCGGTCCGCGCCGATGATGCGCACCTGGACGCGTTCGACCGACGAATCGACGTAGCGCGCGGTGCCGGTGGCGGTCGACTCCTCGCCCAGGGTGTTCCACGGTTCGATGGCGCCGCGCAATTCGATCTCCACGCCGTCGAAGATCGCGGTGCCGATGCGTGGGAAGCGGAATTCGGTGAACGGGTCCAGCCAGCTGGTGTCGAACGCGATGCCCTGGGTGCGCAGGTCGGCCGCGACGTCGGCGATATCGTGGATCAGGAAGTGCGGCAACAGGTATCGGCCGTGCAGATTGGCGCCGTGCCGAATCAGCGGGGCACGCAGCGGCTGCTCCCAGAACCAGGCCACGAGCGAGCGCACCAGCAACGACTGCACCATCGCCATCCGCAGGTGCGGCGGCATCTCGAAGCCGCGCAACTCCAGTAGGCCCAGCCGGCCGCGGGGGCCTTCGGGGCTGTAGAGCTTGTCGATGCAGAATTCGGCGCGGTGGGTGTTTCCGGTGATGTCGGTCAGCAGATGGCGCAGCGCGCGGTCGGTGATCCATGGCTTGGCGCCCCCGCCGGCACCGAGCCGAGCGATCTCGGCGAAGGCGATCTCCAATTCGTAGAGCGCCTCGGCGCGGCCCTCGTCCACCCGGGGTGCCTGCGAGGTGGTGCCGATGAACCGCCCGGCGAACAGGTAGGACAGCGACGGATGTCGCTGCCAGTAGGTCAGCAGCGACACCAGCAGGTCGGGGCGCCGCAGCAGTGGCGAATCGGAGGGGGTGACACCGCCCAGGGTGATGTGGTTTCCGCCGCCGGTGCCGCCGTGGGTGCCGTCGATGTCGAACGACTCGGTGGACAGCCGCGCCAGCCGAGCCTGCGCGTAGAGGGTTTCCAGTTGTCGGCGCTGTTCGTCGAAGCTGGCGGTCGGTGCGACGTTGACCTCGATGACGCCCGGGTCCGGGGTGATCGTCGTGGACGTCAGCCGGGGATCCGGGGGCGGGCCGTACCCCTCGATTACCACCGGGACGTCGACCTTGGCCACCGCCGCCTCGATGCGGGCGATCAGGTCGACGAAGTCTTCCAGCGCCTCGGTGGGCGGCATGAACATGTAGAGCATTCCGTCGCGGACCTCGGCGACCAGCGCGGTAGTCGGCGCGTCGTGCGGGTCGACCAGCAGAGCCGCGCCGGTTGCCGTCGGTGGCAGTGGGTCTTCGATCGCCAGCGGATCGACGTGGAACGTGGCCGGCGGCGGGTCCCAGCTGATCGAGTTCAGTGGCAGCCGTAAACCGGCCGGCGAATCACCCTCGGTCAGTACCAGGCGGCCTCGGCGTAGTCGCCAGTCGGCGCTGGCCCAGCCGCTGCCGTCGTCGTGGCGGTGCAGGGGGAGCACGTAGGCGCACGGGTTGGTGACCGCTGCGTCCAGGCGTGCCAGCAACTCGGCCCGGCGAGCGGCACCGTCGTCAGCCAGGTCGTCCCCGGGAGCCACGGCGTCGCCCACCGGCAACCGCACCGCGGCGGCCAGCCGGGCCAGCGGGTCTTCGAAGGCCGGACGTACCTGCGATAGGGGCAGCCCCAGGCCCTCGGCGATCCCGGCCAGCACGTCGTGTGCGGCTTCGATGTCGACCGGGTCGGCTTCAGCGGTGCTCCAGGGGTCGGCCAACAGCGCTTCGTCGGTCCACAGCGGGCGTCCGTCGGTCCGCCAGTACAGGCCGATCTGCCAGCGCGGCAACGGTTCCCCGGGATACCACTTGCCCTGGTTGCGCTGCACCAGGCCCTGCGGCGCCCATTGCGCCTTCAGCCGGGCGGCCAGATCCGATGCCAGCACCCTCTTGTGCGGGCCGTCCGCCGCCGTCCGCCATTCCGGGTCTACCTGGTTGTCCACCGACACGAAGGTCGGCTCACCACCGATGGTCAGCCGCACGTCCCCGGCCGCCAGTCGCTCGTCGACCTGGTGGCCCACCGCGCAGATCGTGTCCCACGCGGCGTCGGTGTAGGGCAGCGTGACACGCGGGTCCTCGTGAATGCGGGTGACCGTGTTGGAGAACTCCAGCACCGACGCGCACGGCCCGGTGTTTCCGGTGATCGGCGCCGCTGAGGCAGGGTGCGGTGTGGCGGCCAGCGGGATGTGTCCTTCGCCGGCGAAGAGTCCCGACGTCGGGTCCAGCCCGATCCAGCCCGCGCCGGGGATGTACACCTCCGTCCACGCGTGCAGGTCGGTGAAATCGGCGGCCGGACCCGACGGCCCGTCGAGAGCCTCCACATCGGAGGCCAGCTGGACGAGATAGCCCGAGACGAACCGGGCGGCCAGCCCCAGCTGTCGCAGGATCGACACCAGCAGCCATGCCGAGTCGCGGCACGAACCCACGCCGCTGCGCAGCGTGTAATCCGGTGTCTGGACACCCGGCTCCATGCGCAGGCTGTAGGTGACGTCGACGTTGATCGCCCGGTTCAGTGCGACCAGGAAGTCGATGGTGCGCGTGCCGTCGGGGACCGAGAAGTTGCGCACCCAGGCCTGTGCAAGGTCGCCCGGTCCGGAACCGTCACCGTCTTCGTCGACGGGCCGCAGGTACGGCTCGAGGTCGTCGGCCAGCGCTTTGGGATACAGCGACCTGTCCGGACGCCACGTCTCGGCCCAATCTTCGATGAAGAAGTCGAACGGATTGATCACCTTGAGGTCGGCGATCAGGCCCACGGCGATGGTCAGCTCGCGGCTGGGCTTGGGAAACACCAGGCGCGCCAGAAAATTGCCCAGCGCGTCCTGCTGCCAGTTGATGAAATGTTCAGCCGGTTCGACCCGCAGGGAATAGGCCTCGATGGGCGTGCGGCAGTGCGGCGCCGGGCGTAGCCGCACCACGTGCGGGTAGATCTGGACCAGCTTGTCAAAGGTGTAACTGGTGCGGTGCTCCAGTGCAACTTTGATGCTCATAAGTGCTGATCCCATCACAAGAGACAGCCGCCCGCAGCGCGCGCCGGGGTGGCTTGCGTTGCGGGCGGCTGTTGTTCGCAGTTTCGGCCGCGGCGTGTGAACTTCCTGTTTCGATCGCTTTACCGCTGGTCACAGCTTGGTCGCGACCCCGCTGTGGCCGGCGAGCGCGGTTAGGCGTACTGCTGCGGCGGATACTGCCCGGGCGGCGGGCCCGACGGGTAGCCGCCCGTTCCGGGCTGTTCCAGCTCGGCGACCTGGCCACCGGTCAGCTTGCGGTAGGTGTAGACCTGGACCAGCGCCGCCACCGGGGCTCCCACAACCAGGCCGACGTAGCAGGCGAGCTGGCCTACTGCCACCGCCGCGTACTGCACCAGCCAGGACAATGCGCTGGGCCCGAGGTTGGCCCGCACTGTCGCCACGCTGGCCTTGATGGCGTCGATCGGCGACAGGGACTTGTCGACGACAAACGCCACGGCGAACTGGGTGAAGAAGGCGATGACCAGCGGTCCGATGACGGTGCACGACAACAGCGAGGAGGCGACGACTATCAGCAGGAAGGTCAGCAGCACGCCGCCCACATTGCGTGGCTTGAAGAACGTCGCCATGCTCACCGGACGGCCGTCCGCGAGGTCCAGGGCCGCGGTGGTGAGTCCGGCCTGCAAGAACGTTGCGACAAGCAGCGCGAGAATGATGCCGAGGGTCATCACGATCCAGCTGATCACCCCGAAGCTGGTGCTGGTCGCCTCGTAGCTGACGCCATACCCGTAGTCGGTGGTGGTGGTCGTGGTCTCGGAGGTCGCGAACGCGATCGCCAGCGGAATGCCGATCACGGCACCCAGGATCAGGAAGTAGATGGCGACGGGCGCCGCCAGCGCCGCGGCGTTGTTCTTGAACTTGCCCCACGACCAGTTGAAGGCGTCCCCCACGCTGAACGGGGGACCCCCCGGCCCGCCGCCGAACCCTGCCTGGGGCGGGTAACCCTGGGGCGGGTAGCCCTGCGGCGGGGCGCCGTACCCCTGCGGCGGGGCGCCGTAACCCGGTGGTGGGGCGCCGTAACCCGGTGGTGGCGGAGGCGGCGGCGGGGTGCCGTAGCCGGGCGCCTGGTAGCCGCCGGAACCTGGCGGCTGACCGTAATCCGGCTGCGGCGGAGGCGCGCCGTAACCGGGCGGGGGTGGTGGCGGGGCGCCGTAACCGGGAGGCGGCGGTGGCGGCGAGCCGTGAGGTGGCGGGGGCGGGTAGCCCTGCGGGTTGCCGCCCTGTGGGTCGGCCGGGTTGCCTGAATATTCTGGCGGCTGGCTCATGGCTTTCCTTGTGCCTCGTAGTTCGCTCTGGTCCGATCCGGGCGTAGCAAACGGGAACTTAGCAAATGTCCGCCCGTGATGCGCGCATTGGTGGCGGCCGGGTTGGACAGGCGATCGGGGGTTGGCGTCCGATGGCCCGACGTGTCTGCGTTGCGTGGTATGCCTGAAGTCGTGTCCGACGGTCTGTTCGACCTGCCCGGCGCACCGACACCGGCCGACCAGGCCTCGGGCGTTTCGGGTGCCGGTGCGCCGCTGGCGGTGCGGATGCGTCCGGCCTCGCTCGAGGAAGTGGTGGGGCAGCAGCACCTACTGGCGCCCGGGTCCCCGTTGCGGCGCCTGGTGGAGGGGTCGGGTGTCGCCTCGGCCATCCTCTATGGACCTCCGGGTAGCGGGAAGACGACCCTGGCCGCGCTCGTCTCGCAGGCCACCGGCCGGCGGTTCGAGGCGCTGTCGGCACTGTCGGCCGGCGTGAAAGATGTCCGGGCCGTTATCGATTCAGCGCGAACGGCGCTGTTGCGCGGTGAGCAGACGGTGCTGTTCATCGACGAGGTGCACCGGTTCTCCAAGACACAGCAGGACGCCCTGCTGGCGGCGGTGGAGAACCGGGTGGTGCTGTTGGTGGCGGCGACCACCGAGAATCCGTCGTTCTCCGTGGTCGCGCCGTTGTTGTCGCGATCGTTGATCCTGCAGTTGCGGCCGCTGACCGCCGACGACATCCGGACCGTGGTGCAGCGGGCAATCGACGACCCGCGCGGACTGGGCGGCAAGGTGGCGGTGGCGCCCGAGGCCGTCGAGTTGCTGGTGCAACTCGCCGCCGGTGATGCCCGGCGGGCGCTCACCGCCCTGGAAGTGGCCGCCGAGGCTTCGGATCACGTAGCCGTCGAAACCATCGAGCAGTCCCTGGACCGGGCCGCGGTCCGCTATGACCGGGACGGCGACCAGCATTACGACGTCGTCAGCGCCTTCATCAAGTCGGTTCGTGGTTCGGACGTCGATGCAGCGCTGCACTACCTGGCCCGGATGCTGGTGGCCGGGGAGGACCCGCGGTTCATTGCGCGACGCCTGATGATCCTGGCCAGCGAGGACATCGGCCTGGCCGATCCGACGGCGCTGCCGGTGGCGGTCGCCGCGGCGCAGACGGTCGCGTTGATCGGCATGCCCGAGGCGCAGTTGACGCTCGCGCACGCGACCATCCATCTGGCCACCGCCCCGAAATCCAACGCGGTGACGACGGCGCTGGGTGCGGCGATGGGCGACGTCAAGGCGGGCAAGGCCGGCCTGGTGCCGCCCCATCTGCGCGACGGGCACTATTCCGGCGCCGCGGCGCTGGGTAATGCGCAGGGCTACAAGTATTCTCACGACGACCCCGACGGTGTTGTGGCGCAACAGTATCCGCCGGACGAGTTGGTGAATACCGATTATTACCGGCCGACCGGGCGGGGTGCCGAACGGGAGATCGGCGGCCGCCTGGACAGGTTGCGCGCGATTATTCGTGGGAGGCGGGGGAGGTCGTGAAAACATTCACCGATGACGAGATGAATCAACTGCTGCCGCTCGTCGCCGAACCTGCGTTTTTGGTGGGCGCTACTCGCACTTTGTCTACAAATTTGCAGGCTGGGTCAACAGCCGCCCCACCAACCGGTCAGACCAGCTCCGGCACCCGAAGGTGAGCCAGCGCCAGCTCGAATTCGCCGACGTCTTCCTGGTCGAAACCCAGATCGCGGAGCATCGAAGTCCGCAGTGAGCGCGCCGACTCCGCGCAGCGCTCCATCGCCTCGGGGGTGTCATAGGTCACCGAGACCACGGCCCGCGCCGAGGAGGGGTCGACCATCAGGCTGGCGCTGCAGAAGCCGTCGAATTCTTCGATGGCCGGCAGCACCGCCCACCGGTAGAAGTCGATGCCGCGCTCGAACTGCTCGGGCCGGGCGCGCAGCCAGGTGGCCCGCACGCAGGCGCCCGGCGCAGAGCGGTGGTCGCGGTGTAGCAACGCGATCCGCCACTGGTCCACCACGGCGCTGCCCCCGAAGACCTCGACGGTCCGGTAACGCACCGGCCAGACCCGCTCGGCGCTGCGCTGCATCGCGGCTTCGGTTTCCCAGGCGCTGGTGGCGACGCATCTACCGGAACCGCGGTCGACCAACAGCGAAACGCCGAGGCATCCGTCCATCTCACCGAGGGCCGGCATCACCACGTCGCGTACGTGTGCGATACCCATGTTGATCGACGAGGGCTGCGCTTGGATGGTCGTAGAGCGTGCAAACACGATCGACCCCTCCCGTGAGTCGGGGCAGCGCCCCCGGGTGGCGCGCCGCCGGGTCCACCCACCACCTTCCTCCGGCATCGGCAGGTGATCAAGCCCGTAGGCTGGTTCGGATGGATACCGATGTGCTGGAGGTGGATACCGGGCGTCGCCGCATCGTCGACCTGACCGACGCGGTGCGCGCTTTCTGCGGCGAGCATTCCGACGGCCTCTGCAATGTGTTCGTCCCGCACGCGACCGCCGGGGTAGCCATCATCGAAACCGGCGCCGGTTCGGACGACGACCTGATCGACACCCTGGAACGGCTGCTGCCCCGCGACGACCGCTACCGGCACTCGCACGGCTCACCGGGCCACGGCGCCGACCATGTCCTGCCGGCGATCGTCTCGCCCTCGGTGACGGTTCCGGTCAGCGGCGGCGAGCCGCTGCTGGGCACCTGGCAGAGCGTCGTTCTGGTCGACCTGAACCGCGACAACCCGCGGCGGTCGGTCCGGTTGAGCTTCGTCGAAGGCTAGATGGAAGGCTGAGCGGGGCCGAATTGCGTGTCCGGTGGGCAGTCGCGGCTAATAGGCTGATACCCGACTCCCGCCCGCGCGCGTGCGCGCGAGCACAGGAACCTTAAGGAAGTAGCACAGTGCAGACACACGAGATCAGGAAGCGGTTCCTTGATCATTTCGTGAAGGCAGGGCACACCGAGGTGCCCAGCGCCTCGGTGATCCTCGACGACCCCAACCTGTTGTTCGTCAACGCCGGCATGGTGCAGTTCGTGCCGTTCTTCCTGGGCCAGCGCACCCCGCCCTACGCCACCGCCACCAGCATCCAGAAGTGCATCCGCACCCCGGACATCGACGAGGTCGGCATCACCACCCGGCACAACACGTTCTTCCAGATGGCCGGCAACTTTTCCTTCGGCGACTACTTCAAGCGCGGTGCCATCGAGCTGGCCTGGGCCCTGCTGACCAACCCGGTAGCCGACGGCGGTTACGGGTTGGATCGCGAAAAGCTTTGGGCCACAGTCTATCTCGATGATGACGAGGCCGCTGAGCTGTGGCGGGAAATCGCGGGTCTGCCGCCGGAGCGTATTCAGCGCCGCGGTATGGCCGACAACTACTGGTCGATGGGCATTCCCGGCCCGTGCGGGCCCTCCTCGGAGATCTACTACGACCGTGGTCCCGAGTTCGGGGTGGGCGGCGGCCCCATCGCCAACGAGGACCGCTACCTCGAGGTGTGGAACCTCGTGTTCATGCAGAACGAGCGCGGTGAGGGCACCTCGAAAGAGGACTATGAAATTCTCGGCCCGCTGCCCCGCAAGAACATCGACACCGGAATGGGCGTCGAGCGCATCGCGCTGGTGTTGCAGGACGTGCACAACGTCTATGAGACCGACCTGCTGCGTCCGGTCATCGACCTGGTGGCGGCCCGCGCGCCGCGCCCGTATGACGCCGGCAACCATGCCGACGATGTGCGCTACCGCATCATCGCCGATCACAGCCGCACCGCAGCCATCCTGATCGGCGACGGCGTCAGCCCCGGCAACGACGGCCGCGGCTACGTCCTACGCAGGCTGCTGAGACGGGTCATCCGCTCCGTCAAGCTACTTGGCGTGGATGACTCAGACACTCCGATCGTCGCGGACCTGATGGCGACCGTGCGCGACGCGATGGGCCCGTCGTATCCCGAACTCGTAAATGACTTCGACCGGATCAACCGGATTGCCGTCGCGGAGGAGACCGCGTTCAACCGCACGCTGGCCTCGGGCTCCAAACTGTTCGACGACGTGGCCGGCGCCACCAAATCCTCCGGCGCCACCGTCGTCTCCGGCTCGGATGCGTTCACCCTGCACGACACCTACGGCTTCCCGATCGAGCTCACCCTGGAGATGGCCGCCGAATCCGGCCTGACCGTCGACGAAGCGGGCTTCCGTAAATTGATGGCCGAGCAGCGCCGGCGCGCCAAGGCCGACGCCGCCGCGCGCAAGCATGCGCACGCCGACCTGACCGCCTACCGGGAGCTGGTCGACGCCGGCCCCACCGAGTTCACCGGCTTCGACGAATTGACCTCCGAGGCAAAGATTCTGGGAATCTTCGTGGACGGTAAGCGGGTCCCGGTGGTGGCGCACGCCGATGCCGTCAACGCCGATCGCGTGGAACTGATCCTCGACCGCACGCCGCTTTACGCCGAATCTGGCGGCCAGATCGCCGACGCCGGCAGCATCAGCGGCACCGGCTCGGGCGGCAGCGCCCGCGCCGCGGTCACCGATGTGCAGAAGATCGCCAAGACGCTGCACGCCCACCGCGTCAACGTCGAGTCCGGCGAATTCGTCGAGGGCGACCATGTGGTGGCCGCGGTGGACCCGGGCTGGCGCAAGGGTGCCACCCAGGGGCACTCGGGCACCCACATGGTGCACGCCGCGCTGCGCCAGGTGCTGGGCCCCAACGCCGTTCAGGCCGGATCGCTGAACCGTCCGGGCTATCTGCGCTTCGACTTCAACTGGCAGGGACCGTTGTCAGAGGACCAGCGGACCCAGATCGAAGAAGTGACCAACGAGGCCGTCCAGGCCGACTTCGAGGTGCACACCTTCATCGAGCAACTCGACAAGGCCAAAGCGATGGGCGCGATGGCGCTGTTCGGCGAGGCGTACCCCGATCGGGTGCGAGTGGTCGAGATGGGCGGCCCGTTCTCGCTGGAACTGTGTGGCGGGACCCACGTGCACAACACGGCGCAGATCGGACCGGTGACCATTCTCGGCGAATCGTCGATCGGTTCCGGGGTGCGACGGGTGGAGGCCTACGTCGGGCTGGCGTCGTTCCGGCACCTGGCCAAGGAACGTGCGCTGATGGCCGGACTGGCGTCGACGCTGAAGGTGCCGTCCGAGGAGGTGCCGGCCCGGGTGGCCGGCCTGGTCGAGCGGCTCAAGGCGGCCGAGAAGGAGCTCGAACGCGTCCGGCTGGCCGGTGCCAAGGCAGCTGCGACGAATGCCGCCGCGGGAGCCGAGCGCATCGGTAACGTGCGGGTGGTGGCGCAGCGCATGTCGGCCGGCATGACGGCGGGTGACCTGCGGTCGCTGGTCGGTGACATCCGCGGCAAGCTGGGCAACGATCCCGCGGTAGTGGCGTTGATCGCCGAAGGCGACGGCCCCACCGTCCCCTACGCGGTGGCGGCGAATCGGGCCGCGCAGGATCTCGGCTTGAACGCCAACGAGCTGGTCAAACAGCTGGCGGTGGCGGTCGAGGGCCGCGGCGGCGGCAAGGCCGACCTGGCCCAGGGTTCCGGGAAGAACCCGACCGGCATCGACGCCGCACTGGACGCCCTGCGCTCCGAGATCGCCGTGATAGCGCGGGTCGGTTGAGTGGCCGAATCACCGCAGCGCCGGCCCGACCGGCCGGCCGACTCCGACCCTGGCCGAGGGCGGCGCCTCGGCGTCGACGTCGGCACGGTGCGCATCGGTGTCGCCGCCAGTGACCCGGACGGCATCCTGGCCACCCCGGTGGAGACGGTGCGCCGCGACCGGTCCGGCCGACACGTGCGCCGGCTGGCCACGCTGGCCGCCGAATTCGAGGCCGTCGAGGTGATCGTCGGACTGCCGCGCACCCTCGCGGACCGCATCGGTCAGTCGGCCCGAGACGCCATCGAAGTCGCCGACGCGCTCGCCGAACGCATCGCGCCCACCCCGGTCCGCCTCGCCGACGAGCGGCTGACCACCGTCACCGCGCAACGGTCGCTGCGCGAGGCGGGCATCCCGGCAAAACAGCAGCGTTCGGTGATTGACCAGGCCGCCGCGGTGGCGATTCTGCAGGGCTGGCTCGACCAGCGCCGCGCCTCGGTGCCGGGCCTGGCCGGCAGAGAGGCCTCCGATGTCTGAGCGCCGGCGGGCCGAGCCGGTGGCGGTCGGCCCGAGCCGGCACCGCGCAACGCGGGCCGACCGTAAAAAGGCGCAGCGCAGCCGCCGTCGCCGGCGGGTGGCCGGTGGTTTCGCGGCCGGACTGCTGGTGGTGGTCGTGGTGACCGCGGTGCTCGTCGGGGCCAAGCTGTGGGGCGTCTTCTCCGGCAACGAGGACGACTACACCGGTAACGGCAAGCATGACGTCGTGATCCAGATCCAGGCCGGCGATTCCACCACCGCGGTAGGGGAGACGCTGCTCAAGCGGGGTGTGGTGCGCACCGTGCGGGCGTTCGTCGACGCCGCCCACGGCAACGCGGCGATATCAGCGATCCAGCCCGGGTATTACCGGATGCGCACCGAGATTCCGGCAGCCAGCGCGGTGTCGCGCTTGGCGGATCCGAACAACCGGGTGGGCAGGCTGGTCATCCCGGAAGGGCGCCAGCTCGACGACACCACCGACATGAAGACGAACAAGACCACCCCCGGGATCCTCACCCTGATCTCGCGAGCCACCTGTGTGGACCTCGACGGCAACCAGCGCTGTGTGTCGGTGGCCGACCTGCGCACCTCGGCGAGCAAGAGTTCACCGGCCACGCTCCAGGTGCCCAAGTGGGCGCTGGAACCGGTTGCCGAGTTGGGCGACGACCACCGCCGGCTCGAGGGTCTGATCGCGCCCGGAACCTTCAACATCGACCCGGCGGCGTCGGCCGAGACCATCCTGGCCAATCTGGTCAGCGCCGGAACGGTGGTATATCTCACCTCCGGACTCGAAGACACCGCGAAGGCGATAGGCCTGTCGCCCTACGACATTCTGGTAGTGGCCTCGCTGGTGCAACAGGAAGCCAACGTGCCGGACTTCACCAAGGTGGCCCAGGTCATCTACAACCGGCTGCACGAGCACCGGAAGCTGGAGTTCGACTCGACGGTGAACTATCCGCTGGACCGCCGGGAGGTCGCCACCAGCGACGCCGACCGGGCGCTGCGGACACCGTGGAACACCTACATGGCCGAAGGGTTGCCGGCCACCGCGATCTGTTCGCCCGGGCTGGATGCAGTGCGCGCGGCCGAGCATCCGGCGGTGGGGGACTGGCTGTACTTCGTCACCATCGATGCCCAGGGGACGACACTGTTCACCCGGGACTATCAGCAGCATCTGGCAAACATCGAGCTGGCCAAGCGCAACGGTGTCCTCGACTCCGCGCGATGAGCGTTCGCCGTAGAGCGGGCGTGCTCGGCTCGCCGATCGCGCATTCCAAGTCGCCGCAACTGCACCTGGCCGCCTATCGGGCGCTGGGACTGCACGACTGGACCTACGACCGCATCGAGTGCGGCGCCGAGGAGCTGCCGCATCTGGTGAGTGGCTTCGGCCCGGAGTGGGTGGGTGTGTCGGTGACCATGCCGGGCAAGTTCGCCGCGCTGCGGTTCGCCGACGAACGCACCGCGCGCGCCGAACAGGTCGGGTCGGCGAACACGCTGGTGCGCACGGCCAGGGGGTGGCGGGCCGACAACACCGACATCGACGGCGTTGCGGGTGCACTTGGGCGGGCGTCCGGACACGCCCTGGTGGCCGGATCCGGCGGTACCGCTCCGGCGGCCGTGGTGGCGTTGGCCACGCTCGGTGTCACCGGCATCACGGTGGTGGCGCGCAACCCGGACAAGGCCGCCCGGCTGGTGGAACTGGGCGCGCGCGTCGGGGTGCCGGCCCGGTACCGCAACCTGGACGACGACGTCCTGACCGACGAAGTGGCGGCCGCGCAGGTGCTGGTCAGCACCCTGCCGGCCGACGTCGCCGCCCGCCATGCCGGCACCTTCGCCGCCATCCCGGTGCTGCTGGACGCCATCTACGACCCGTGGCCCACGCCGCTGGCCGCCTCGGTGCAGGCCGCCGGTGGCCGGGTGGTCAGCGGCCTGCAGATGCTACTGCACCAGGCTTTTGCACAGGTGGAACAGTTCACCGGGCTGCCCGCGCCGCGCGAAGCGATGACTTGCGCACTGGCGGAACTCGATTAGCCTGCCGCGCATGCGGATCGGGATGGTCGCGGCCTGGCTGATCGCCCTGAGTTGTTATGACATTCGGCAGCGACGGCTGCCCAACCTTCTGACGCTGCCCGGCGGCGTGGTGATCCTGATCGCGGCGGCGCTGGCCGGTCGCGCGGGGCCGGCGCTGGCGGGCGCAGCGGCGCTGGCCGCGATCTACCTCGCGGTGCATCTGGCGGCGCCGACGGCGATGGGGGCCGGGGACGTCAAGCTCGCAATCGGCCTCGGCGGGCTGAGCGGCTGTTTCGGTGTCGAGGTGTGGTTCCTGGCCGCGCTGGTCGCGCCGCTGCTGACTGCAGCGGTCGGCCTGGTGTGGCGGTTGCACGCCGTGCCGCACGGGCCGTCGATGTGTGTCGCGACGGGCCTGGCAACGGCGCTGGCCCTCGGTTAGCGCCGCGCGGCCCCGCACTGGCTCTGCCCCTGTGGCGCTGCCTACTCGAACTTCTTCGCCCTGGCCGCAGGCTCAAGGGCGTGCAAGCTCATGCCCGCGGACGTGGGAAGATGTTCGGGTGTTGCGCTGGATCACTGCTGGGGAATCCCATGGCCGCGCGTTGGTGGCCTTGGTCGAGGGCATGGTCGCGGGTGTCGAGGTGACGTCCGCCGAGATCGCCGATGAGTTGGCCCGCCGCCGCCTGGGTTACGGTCGCGGCGCCCGGATGAAGTTCGAGCGGGACGCGGTGACCATGCTGTCCGGAGTGCGGCACGGTGTCACGCTGGGTGGCCCCATCGCGATCGAGATCGGCAACACCGAATGGCCGAAGTGGGAAACCGTGATGGCACCCGACCCGATCGACCCGTCGCAGTTGGCCGACAGTGCGCGCAACGAACCGCTGACCCGGCCGCGGCCGGGGCATGCCGACTACGCGGGCATGCTCAAGTACGGCTTTGACGACGCGCGGCCGGTGCTGGAGCGCGCCAGCGCCCGCGAGACGGCGGCCAGGGTCGCGGCCGGCACCGTCGCGCGGGCGTTCCTGCGCCAGGCGCTGGGCGTCGAGGTGCTCTCGCACGTGATCTCCATCGGCGCCTCAACTCCGTACGAAGGCCCCCCGCCGCGGGCCGAAGACCTGCCCGCCATCGATGCCAGCCCGGTGCGCGCTTACGACGAAGCGGCCGAGAAGTCGATGATCGGCGAGATCGAGGCGGCCAAGAAAGACGGTGACACGCTGGGCGGCGTCGTCGAGGTGGTGGCGCTGGGACTGCCGGTCGGCCTGGGCTCGTTCACCAGTGGCGACAACCGGCTGGACGGTCAACTGGCCGCCGCGGTGATGGGCATCCAGGCGATCAAAGGCGTGGAGATCGGCGACGGGTTCGAAACCGCCCGCCGGCGCGGCAGCCGCGCCCACGACGAGATGTACCCGGGTCCGGACGGCGTGGTGCGCTCCACCAACCGGGCCGGCGGCCTGGAAGGCGGGATGACCAACGGGCAGCCGTTGCGCGTGCGTGCGGCGATGAAACCGATTTCCACGGTTCCGCGGGCACTGGCGACCGTTGATATGGCCACCGGCGGCGAGGCCGTCGCCATTCACCAGCGCTCGGACGTGTGCGCGGTGCCGGCCGCGGGAGTCGTCGTCGAGACCATGGTGGCGTTGGTGCTCGCGCGCGCGGCGCTGGAGAAGTTCGGCGGCGACTCGCTGGCCGAAACCCGCCGCAACATCGAGTCCTATCAGCGCACGGTCGCCGAGCGCGAGGCGCCGTCGGCCCGGGCTGCCGGAAGCTGACCGTGGCTCCCAGGGCGGTACTCGTGGGCTTGCCGGGTTCGGGCAAGTCGACCATCGGGCGTCGGCTGTCCAAAGCACTGGGGGTCAGCCTGCTCGATACCGACACCGCCATCGAGCAGCAGACCGGCCGTACCATCGCCGACATCTTCGCCACCGACGGTGAGCTGGAGTTCCGGCGCATCGAGGAGGACGTGATCCGCGCGGCGCTCGAGGAGCACGACGGCGTGCTGTCGCTGGGCGGCGGCGCGGTCACCAGCCCCGGGGTGTGCGCGGCGCTGGCCGGCCACACGGTGGTCTACCTCGAGATCAGTGCCGCCGAAGGCGTGCGGCGCACCGGCGGTAGTACGGTGCGGCCACTGCTGGCCGGTCCCGACCGCGCCGAGAAGTTCCGTGAGCTGATGTCCCAGCGTATTCCGCTGTACCGCAGGGTCGCCACGATCCGGGTGGACACCAACCGGCGCAACCCCGGCGCGGTCGTCCGCTACATCGTGTCGCGACTGCAGAACCAGGTAGAGGCCGCCACATGACAGAGAACTCACCGGTCACCGTCGAGGTTGCCGTGGACCCGCCGTACCCCGTGGTGATCGGCACCGGGCTGCTCGACGAGCTGCAGCAGCTGCTGGCCGGCCGTCACAAGGTCGCCATCCTGCATCAGCCGGTGCTCGCGCACACCGCAGAGAAGATCCGAACCCGCTTGGCGGACAACGGTGTTGACGCGCACCGCGTCGAAATTCCGGACGCAGAAGCGGGTAAAGAGCTGCCCGTCGTGGGCTTCATCTGGGAAGTGTTGGGCCGCATCGGGATTGGACGCAAGGACGCACTTGTCAGCTTGGGTGGCGGGGCGGCCACCGACGTCGCCGGTTTCGCCGCGGCCACCTGGTTGCGGGGTGTCTCGATCGTGCACGTGCCGACCACGCTGCTCGGCATGGTCGACGCGGCCGTCGGAGGCAAGACCGGCATCAACACCGACGCGGGCAAGAATCTGGTCGGCGCGTTCCATCAGCCGCTGGCCGTCCTGGTGGATCTCTCGACGCTGACGACGTTGCCGCGCAACGAGATCGTCGCCGGCATGGCCGAAGTCGTCAAAGCCGGGTTCATCGCCGACCCGGTGATCCTCGACCTCATCGAGGCCGATCCACAGGCGGCGCTGGACCCCGAAGGCGAAGTGCTGCCCGAACTCGTCCGGCGGGCCATCGCCGTCAAAGCCGAAGTGGTCGCGGCCGACGAGAAAGAGTCCGAGCTGCGCGAAATCCTGAACTACGGCCACACGCTGGCCCACGCGATCGAACGCCGCGAGCGATACCAGTGGCGGCATGGGGCCGCCGTGTCGGTGGGACTGGTGTTCGCCGCCGAGCTGGCCCGGCTGACCGGCCGTCTCGACGACGCCACCGCACAACGTCACCGCGACATTCTGGCGTCGCTGGGCCTGCCGGTCAGCTACGACCCCGACGCGCTGCCCCAACTGCTCGAATACATGGCCGGGGACAAGAAAACCCGCGCCGGTGTGCTGCGGTTCGTGGTGCTCGACGGGCTGGCCAAGCCGGGCCGGCTGGTGGGACCCGACCCGGGTCTGCTGGTCACCGCGTACGCCGGAGTGTGTGCCCCATGACCATCAATGTGATCAACGGACCCAACCTGGGCCGCCTCGGTAAGCGCGAACCCGCGGTTTACGGCAGCACCACCCACGACGACCTGGTCGCCCGGATCGAGCGGGAAGCCACCGAACTGGGTTTGAAAGTCGTTGTGCGGCAGAGTGACAGCGAAGCCGAACTGCTGGATTGGATTCACCGGGCCGCCGATGCTTCGGAGCCGGTGATACTCAATGCCGGCGGTCTGACCCACACCTCGGTGGCGCTGCGCGACGCCTGCGCGGAGCTGAGCGCACCGTTGATCGAGGTGCACATCTCCAATGTGCATGCGCGCGAGGAGTTCCGGCACCACTCCTACCTCAGCCCCGTCGCGACCGGGGTGATCGTGGGACTGGGAATCCAGGGCTACCTGCTGGCGCTGCGCTACCTGGCCGCTACGCGTTAGGTTTCCGCTGCGGCTTGGTCTCGTCCACGTTGAGCACCTCGGTCTTGCCCTCGCCGCTGTGATCGCCGGTGCGGATCACCTCGGTCTTGGCGTCGTCGCTGTAGTCGCCGGTGCGGATCACCTCGGTCTTGGCGTCGTCGCCGTGGTCGCCGGTGCGGATCACCTCGGTGGGCGTTTCGCGCTCACGCTCGACGGTGGCCACCGACGACGTCCGCTCCTCGGTCTGGGCGCCACCGGTCCGGATCTCCCCGGTGGGGCTGTCGTCGGCGCGCACGGCGGTGAACACGTCGGTGTCCGCGGAGCGGTCGCGGTGCGGGTCATGGTCGGGCCTCTCGACCGGCGGAGCGTTGCGGTCGATGCGCCAGCGGCCTACTGCCACGCCCATGATCGCGAACACGAAGACGATCAGCGCGGTGAATGCGGCGAACGTTGTTAGCTCGTTGAGCAAACCGCCGGTGTAGATGCCCTTGTAGAAGAGGGCGATGAGCCACGCCACCAGTCCGCTGACCACGCCGGCCACCAGTCCACCCAGCAACCAGACCATGGCCAGGTCCTCGCGACGGTCCGGGTCGGGATTGGCTCTGGCGTCGGCGCGGCCGTCCCGAAGACCCCACACGATTGCGCAGATGGTGAAGATCGACAACAGCACCACGCTGATCAGCGCCGACTGGGTCTGCCACGCGTTGATCAGCGCCCCTTGAACCAGGCGAAGAATGACCATTCCGGCGGCAAAGACCAATCCACGCAGCATCCACTTGTTCATGGGCAAACAGCGTAGCGAGTACGGTCAAGGGTCGTGACACATTCCCAGCGCCGACACAACCTGAAAACCAGAATCAGCGCCGCCGGACTAGACGCGATGCTGGTCACGGACCTGATAAATGTCCGGTATCTGTCCGGCTTCAGTGGGTCCAACGGCGCGTTGCTGGTGTTTGCTGACGAGCGTGAGGCCGTGCTGGCCACCGACGGCCGCTACCGCACCCAGGCCGCGCAGCAGGCACCTGATCTGGAAGTTGCCATCGAGCGGGCGGTGGGACGCTATCTGGCCGGGCGGGCGGGGCAGGACCGCGTGGCAAAGCTGGGCTACGAGAGCCACGTGGTGACCGTCGACGGCCTGGACGCGCTGGCCGGGGAATTAGCGGGCCTGCACACCGAGTTGGTGCGGGCATCGGGCACGGTCGAGGCGCTGCGTGAGGTGAAAGACGCCGGTGAGCTGGCGTTGTTGCGGCTGGCGTGTGAGGCGGCCGACGCCGCGCTGGCCGACCTGGTGGAGCGCGGCGGTCTGCGGCCGGGACGCACCGAACGGGAGGTGAGCCGCGAGCTGGAGGGTCTGATGCTCGACCACGGCGCCGATGCGATCTCGTTCGAGACGATCGTGGCGACCGGGCCGAACTCGGCCGTCCCGCACCACCGGCCTACCGACGCGGTGCTCGCGGTCGGCGATTTCGTCAAGATCGACTTCGGCGCGCTGGTCGCGGGCTATCACTCCGATATGACCCGCACCTTCGTGCTGGGCAAGGCCGGTAAAGCTGAGGCCTGGCAGTTGGAGATCTACGAGCTGGTCGCCGAGGCGCAGCGGGCCGGGCGGGAGGCGCTGCATCCGGGAGCGGGGCTGCGTGACGTCGATGGCGCCGCGCGGCGGATCATCGCCGACGCGGGCTATGGCGAACACTTCGGTCACGGTCTGGGACACGGCGTTGGCCTGCAGATACATGAAGCGCCGGGCATCGGGGCCACGTCCGCCGGTACACTACTTGCGGGCTCCGTGGTGACCGTGGAGCCCGGCGTCTATTTACCCGGCCGTGGCGGTGTCCGCATCGAGGACACCCTGGTGGTGCCCAGCAACACCCCGCACCACCCCGGGCAGACCCCGGAATTGTTGACCCGGTTCCCGAAGGAACTGGCCATTTTGTAGGAGACCGAAAAGACGTGGCGACCACTGCTGACTTCAAGAACGGACTCGTCCTGGTGATCGACGGCCAGCTGTGGACCATCACCGAGTTCCAGCACGTCAAGCCCGGCAAGGGCCCCGCATTCGTGCGCACCAAGCTGAAGAACGTGCTGTCGGGCAAGGTCGTCGACAAGACCTACAACGCGGGCGTTAAGGTCGACACCGCCACGGTCGACCGGCGCGACACCACCTACCTCTACCGCGACGGCTCCGACTTCGTCTTCATGGACAGCCAGGACTACGAGCAGCACCCGCTGCCGGAGTCGCTGGTCGGCGACGCCGCCCGGTTCCTGCTGGAGGGGCTGCCGGTGCAGGTCGCGTTCCACAACGGCGCGCCGCTCTACATCGAGCTGCCGGTGTCGGTCGAACTGGTGGTCTCACACACCGAGCCCGGCTTGCAGGGCGACCGGTCCAGTGCGGGCACCAAGCCGGCCACCGTGGAGACCGGCGCGGAGATCCAGGTGCCGTTGTTCATCAACACCGGCGACAAGCTGAAGGTCGACACCCGCGACGGCAGCTACCTCGGGCGGGTCAACACCTGACCATGCCTGACGGAACAGCCAGTAATCAGCCGCCGCAGCGGCCCGCGCGCACTTCGCGCCCCTCGCGCCCTTCGCGTCCCTTCAAAGGGCGGCATCTGGCGCGCAAAGGCGCGGTGGATCTGTTGTTCGAAGCGGAGGCGCGCGGCCTCAGCCCGGTGGAGATGGTCGATACGCGCACCGCGCTGGCCGAAGCCAACGCCGACGTGACACCGCCGCTTCCGTACGCCTCCGCCGTCGCTCGCGGGGTGGCCGAGCACGCCGCGCACGTCGACGAGCTGATCACCTCGCATCTGCAGTCGTGGAAGCTGGACCGCCTGCCCGCGGTGGATCGCGCGATCCTGCGGGTGGCGGTGTGGGAGCTGTTGTACGCCGACGACGTGCCGGAGCCGGTCGCCGTCGACGAAGCCGTCGAGCTGGCCAAGGAACTGTCCACCGACGACTCGCCCGGTTTCATCAACGGCGTGCTGGGCCAGGTCATGCTGGTGACGCCGCAGATCCGCGCGGCCGCGCAAGCCGTGCGAGGGGGTGCCTCATGACCCGACTCGAGTTACGCGTCGTCATGGCCGTGCTGGCGGCGGTGACGGTGGTGGTCGGCGCGGTGATCAGCGCCGCCTTCGGCTGGACCATCGTCGCCTCGGTGCTGGCGATCTTCGGCCTCGGCGTGGGCGCCGCGGTCTACCACACGGTCGAGCGGCTGATCCTCGCCCGCCGCATCAGTACCGTGCGCACCGCAGCAAAGCCGTTGCAGCCCCTGCTGCCGGTGATGGCCGCCATCATGGGCCTGACCCAGGGTGTGGTGCGCTCACTCGGCGACGTCACCGACCTTCCCGGGCGGCGCTTCGAGCTTCCGCAGCTACCACTGTTGAAGTGGATGGAAAATCCGCTGAGCAAAGGCAACAAGCAAATCATCGACAGCGACCCCGATTTGGACGGCTGAGAAGCCCCGCGGCGTTGCCGCAGTCAAAATTCCAGGTCGAAATGATCGCGGATTGTGCGCGGGCGCGACACAATGGCCGTTGGTTACCAATGGAAAGCTGTCGACAGTGAAGTCAATCAACGCCGTGGTCGTGCTGGCCTGCGCCGGGTCTGCGGTCGCGGTTCTGGCCCCGGCAACCGCGGCTGCCGACGGCTTCGACTTCTTCCAGACGCCGTCGGGGAACATCGACTGCGCGATGGGGGTGCTGGACGGCTCGGCCCTGGTCGACTGCGAGATCAGCGACCACACCTGGGCGGCACCGGCGCCTCCGACGCCCTGCATGGGAGCGTTCGGCGACCGGATCAGCATGCGCCAGGGCAGTCCGCCCAGGCTGACCTGCCACAGCGATACCGTCCGGGGCACCGGATACCCGGTGTTGCAGTACGGCCAGACCCGTTCGGTCGCCTCGGTAACGTGCGAAAGCCAGCAAACCGGCGTCATCTGTACCGACACCGGTAGCGGCCATTACTTCAGACTTTCTCGCGATACCTACGAACTGCACTGACTCCGGAGGGGGACAACATGAATCGAGACAGTGCCCGGACGCGGCGACTGCGGGTCTCCGCACTGGCGGCGGTGGCCAACCCGTCCTACACGCGCGTCGATACCTGGAATCTGCTCGACGATGCCTGCCGTCACCTGGCCGAGGTCGACCTCGCGGGGCTGGACAAGACGCACGATTTGGCCAAGGTGAAGCGGCTGATGGACCGCATCGGCGCCTATGAGCGGTACTGGCTGTACCCCGGTGCGGCGAATCTGGCGACCTTCCGCGCCCATCTGGAAAGCCTGTCCACGGTCCGCCTCGCCGAGGAGGTGTCGTTGGCGGTGCGCTTGCTGTCCGAATACGGCGATCGCACGGCACTATTCGACATTTCGGCGCCGCTGGCCGACCAGGAGTTGGTGGCCCAGGCCAAACAGCAGCAGTTCTACACCGTGCTGCTCGCCGACGATTCCCCGTGCACGGCCCCGGATTGCCTGGCCGAGGCACTACGGGAGTTGCGCAGCCCGTCCGACGACATCCAGTTCGAGATCCTGATCGCGCCCAGCGTGGAGGACGCCATCACTGCCGTGGCGCTCAACGGCGAGATTCAGGCCGCCATCATCCGGCACGACCTGCCACTGCGCTCGCGGGACCGGGTGCCGCTGATGAACACGCTGCTCGGCGCCAACGACGACGCTTCGATATCCAGGGTCTCCGACCGTTCCCACGACTGGGTGGAATGCGGTGAGTGGATTCGCGAACTGCGGCCCCACATCGACCTGTACCTGCTCACCGACGAGTCGATCGCGGCCGGCGGCGATGACGAGCCCGATGTCTACGACCGCACTTTCTACCGGCTCAACGACGTCACGGACCTCTACAGCACGGTCGTGGCGGGGTTGCGAAACCGGTTCTCCACGCCGTTTTTCGACGCGCTGCGGGCATACGCGGCGGCGCCGGTCGGCCAGTTCCACGCGCTGCCCGTCGCGCGCGGCGCCAGCATCTTCAACTCGAAGTCGTTGCAAGACATGGGCGAGTTCTACGGGCGCAACATCTTCATGGCCGAAACCTCCACCACCTCAGGAGGATTGGACTCGCTGCTGGATCCCCATGGCAACATCAAGAAAGCGATGGACAAGGCCGCGGTCACCTGGAACGCCGACCACACCTACTTCGTGACCAACGGCACTTCCACCGCAAACAAAATCGTCGTGCAGTCGCTGACCCGGCCGGGTGACATCGTGCTCATCGACCGCAACTGCCACAAGTCGCACCACTACGGCCTGGTGCTCGCCGGCGCCTACCCGCGATATCTGGAGTCCTATGCGTTGCCGCAGTTCGCCATCTATGGGGCGGTGCCGCTGAGCACCATCAAGAAGGCCCTGCTGGACCTCGAGGCGGCCGGCCACCTGGACAAGGTGCGGATGTTGTTGCTCACCAACTGCATTTTCGATGGTGTCGTCTACAACCCGCGGCGGGTGATGGAGGAGGTGCTGGCGATCAAGCCCGACATCGTCTTCCTGTGGGATGAGGCCTGGTATGCCTTCGCGACCGCCGTGCCGTGGGCCCGTCAGCGCACCGCGATGGTCGCGGCCGAGCGTCTCGAGCAGATGCTGGCGTCGCCGGAATATGCTGAGGAATATCGCAATTGGCAGGCCTCGATGGCAGGGGTGCCGCGCTCGGAGTGGGGTGACCACCGGCTGCTGCCCGACCCTGCCCGGGCTCGGGTGCGGGTGTATGCGACCCATTCCACCCACAAGTCGCTGTCGGCGTTCCGGCAGGCGTCGATGATCCACGTGCGCGACCAGGACTTCAACGCACTCGCCCGCGACGCGTTCGGTGAGGCCTTCTTAACCCACACTTCCACGTCGCCCAACCAGCAACTGCTCGCCTCGCTGGATCTGGCGCGCCGGCAGGTCGACATCGAGGGCTTCCAATTGGTCCGGCAGACCTATGACATGGCGTTGGTTTTCCGCCACCGGGTCCGCAAGGACAGGTTGATCAGCAAGTGGTTCCGCATTCTCGACGAGTCCGATCTGGTGCCCGAGGAGTACCGGGCATCTGTCAGCTCCTACCGCGAGGTCCGGCAGGGCGCGTTGGACGAGTGGAACGAGGCGTGGCGCTCGGATCAGTTCGTGCTGGACCCCACGCGAGTCACGTTGTTCCTCGGCAAGACCGGGATGAACGGTTATGACTTCCGCGAGAAGATCCTGATGGACCGATTCGGCATTCAGATCAATAAGACCTCGATCAACAGCGTGCTGTTGATCTTCACCATCGGCGTCACGTGGTCGAGCGTGCATCATCTGCTCGACGTACTGCGCCGGGTGGCAACCGATTTCGACCGCACCCAGAAGGCGGCCAGCGCCGCCGACTGGGCACTGCATGAGCGTCGCGTCGAGGAGATCACCGAGGATCTGCCCCACCTGCCGGACTTCAGTGAATTCGACGTGGCGTTCCGTCCGGACGAGGGCAGTGTTTACGGCGACACCCGATCAGCGTTCTACGCCGGGTATGAGGAGAAGGACCGCGAGTACGTGCTGATCGGCACCGCGGGTCGGCGTCTTGCCGAGGGAAAGACCTTGGTGTCCACCACATTCGTGGTGCCCTACCCGCCGGGGTTCCCGGTGCTGGTACCGGGCCAGGTGGTGTCCAAGGAAATCGTCTACTTCCTGGCCCAGCTCGATGTCAAGGAGATACACGGCTACAACCACGAGCTCGGGCTGTCGGTCTTCACCCAGGAGGCGCTGGCCCGCATGGAGGCGGCCCGCGCCGCGGTCACCCACGCCGCCAAGTTGTCGGGCAACGGCTCGTCCGAGCCCACACGTGCGCCGGAAGCTCCGATGTTGGCCAACGAGCATACGGTCCAGGTAAATTAGGCACCTGAATTGCTGAGGGCTCGGAGATGATCGATCATTGGCCGTACCTAGTGGTCGGCGTCGGGTGCGTCGGATCCGGGATCTTCGCCGCGGTCAAGGACATTCGCCGATGGCGGCGGAGTCAGCGCAGCCGCACCTGGCCAACAGTGCCCGGCAGTGTGGCTCGCTCCGAAGTTTACGGCGATCGAGACTTGGCCGTTCGCTACCGGTACGAAGTGAACGGGGTGGCGTACCAGGGCGACGTATTGCAACTCGAGCAATCCGCCGGCTCCCGGGAGCAGGCGATGGAGCTGGCGGATCGCTATCCCGCCGGCGCCGAAGTGCAGGTTCACTATGATCCGGCCGACCCCGCGACGGCGGTCCTGATCCCCGGTGGCGGGTCGAAGTCGGCGAAGTCCATGCTGTCCACGGCGGTGCTGATCGCGTTCGGTCTCTGGCTGTCGGTCGTGGTGGTGCAAAGCGACAAGGCAGGTGAGGCGGAGGCGGTGGAGGCTGCGCCGGCGCTGCCGCAGGTGCCTTTCGTCGACCTCGACAGTCCGCGCGGTGTGGCGGTGGCCGCAGACGGCAACGTCTATGTTTGCGACGGACCGCCCCCGGCCCCGTCGACGCATTCACTCCCGGAACTGACGATAGGCCCACCAGCCATTCCCGAGTTGCCGACGGGGCCGCTGCTGCCGGGTTCGACCGCCATGTCCGGGCGCCTGTTGCGCATCAGTCCGGACCTGGTCGGCGTCACCGACATGCTGCCCCGGCTGCTCGCGGCGCCCAACGGCGTGGCGGTCGGCGGCCCTGGTAAGTGGTATGTCACCGACCGTGGTCAACTCTGGGTGTATGAGGTGAGAGACCAACCCGACCGTCGGCGCACCGAGGTCACCGGGTCTACGCCGCTGCGCGGCGTGACACCCGGCGGCGTGGCGGTGGACTCGGCGGCCACGGTCTACGTCACCGAACCGGCTTCCGGACGGGTGTTGCGGCTCCCAGCCGGAGCCGAGACGGCTACCGAAATATTCAAGCTTCCGGACAACGGTTCGCCCGCCGACGTCGCCATCGATAATTCCGGCAACGTTTATGTCTCTGACCGCGTCAACAATCGCGTGTTCAAGCTCGCGGCCGGTGGCGGGCCGGTGGAACTTCCTTTCTCGCAACTTTCGGCTCCGGAAGGGGTGGCGGTGGATTCCCAGGGCACCGTCTACGTCGTCGACAGCGGTAATCACCGGATCATGATGTTGGCTGCTGGCGCGCAGTCATCCACCGATCCGTTGTTCGAATGGCTGACGGATCCCTACGACGTGGCCGTCGATGCTGTGGGCAACGTATTCGTCACCGACCGGGCCAGCAAACGGCTACTGAAGTTCGCCCCTCGTTGATGGTGGGCCAGGTCGACCGCCGTGTCCGTCAGGTGTGAACCGTCGGGATGTCGACCCCCCAGCGGGCGACATCCATTGCGGCCAGGCAGAAGGTCATGGCAGGCCTTACAATTCCCGCACCACCGGTCAGAATTTCGATGTGGCCTGAGAGTTCAGCGCAGAATCCTCGCGTAAATCAGGCTGTCGTGCGGATCAGGTCCCATAGCGGGGTAGACGGCGTGGCGCCGCAGCCGCCCTTCCAAAGCGAATCCCGCTCGTTGCAACAGCCGCGATGACCGCGCATTGTCGACGTGACATGTCGCCCAGACCCGGTACACGGAGGGATCGGCTGCGAGCCCGGTCAGCACCAGTTTGAGCGCTTCGGACATGTAACCCATGTCCCACCACTGCCGACCGAGACAATAGCCGATCTCGACCGAGTGGCTCACCGGGCGGCGGCAGCTGATCAAACCGACGATTTCGCCGTTGCGGCGCGACGTGATCACCCAGTTGCGGTCGTTCTTCGGCGACATCAGCTGTTCGACGAGCACCCGCCGGGTCTCGAGCGCATCCGGATGGGCCGTCCAGAGCAGAAACCGGGTGACTTCGGGATCGCCTGCCACGCTGGCGAATATCTCGTCGGCGTCTTCAACCGCTGCCGGGCGCAGCAACAGCCGCGGGCTTTCCAGATGGGTTGGTGGTCGCGAGTAGGAATAGCCGCCCATCACAGCCCGAGCGCACGGTAGGTGTTGCGGACGAAATTCGGCTGCGCGGTACGCAGTCTGGCCAGTACCGGATTGCCCGCAACCGCTGCGGCCGCGTTCACCGTCAGGTCGGGGCAGTACTGGATGAGATACAGCAGAATCAGGTCCGCGGCCGGATCGGCCTGCCACCACGTTCCGTAGGCGCCGGGCCAACTGAATGTGCCGACGCCGCCCGGCCCGAACAACGGCGTGGCCCTGGCTGGATCGGTCACCACCGACAGGTTCAAGCCGAATCCGCGACCCACCCAGTACGGCGAGCCGAGAAAGTTGTGCCGCTTCTGTTCGCCGGTCAGCCGGTCGGTGCGCATCAGGCGCACCGACTGCGGGGACAGCACCCGGACACCATCGATCGAACCGTCGCCCAGCAACATTCGCGCGAAGCGCAGGTAGTCGTCGGCCGTGGACCACAGCCCACCGCCGGCGTTGCAGAACGACGGAGGTTTGACATGCGGTGGCCCCATCACGTCGTGGCGCAACCGGTCGTGCTCGTCGTGCCGGTACATGGTCGCTGCGCGCGCTCGCGCGGTGGGCGTGACAAAGAACCCGGTGTCGGGCATCCCCGCCGGGGCCAGCACCCGGTCCTGAAACACCTCGTGCAGCGGCTTCCCGTCGATGCGGGACGCGATTACGCCCAGCACATCGATGGAGTGGCTGTAGGTCACCTTCTCGCCGGGCTGGTGCACCAGGGGCAGGGCGCCCAGTTCGGACAGCCATGCGTCCGAGCCCTGGTTGAACGGCAGCCGCAGGTAGGCCCGGGAGATCGGACCGGACACCGAGAAGCCGTAGGCCAGGCCGCTGGTATGGGTGAGCAGATCCTCGATCAGGATGGGACGCCGGGCCGGGTGGGTGCGGTCCAGTGGGCCGTGCGGGTCGTCCAGTACCCGCACACCGGCGAGTTCTGGAACCCACTGCGCGATCGGGTCGGTGAGGGCCAATTTGCCCTCGTCGACCAGGCTCATGACGACGGCCACGGTGACGGGTTTGGTCATGGATGCGATGCGAAACAGAGTGTCGCGTTGCATCGGAAGTTTCGCTTCGACGTCACGGTAACCGATCTCGTTGACCTGCAACAATTCTCCGCGTTGCCATACCACCGTGACCGCTCCCGATAGCAGTCCGGCGTCGCAGACCTCACGCAGGGTCGTCTGATTGCCGTCGAGATTCACCGTGGACAGGTTAGCCCGTCGAAGTAGCGGCACGGCGGCGGGACCACCCCGTACGGGATGTGAAAAATGTGTGAACGCCGCAAAGTTCCGGGAGGACCGGCGCACCGGACCGCAACCGGCGCGCAGTTACTTCGGTGAATCGGTTTGCAGCGTTCCCGCCGCGTGTTAATGTCGCGTTTCCGGCAAAAGCAATCTGGGGAACGTGCTGGGTGGGTGGCGGCGTGCCGTTGGGCGCATCGTCGCTGCTGGTGAACCAGGGTGCGGGTGTGCAGTCACCGAGGTCCGCAACCGCTGAACGAGGCCTGGATGCTGCGCCCGTTCAGGCCGCACCGCTTCGGTCGCGGCTCGCTGCTCATCACCACCGGTTGGACAACTCAGCAAAGGCTGGCCATGAATGGCTTGATGTCACAAGCGCAAATCTCACACCGACCTGTCTCCCGCCGACCCTCGACACCAGTTGTGGCGATCGTGTTCGCGGCGGCAGTCGTCGCGGCGGTCGCCGGATGCGGAAACAAGTCCTCGACGGGATCCCCCCAGACTTCGGGTACCTCCGCAACCTCCGCGGCGACGTCGTCCGCGGCGACCTCCGGTGCATCCGGGACCTCTGCGGCCCCTTCACCGGAAGCACAGCAACTCCTGCAGGACGCATCCAAGGCGACTACCGGGCTGCGCTCACTGCACGTCAACTTGCAGACCACCAACATCACCACCTTGCCGATGGAGGCCGTCAACGCTGACGTGACCAACCAACCGGAAGGCAACGGCCAGGCCGTCGGCGACGCGATGATCAGGCTGCAGCCGAAGACACCGGCGGTGCCGAAGCAATTCGTCGTCACCAACAAGACGATGTACACCAAGAACGAGGCCGGGGCCTACACGTCGATGGGGCCCGCGGACAAGATCTACGACCCGGGTGTCGTCCTGGACAAGGAGAAGGGCATCGGCGCCGTCATCGGCAAGGTCACCAACCCGCAGTCCGGTGGCAGTGAAACGATCGACGGGGTAGCCACCATCAAGGTCACGGGAATGATCGACGCGGCGGTCATCGACCCGTTGGTGCCGCAGATCGGCAAGGGCGGCGGAGCGCTGCCCATCACCCTGTACATCGCCGACGTGAAGGCGCCGGGAGCGCCGGGAACGCCGCCGAGCCCCTACCTGGTGCGCATGGTGCTCGATAAGGACCAGGGCCACGTCACCATCACCCTGTCCAATTGGGGTGCCCCGGTGACCATCCCGAACCCGACCGGATAGCGGGCTCTGCATCAGGCCTCTGAACCAGACCTAGACGAAGTGAACACCGGATTGAGAGCCGGCCCCGAACGCGCACGACGACGCTCGTGCTCCGGGCCGGTTCTCGTCCGTTGTTCGACCGGTGGGTGGCGGCCTTGAGGTGGTGCGGGGGATTGGGACCACGCTCGGGTTCGGGTGAGCGTGTTTGAGACAGCGGTGTTTTCGCGATCCGCAGTCCGTTGAGAATCCGACGAGAATCCTTTGAGGCCGCGCTCCCACTATTGGGGCCAGCTCGCCGGACACGCCGGCGCGCAGCCGATCGCACCCCAACAGAGCTGGAGGAGCACGAATGACCAACGACCTCCCTGAAGTTCAGGAGCGTGGCCCCGGCCCACACCCTGGTCCGCCGCCCGGCAGGCCGCCGGTGCTTCCCGATGTGTGGGTGTACAACGGGCGAGCCTATGACCTCAGTGATTGGATAGCCAAGCATCCCGGTGGCGCCTTCTTCATCGGGCGCACCAAAAACCGTGACATCACTGCGATTATCGCCTCATATCATCGCGACCCGACGGTCGTCGAGCGAATCCTGGAACAGAGATACTCATTGGGTCGCGACGCGAAACCGCGCGACATCCACCCCAAGCACAATGCACCGCCGTTTCTCTTCAAGGACGACTTCAACAGCTGGCGCGACACCCCGAAGTATCGCTTCGACGACCAAGAAGACCTGATGCACCGCGTCAAGGCGCGGCTGACGGAGCCCGCGCTGGCCGCCCGAATCAAGCGGATGGACCGGCTTTTCAACATTGTGGTGGCCACCCTCGCCGTCGCCTATTTCGCGGTTCAGGGCGTGCGACTGTCCGAACCTCGGTGGATGCCCCTGTGGGCCTTCGTGATTGCCATGGTGCTGTTGCGCAGCTCGCTGGTGGGGTATGGCCACTACGCGTTGCACCGTGCCCAACGAGGGCTGAATCGGGTGTTGTCCAATACCTTTGACTTGAACTATGTGGCCCTGGCACTGGTGGTCGCAGACGGACATACCCTGCTGCATCATCCGTATACCCAAAGCGACGTCGACATCAAGAAGAACGTGTTCACGATGATGATGCGGCTGCCTCGGCTCTATCGGGTTCCGGTGCATACCCTGCACAAGTTCGGTCACCTGGTGACCGGCATGGCCATCCGCATCGCCGACGTCTGGAACATGACGCGCAAGGTCGGTGTCGAAGAGGGGTATGGAAGCTGGCGCAACGCGTTGCCACACTTCCTCGGGTCATCCGGGGTGCGGCTGCTGCTGGTGACCGAGATGGTGGTTTTCCTTGCTGTCGGCGACTTCTGGGCCTGGGCTCTGCAATTCGTGGCGACTCTGTGGATCAGCACCTTCCTGGTGGTGGCCAGCCACGAGTTCGAGGATGAGGACGGCGATGACGCGGCCGTGCCGAAGGTGGGCACGGATTGGGGCGTCGACCAGGTCGAGCACGCCAATGACCTGACGGTCATCGGCAACCGTTACGTGGACTGCTTTCTGTCGGCCGGGCTGAGTTCGCACCGGGTCCATCACGTTCTTCCGTTCCAGCGCAGTGGGTTCGCGAATATCGTCACCGAGGACGTGTTGCGCGAAGAGGCGGCCAAGTCCGGCGTCGAGTGGTTGCCGGCCAAGAGCTTCGTCACCGACCGCTTGCCCAAACTGTGCCGCACATATCTGCTGTCACCGTCGCGTGTTGCCAGGGAACACCACTGGGGCGTGCTCCGCGAGCACTTTTCGCCTGCGGCCTGGAAGGCGAGCGTCGACTACGTCATCGGCGGATTCGTCGGAATCGGGTCGGTATGAGCGCCGCCACCGAGGGCGGCACCGTGCTGCCCAACGCAGGCCACGCTGAGGTTGGCCTGGCCCAGCTGCCGCCGGCCCCACCGACCACGGTGGCCGTCATCGAGGGCATCGCGACCGGTGGCCCGCAGCGTGAGGTTACGCAGGCGGCGGCCGCCGATCATGTGGCCGGACTGTTCATCAATCCGCAGCAGCGGGAACGGATTCCACGGCTCTACCGGCATACGCGGATCCAGACCCGCCGAATGGCGGTCGATCCACTGGACCCCGGCTTCGACGCGTTCCGGCGCACTCCGGGTACGGTCCGGGACCGGATGAACCTGTTCTTCGAGAACGCGGTTCCGCTGGCGGTCGACACCGCCAGGCGGGCCTTGGCCGGCCTGCCGTACGGAACGGAGGAGATCGGGCTGCTGGTACTCGTCACCAGCACCGGGTTCGTCGCCCCGGGAGTCGATGTCGCGGTCGTCAAGCAACTGGGTCTGTCCCGGTCGGTGTCGCGCGTCGTCATCAACTTCATGGGGTGCGCGGCCGCCATGAACGCCGTCCGTACCGCCGCGACGTACGTGCGTGCCCATCCGAGTATGAAGGCGTTGGTGGTGTGCATCGAATTATGTTCGGTGAACGCCGTTTTCGCCGACGACGTCAACGACGCCGTCATTCACAGCCTGTTCGGCGACGGCTGCGGGGCAATGGTGATCGGCGCCGGTCAGGTGCAGTGCCCGCTGCCTGCGGGCAGTGTGGTGATCCGCAGCAGTTTCACCCGATTGCTCGACGACGCCGAGGACGGCATCGTGCTCGGGGTCAATCACAATGGCATCACCTGTGAGCTGTCCGAGCAGCTGCCCGAGTACATCTACCGCGGAGTCGAACCCGTGGTCGCGGAGGTATTGCGGGACAACGGGTTGGCGAAATCCGACGTCGATCTGTGGGCGGTCCATCCGGGCGGCCCCAAGATCATCGAACAGTCCGTGGGCTCGCTCGGCATACCCGCCGAAGCGGCCGCACAGAGCTGGGAGGTGCTTGCCCGGTTCGGCAACATGCTGAGCGTATCGCTGATCTTCGTGCTGGAAATGATGGTGCTGCAGACGGAATCGACCAAACCGATCTCCACGGGCGTGGCCTTCGCCTTCGCGCCGGGGGTCACCGTCGAGGGCATCCTGTTCGACATCATCCGGAGGCCGTCGTGATCAACCGTGTCCTGTATCGATCGCTGATGACCGACAACACGCGGTGGGACGCGTTGTCGTTGCGTGCCGGCGACATCATCATCACCACCCCCTCCAAGTGCGGCATGACCTGGACGCAGCGCCTGGTGTCCCTGCTCGTCTTCGACGGGCCGGAGCTACCGGGCCCGCTGTCGACGGTGTCGCCGTGGTTCGACCAGACCATCCGCCCGCTGCACGACGTGGTCGCCGTCCTGGAGGCCCAGACCCACCGTCGATTCATCAAGACCCACACCCCTCTGGACGGACTCGAACTCGACGACCGCGTCACCTACATCTGCGTCGGGCGCGATCCCAGGGATGCCGCGGTGTCGATGTATCACCAGACCGCCAACATGGACCGGGACCGGGTGCGGGCTCTACACGACGCTGCCGTACCCGCGCGGCACCGGCCTGGGCCGCCCGGACCGGAACCCGTCCACGAGCCGGCCCAGCGTGGCCCGGTCGAGGAGTTTCGGGACTGGATGGAAGGGCCCGCGCACCCGCCCCCCGGGGTGGGCTTCGCGCCGCCCAGGGGAATCGGCACGCTCGCCAACATCCTCGACCAGTTCGGCAAGACCTGGGAGCGACGGCACCTGCCCAATGTCGCGTTGTTCCACTACGCCGACTATCAGCGGGACCTGGTGGGCGAGTTGGAGAAACTGGCCGGGGTCCTCGGGATCGACGTCAGCCCCGCCCGCGCTCAGGAGTTGGCCGGGTACGCATCGCTGGGCGCGATGCGGTCACACGCCGCAGAGGTGGCACCCAACACCACCGACGGCATCTGGCGCAGCAACGAACGATTCTTCCGCAGGGGTGGCTGCGGGGAGTGGCAGCAGTACTTCGGGCACGCCGAGTACCGGCGCTACAACGACCGCATCAACCAGCTGGCGCCGCCTGATCTGCTCGCGTGGGCGCACGAAGGCCGGCGGGGGTGCGACCCTGACCGCTGACCAAGCTGGTTGAGCGGTTGAGTGAATGCGCGGCCGCGCCATTCTTGCGGCAACGCGGAAACTGGAATACTTCCAAATGGCATTTTGGCCATTTTGTAAAGCGAGTTGGCAGGGGCCTTTGTGATTATAACTTTTTTATAACACTTCAATTTCTGATATATAACGCATGGTCCAATTGGTGCGTATATTTATACGCTGCACTGATCGCATGCGTGTCAACGCCGTGGGGATTCGCCTTCACTGATTGTGGTGTGAAAGTGAATATCGCTAACTAAATGTCGCCGGTGAATGGATTGGAGGACAGCAATGTCGTACGTGGTGGCCGTAGGACAGGCGTTATCCGCGGCGGCGGTGGATTCGGCCGGGATCGGGTTGGCGGTAACCGCTGTCAATGCGGCCGTGGCGGAGGCGACCACCGGCGTGCTGGCTGCGGGCGCCGACGAGGTATCGGCGGCCATCGCGGCATTGTTCGAGGCGCACGGCCAGGCGTATCAGGCGTTCAGCGCGCAGGCCGGGGCGTTTCATGCGCGATTTGTTCAGCTCTTGGCGGCCGGTGCGGAGTCGTATGCGACCGCCGAGTCGGCTAATCTGTTCTCGCTGCAGGGTCTCGAGCAAAATCTGCTGAACGCGGTGAACGCGCCCACCCAGGCGTTGCTGGGCCGGCCGCTGATCGGCAACGGTGCCGACGGCGCGCCGGGGACCGGGGCCGACGGTGGGGCCGGTGGTCTGTTATACGGCAACGGTGGGGCCGGTGGGTCCGGCGGGGCAGGTCAGAAAGGCGGCAATGGTGGTGCCGCGGGCTTGATCGGCAATGGCGGGGCGGGCGGTAATGGCGGGAACGGCTGGCTCGGCGCGAACTCAGAGTTCGGTATGGCCGGTGGCGCCGGCGGCAATGGCGGTGCCGGCGGCTGGCTTCTCGGTCACGGCGGCACCGGCGGCTTCGGCGGTGCCGGCTTTAAGGGTGAAGTGGGTCCCAACCCTGCGGTAACTGGTGGGGCCGGGGGAAACGGTGGCAACGGTGGTGCGGCCGGATTGATCGGTAAGGGTGGGGCAGGAGGCATAGGCGGGGTCGGTGCCCTCGGCGGTACAAACGCGAGTTTTCAAGACCCGTTGAGGTTTGGCGGCACTGGTGGTACCGGTGGGGCCGGTGGTGCGGGCGGGCACGGCGGGCAGCTATGGGGTAACGGGGGGGTGGGCGGTGACGGCGGCGGAGGCGGTTTGGGCGGCGATGGCAATATGCCGGGCGCTGCTGGCGGAGCCGCCGGAATAGGCGGCGCCGGCGGAAATGCGGGCCTGTGGGGCAACGGCGGGGCCGGCGGACAGGGCGGGGTCGGCGGTCAAGGGGCGATAGTCGGGTCTTCGGGCGGTATCGGGGGCCTGGGCGGTGCGGGTGGTGCTGCCGGTTCTGGCGGTTCGTTGTTCGGCAGCGGTGGGGCAGGCGGCGCTGGGGGGGCCGGCGGGGCCGGCGGGGCGGTCGCCGCAAATGATTTCGCAATACCCAGTGGGGACGGCGGCGTTGGCGGTGTTGGTGGGGCCGGTGGAGTCGCCGGATTTATCGGCAACGGCGGGGTCGGTGGCGCCGGTGGGCAGGGCGGGGCCGGTGGCGCCGGTAGTGACCCGTTCGGAGCGGGCTCGCCTGGCGGGGCTGCCGGCGACGGCGGCGCTGGGGGGGCCGCCGGGGCCGGTGCTCGTGGCGGATTGCTGTCCGGACACGGCGGGGTCGGTGGAGTCGGTGGCGCCGGCGGGGTCGGCGGGTTGGGTGGCACCGGCACCGGAGGAAACGTCGGCGGAGCCGCCGGGGCCGGTGGTATCGGCGGGGTGGGCGGCACCGGTGGCGTAGGCGGCGACGGCGGAATGCTGTACGGCAACGGCGGGGCCGGCGGGGCCGGCGGGATCGGCGGGCAGGGCGGCAACGCCGGGTCCGGTGGGCTTGGCAACGGCCCCGGCACGGGCGGCGCGGGTGCCGCCGGAGGTTCCGCCGGCGCCGCGGGCGGTGGCGGAAACGGCGGTTCGGCTCGGCTGTTCGGCGATGGTGGGGCGGGCGGTTCCGGCGGGGCCGGCAGCAACGGTGGTGACGGGGGACCCGGAGGCGGTGGTGACAATGGCGCCGGTGGTAACGGCAGTAGGGGCGGGGCCGGCGGCAGCGGCGGTGCCGCCGGCACATTGATCGGTAATGGCGGCGCCGGTGGGTCCGGCGGGGGCGGCGGCAACGGCGGCCGGATCGGCATCGGCCCAGGCAACGCCCTCGGAATCGCCGGCGGCGACGGCGGTGCCGGCGGCAAAGGCGGCCAAGGTGCCGGCGCCGGAATGCTGTACGGCAACGGCGGCAATGGTGGCGCTGGCGGTGCCGGTGGTGGTGGCGGGAACAACGGCGTCGGCGCCCAGAGTGACGGCGGCGATGGTGGCGCCGGGGGCAACGGCGGCAGTGCTCAATACATCGGCAACGGTGGCGCTGGCGGTGCCGGCGGCTCTGGTGGTGCCGGCAACAGCGGTGGGCCGGACGGGGCTGACGCCGCCGGCGGAATCGGCGGCGCCAGCGGGGCGCTGTTCGGCAGCTCTGGGGCGGTTGGCTTACCCGGCTGAATCGCGTCGCCGCGCGCGCACATACCAGAACGTCATCTCGACTTCGGCGCCGTGCATCTCGCGGCTCAGCGTGACCTGATCGGCCGACTCGATGTCCCAACCCGCCCCGCCGAGCACGTCGTGCAGTGTCTGCTCGGATACCGAGGGGCGCGGCCACTCCTCGTCGGCAGGATCTGCGTCGGAGAAGCAGCTGATCAGCAGGGTGGCGCCCGACCGGGTGGCGCGGTGCACCGCGGCGGCGTAGCTGCGCTTGCCGTGGTCGTCGAGGCAGTGGAACATGCCACTGTCGATGACGGTGTCGAACGCACCGGTATAGCCGCCGAGTCGGGTCGAGTCGGCCACCGCGAACCTGACCTCGACGCCGGCGTCGTGAGCGCGCCGCTGCGCGGTCTGCAGGGCGGTCGGGGAGATGTCCAGGCCCGTCACCGGGTATCCGTGCTGTGCCAGATAAATCGCGTTGTCACCCAGCCCGCAGCCGACGTCGAGCACGTCACCGTGCACCCATCCGGCGGTGTGCCACGCAATGACATTCTCCTTGGGCGCCTTGGTATCCCACGGAGGGGTCGGCACCGGGGGGAGGCCTTCGCCCGGACTCTCGCCGCGGTAGAGGGCGTCGAAATCGATGTGTGGAGAGGAACCAGGAGAGCTCATTCCCGCCAGGGTAGGCCCGTTTGGGCGGGCGGCGCCCTTCTCCGCGTTGAGAGCGCGGCCGTTCCTTGTCATGGCGCACACCACGCATGTGTTACCAACCGAGAGACTGATGTTGCGAAGTTGGTGAAGTGACGAAAATGGTTGCGGCGCAACCGTCACCGAATGCACTGCGCCACCCGTCCAGCCAATGTAGCGGACTCGCGCGGGTTTCGCCGTCCGGTCGCGAACCATCAGCGGTGCCGATAAGCTCGCGTTAACCTTGGTGCACTATAGGGGGACACCATCCATGGATTTTGGGAGCTATCCGCCGGAGGTCAATTCGGCCCGTATGTTTGCCGGTGCTGGGTCGGGACCGTTGTTGGTCGCGGCCGAGGCGTGGGCTGCGCTCGCTGCCGGCCTGAATTCGGCGGCTGATTCGTACCAAGCGGTGGTATCGGGATTGATTGCCGGCCCCTGGTTGGGGCCGTCGTCGGCGTCGATGAGCGCTGCAGCGGCGTCGTATGCGGCGTGGTTGCGAGTCACCGCCGCACAGGCCGAAGAAACCTCTGCGCAGGCCAAGGCCGCGGCCGCTGCCTATCAAACCGCGTTTTCCGCGACGGTTCCGCCGCCGATCGTGGCGGCCAACCGCAGTCAACTGATGATCCTTATCGCGACCGATGTGTTCGGAATAAACACCCCGGCGATCGCGGCCACCGAAGCGCAGTACGCGGAGATGTGGGCCCAGGACGCGGCGGCGATGTACGGCTACGCCGCCTCATCAGCCGCGGCGACGGCGCTGACGCCGTTCAACCCACCCGCGCCGACCACTAATCCGGGCGGCTTGGCCGACCAAGCCGCCGCCGCCGGCCAGGCCACCAGCATCGGCACCGTGGCGAACACGGTCCAGCAAGCCTTCACCGCGGTGCCCAGCGCGCTGCAGAGCGCGGCGGCCCCGGCAGCGGCCATGGACGACCCATTGTTCCTGCTGGGCCTGCTGGCCGATCTGTCCGCCCTTATCTTCGGCGTATCAGCGGGCATCGCTACCCTCGCTATCGGCGTGCCTGCCGCTGCGCTCGGGGTGATAGCTTTTCCGGTGGCCGTCTACGGCACCCTGGTGGGTCTGCACACCGACGAGATCATTAGCGGCTGGGATGACGTGGAGGCCTTTCCGGGCCCTGAGCTGGCGCCAGCGAAGCCGTTCCCGGCGGCGCCGCTCAACCCGCCGGCGGGCACGGTGCCGCCGCCGAGGCTGTCGGCCGGTCTGGGTGAGGCGAACATCGTCGGGGTGTTATCCGTGCCGCCGGCGTGGACCGTTGCCACCCCGGCCGTGCGCCCCGTCGCCTACACGCTGCCGGCGTTGAGTGAAGCCGCAGGGAAGGTCACCGCCGCACCGGCGGCGGAAGCCGGCTCGGGCAGCACGCTGGCTCAGATGGCACTGGCGGGACTGGCCGGACGAGCCATGGCCGGAACCGTTGGCACCGGCAGGGGCCGGGGTGGCGGCAAGGCGGCTGATAAAGCACACGCGCCCGCTCGCGCCAGAACCGCAGCGACCGCCGGTGACAAAGCGGCAGCTGGCGAAAACGGCGAGGTGCCCAACGACAAGCCCCGGGCTGTGGTCACCGGAGTCGCGGCCGAGCTACGTGAATTCACCAAGCTCCGCGACGAGGGGATTTTGACCGACGAGGAATACACCGAGCAGAAGAACCGTCTGCTCGGTCGCTGAACCTCCCGTCGGGCACCTGTCGTGGTAATTGAGAAGAGGTATGCGCAGCAGTGGATTTCGGGATCTATCCGCCGGAGATCAACTCCGGTCGGATGTACGCCGGTCCGGGACCGGGGCCGATGCTGGCCGCTGCGCAGGCCTGGGACAGTTTGGCCGACGGGTTGTATATGGCGATGTCTGGATATCAGTCGGCGGTGTCCGAACTTACCGAGGGGGCTTGGTCGGGTCCGTCGTCCGCGGCGATGAACGTAGCGGCCGGGTCGTATGTGGAATGGCTGAGCGCCACCGCCGCGCAAGCCGAGGAAACCGCCGCCCAAGCATGGATGGCGGCCGCCGCTTACGAGGCGGCGTTCGCATCCACGGTGCCGCCACCGGAGGTAGCCGCCAACCGCAGCCTGCTGGCAGCGCTGGTGGCGACTAATTTTTTGGGACAGAACACGCCGGCGATCGCGGCCACCGAGGCGCTTTACTCCGAGATGTGGGTGCAGGACAGCCTGGCGATGTACAACTACGCAGCTGCCTCAGCAGCCGCGGTCGTGCTGACTCCGTTTACCTCTCCGCACCAGAACACCGACCCGGGCGGGACGGCCGGCCAAGCCGCCGCGATCAGCCAAATCGGCACCCTCGCCGGCAATGTGCAGGATGCCATATCGGTTGTGCCGCAGGCGTTGTCCGCGATGGCGGTACCTGCCTGGTTCGAACAGTTCGAACTCCTGGTGCTCTTCGTCGACCTCCTTTTCGTTGCACCAATCGACACAACGGCCCTCGTCGCGGTCATACCGGCAGATGTGGTTGGTTCATTCGGGGATTTTCCTTTCGCCGCGTACTCCACTATTTCGGGTGTCGATGAGGATGAGAATTTCAGCGATTGGGACGGAATAGAGGCCTATCCGGGTACCGGGCCGGCGCCCGTGCAGCCGTTTCTGAAGCGCCTTCCGGGACTATCCCCTGGCGGGATTCCTACGCCGACGATGTCAGCGGCCTTCGGCGAGGCGAACATGGTCGGGAAATTGACTGTGCCGCCGAGCTGGACCCAAATCGCTACTGCCGCAACCGAAATACGTTCGACCGCACTGGCCACTCCGTTGTCGAGCGCGAACGCGGCAGCGGGGCCGGCAGCAGAATTGGGCGCGGCGAACACGTTGAACCAGATGGGAACTGCCGCTATGGCCGGACAGGCGGGGGCCGGCCCACCGGCTGCCGGGAACGGTCAGACAAACGCCGGGCCGGCGCGGCTCACCGGTCGCACCGAGGATGCGCCGGCCGAGGACGTCGAGGTAGTGCCCGCGCCGCGGACCGTCATGACCGGCGTCGCCGCCGCGATCCGCGACCTCGCCGCACAGCGCGCCGCGGGACTGCTGAGCGAACAGGAATACACCGAGCAGAAGAAGATCCTGCTCGAAATTTCGTTCGGCCAGTAGGTCAGTCGGCGATCGACAGCGCTGAGCGCCTCGCATACCCATCCCCAAACCGTGTTAGGCTGCCCGGCAGTCGACATCCTTTAACGATCCGTCCGGAGAGGCGGAGAAGGAGGTCAAGATCTCGCATGGGTGCCAGTGATCCGCGGGAATTGATGTCAGCGGCCGATGTCGGTCGCACCATTTCCCGCATGGCGCACCAGATCATCGAAAAGACCGCGCTGGACAACCCGGACTCCCCGCGAGTCGTACTACTCGGGATTCCGACGCGCGGGGTGACCCTGGCCAGCCGCCTGGCCGCCAACATCGCGGAATACAGCGGAGTGCAAGTCGGCCACGGCTCCCTGGACATCACGCCTTACCGCGACGACCTGATGATCAAACCGCCGCGACCGCTGGAAACCACCTCGATCCCGGCCGGCGGCATCGACGATGCGCTGGTGATCCTCGTCGACGACGTGCTGTACTCCGGGCGCTCCACCCGTTCCGCTCTCGATGCGCTGCGTGACGTGGGCCGGCCGCGGGCCATACAGCTGGCGGTGCTGGTCGACCGCGGCCACCGCGAGCTGCCGATACGCGCCGACTACGTCGGAAAGAACGTGCCCACCTCTCGAAACGAAAGCGTGCACGTGCAACTCAAGGAAGACGACGGACGAGACGGCGTGGTGATCACCCGATGACCCCAAGGCACCTGTTGGCCGCCGGCGATCTGACCCGCGACGAGGCCACCGCGATCCTCGATGACGCCGACCGTTTCGCGCAGGCGCTGGTGGGGCGCGACGTCAAGAAATTGCCGACGCTGCGCGGCCGCACCGTGGTGACGATGTTCTACGAGAACTCCACCCGCACCCGGGTGTCGTTCGAGGTGGCGGGCAAGTGGATGAGCGCGGACGTGGTCAACGTCAGCGCCTCCGGGTCGTCGGTGGGCAAAGGCGAGTCGCTGCGCGACACCGCGCTGACGCTGCGGGCCGCCGGCGCCGATGCGCTGATCATCCGGCATCCCGCCTCCGGTGCCGCGCACCTGCTGGCCGAGTGGACCAGTGTTGCCGATGGGGCGCCCTCGGTGATCAACGCCGGCGACGGCACACACGAGCACCCCACCCAGGCGCTGCTGGACGCACTGACCATCCGGCAGCGGCTCGGCGCAATCGAGGGACGGCGCGTCGTGATCGTCGGAGACATCCTGCACAGCCGGGTCGCCCGTTCCAACGTCATGTTGCTGCACACGCTGGGCGCCGAGATTGTGCTGGTGGCCCCGCCCACCCTGCTGCCGCGCGGCGTGCAGGGCTGGCCGGTCACCGTCTCCAACGACTTCGACGCGGAACTGCCGGCCGCGGACGCAGTCCTGATGCTGCGGGTCCAGGCCGAACGCATGAACGGCGGGTTCTTCCCGTCGGTGCGCGAATACTCGACGCTGTACGGCCTGTCCGCCCGCCGCCAGGCGCTGCTGCCAGGCCATGCCGTGGTGTTGCACCCGGGGCCGATGTTGCGCGGCATGGAGATCTCGTCCTCGGTAGCCGATTCATCGCAATCGGCTGTCCTGCAACAGGTTTCCAACGGAGTGCACGTGCGGATGGCGGTGCTGTTCCATGTGCTGGTGGGGGCGGAGGAAGTCGCGGCATGAGCGTGCTGATTCGGGGCGTCCGGCTGTACGGCGAAGGGGACCGGGTCGACGTACTGGTCGATGACGGCCAGATCGCCCAGATCGGTGCCGGTCTGGACATTCCTGATACCGCCCACGTGATCGACGCCACCGGTCAGGTGTTGCTACCCGGGTTCGTCGACCTGCACACCCACCTGCGCGAGCCCGGGCGCGAATATGCCGAAGACATCGAAACCGGTTCGGCGGCAGCCGCTCTGGGCGGCTATACGGCGGTGTTCGCGATGGCCAACACCAACCCGGTCGCCGACAGCCCGGTGGTCACCGACCATGTATGGCATCGCGGGCGCCAGGTGGGTCTGGTCGACGTGCATCCGGTGGGGGCGGTGACCGTCGGGTTGGCCGGTGTCGAGTTGACCGAGATGGGCATGATGAGCGCCGGTGTCGCCCAGGTGCGGATGTTCTCCGACGACGGTATCTGTGTCCACGATCCCCTGGTGATGCGCCGGGCTCTGGAATACGCCACCGGCCTGGGGGTACTGATCGCGCAGCACGCCGAAGAGCCCCGGCTGACGGTGGGCGCCGTGGCACATGAAGGACCCACCGCCGCGCGCCTCGGGCTCGCCGGATGGCCCAGGGCCGCCGAGGAGTCCATCGTCGCCCGCGACGCCCTGCTGGCCCGCGACGCGGGCGCCCGGGTGCACATCTGCCACGCCTCCACCGCGGGCACCGTTGAGATCCTGAAATGGGCTAAACAGCAAGGCATTTCGATCACCGCCGAGGTCACACCGCATCACCTGCTGCTCGATGACGGGCGGCTGTTCGGGTATGACGGGCGTAACCGGGTCAACCCGCCGTTGCGCGAGCCCTCCGACACGCTGGCGCTGCGCCAGGCGCTGGCCGACGGGGTCATCGACTGTGTGGCCACCGATCACGCCCCGCACGCCGAGCACGAGAAGTGTTGCGAGTTCGCCGCCGCGCGCCCCGGGATGCTGGGGCTGCAGACGGCGCTCTCGGTGGTCGTGCAGACGATGGTGCAGCCGGGCCTGCTGAGCTGGCGTGATGTGGCCCGGGTGATGAGCGAGAACCCCGCCCGCATCGTCGGTTTGCCCGACCACGGCCGTCCCCTGGAAGTGGGCGAGCCGGCGAATCTGACCGTCGTCGACCCCGAAGCCCGCTGGACGGTCATCGGGTCCGAGCTGGCGAGCCGATCGGACAACACCCCTTTCGAGTCGATGACACTGCCGGCCACGGTGACGGCGACGCTGCTGCGCGGCAAGATCACCGCCCGGGACGGGAAGAGTCCGGTATGAATTCAGGCACGCTGGTGGGATCGCTGATCTTCGCGGCCGTGCTGGTGGTGGCGCTCGCGGTGGCGATCCACCTGATGATGCGGGGCTGGCGGCGACGGGCCGCGGCGCAGGTCGAGATGGTCGGGTCGCTGCCGGCCGTGCCCGACGAGGTGGGCGCCGCCTCCGTCACCACCCGCGGCCTCTACTGCGGCTGCACCCTGGCGCCGGAATGGAACGACCGGGTCGCCGTGGGTGATCTCGGTTATCGCAGCAGGGCGGTGCTGACCCGTTACACCGACGGAATATTGCTCGAACGCATTCGCGCTCAGCCGATCTGGATTCCCGAGACGTCCATCGTTGCCATTCGCACCGAACGTGGAATCGCCGGGAAGGTGGTGCCGCGCCACGGCATTCTGGTTATCCGGTGGCGGCTGCCGTCGGGCACCGAGATCGACACCGGGTTCCGGGCCAACAACCGGGACGAGTACGTCAATTGGACACAGGAGGAGGCCGCGTGAGGTGTGGCGCAGATGAGTAAGGCTCTGCTGGTACTCGAGGACGGCCGCGTCTTCACCGGCACCACCTTCGGCGCGATCGGTCAGACGCTGGGCGAAGCCGTTTTCAGCACCGGCATGTCGGGCTACCAGGAAACGCTGACCGACCCCAGCTACCACCGCCAGATCGTGGTGGCCACCGCCCCGCAGATCGGTAACACCGGCTGGAATGACGAGGACGCCGAGAGCCGGGGCGACAGGATCTGGGTGGCGGGTTACGCGGTGCGCGACCCGTCGCCGCGCGCCTCCAACTGGCGGGCCACCGGCACGCTGGAGGCCGAGCTGGTCCGCCAGCGCATCGTCGGAATCGCCGGAATCGACACGCGGGCGGTGGTGCGCCACCTGCGTAGTCGCGGCTCGATGAAGGCGGGTGTGTTCTCCGGTCCGGCGCTGGCCGAGCCCGAGCAGCTGGTCGAGCGGGTGCGCGGGCAGCGGCCGATGCTGGGTGCCGATCTGGCGGGTGAGGTCAGCACGCCGCAGAGCTACGTCGTCGAACCCGACGGCACAGCGCGCTACACCGTGGTCGCCCTGGACCTGGGCATCAAGACCAACACGCCGCGCAACTTCGCCCGTCGCGGGATACGCAGCCATGTGCTGCCCAGTTCGGCGACCTTCGACCAGATCGCCGCGATCAAACCCGACGGTGTGTTCCTGTCCAACGGCCCCGGCGACCCGGCCACCGCCGACCACACCGTGGCGCTCACCCGCGAGGTACTCGGTGCCGGAATGCCTTTGTTCGGAATCTGTTTCGGCAATCAGATCCTGGGCCGTGCGCTGGGCCTGTCCACCTACAAGATGGTGTTCGGCCACCGCGGCATCAACATCCCGGTCATCGACCATGCCACCAGGCGAGTCGCGGTGACCTCCCAGAACCACGGCTTCGCCTTGGAAGGGGAGGCCGGTCAATCCTTCGACACACCGTTCGGCCGGGCGCAGGTCAGCCACACCTGCGCCAACGACGGGGTGGTGGAAGGCGTCAGACTCGTTGACGGGCGCGCTTTTTCGGTGCAGTACCACCCCGAGGCCGCCGCCGGGCCCCACGATGCGGAATACCTGTTCGACCAGTTCGTCGACCTGATGGAAGGGAATCGCTAGTGCCGAGGCGCACTGATCTCAACCACGTGCTGGTGATCGGCTCGGGTCCGATCGTCATCGGACAGGCTGCCGAATTCGACTACTCCGGCACGCAGGCCTGTCGGGTGCTGCGCGCGGAGGGGCTGCAGGTCAGCCTCATCAACTCCAACCCGGCCACCATCATGACCGACCCGGAGTACGCCGACTTCACCTACGTGGAACCTATCACCGCGGCCTTCGTCGAGCGGGTGATCGCCCAGCAGGCCGAGCGCGGCAACAAGATCGATGCGGTGCTGGCCACCCTGGGCGGGCAGACCGCCCTCAATACCGCGGTCGCCCTGTACGAGAACGGGGCGCTGGAACGCTACGACATCGAACTCATCGGCGCCGACTTCGACGCCATCCAGCGTGGTGAGGACCGCCAGAAGTTCAAAGACATCGTCGCCAAGGTCGGTGGCGAATCCGCCCGCAGCCGTGTCTGTTTCACCATGGAAGAAGTCCGGGAAACGGTCGCCGAACTCGGCCTGCCGGTCGTCGTGCGGCCCAGCTTCACGATGGGCGGGCTGGGTTCGGGCATGGCGCGATCGGTCGACGAGGTCGACCGGATGGCCGGCGCCGGGCTGGCCGCCAGTCCCAGCGCCAACGTGCTGATCGAGGAATCGATCTACGGCTGGAAGGAATTCGAGCTCGAGCTGATGCGCGACGGCCACGACAACGTGGTGGTGGTGTGTTCGATCGAGAACCTGGACCCGATGGGCGTGCACACCGGCGACTCGGTCACCGTGGCGCCCGCGATGACGCTGACCGACCGCGAATACCAGCGGATGCGTGATCTTGGCATCGCCATCCTGCGCGAGGTCGGGGTCGACACCGGCGGCTGCAACATCCAGTTCGCGGTCAACCCCAAGGACGGTCGGCTCATCGTCATCGAGATGAACCCGCGGGTGTCGCGCTCGAGCGCCCTGGCCTCCAAGGCGACCGGTTTCCCGATCGCCAAGATCGCCGCCAAACTGGCGATCGGTTATACCCTCGACGAGATCGTCAACGACATCACCAAGGAAACGCCGGCCTGCTTCGAGCCGACGCTGGACTATGTCGTGGTCAAGGCGCCGCGCTTCGCCTTCGAGAAGTTCACCGGTGCCGACCCCACCCTGACCACCACCATGAAGTCTGTCGGCGAGGCAATGTCGTTGGGCCGCAACTTCGTCGAGGCGCTTGGCAAGGTGATGCGGTCGCTGGAAACCACCCGGGCCGGGTTCTGGACGAAGCCGGACACCGAAGGTTCCGTGGACGACGTGCTGACCAGACTGCACACCCCGACCGAGGGCAGGCTCTACGACATCGAACTGGCACTGCGGCTGGGCGCCTCGGTGGAACAGGTTTCGCAGGCCAGCGGCGTCGACCCGTGGTTCGTCGCCCAGATCGACGAACTGGTGGCATTGCGTGCCGAACTCGTCGACGCCCCGGTGCTGGACGCAGAGCTACTCCGGCATGCCAAGCACTGTGGTCTGTCCGATCGCCAGATCGCCGCCCTGCGGCCGGAACTGGCCGGGGAAGGCGGCGTGCGGTCGTTGCGCGAGCGGCTGGGCATTCATCCGGTGTACAAGACCGTGGACACCTGCGCCGCCGAGTTCGAGGCCAAGACGCCTTATCACTACAGCAGTTACGAACTCGATCCGGCCGCCGAGACCGAGGTGGCCCCGCAGACCGAGCGGCCCAAGGTGCTGATCCTGGGTTCTGGCCCCAACCGGATCGGGCAGGGCATCGAGTTCGACTACAGCTGCGTACATGCGGCAACGACGTTGAGCCAGGCCGGTTTCGAGACCGTCATGATCAACTGCAACCCGGAGACGGTGTCCACCGACTACGACACCGCCGACCGGCTGTACTTCGAACCGCTGACCTTCGAGGACGTCCTCGAGGTCTACCACGCCGAAGAACAGTCCGGCACCGGCGGTCCGGGTGTGGTCGGGGTGATCGTCCAGTTGGGCGGCCAGACTCCGTTGGGCCTGGCGCAACGGCTCGCCGACGCCGGGGTCCCCGTCGTCGGTACCCCGCCGGAAGCCATCGACCTGGCCGAGGACCGCGGCTCGTTCGGCGACGTGCTGCACACCGCGGGGCTGCCCGCGCCCAAGTACGGAACCGCAACCACATTCGAGCAAGCCCGGCGCATCGCCGCCGGGATCGGCTATCCGGTGCTGGTGCGCCCGTCCTATGTGCTGGGCGGTCGCGGCATGGAGATCGTCTACGACGAGGAGACCCTCGAGGGCTACATCACCCGGGCCACCGAACTTTCACCCGAACATCCGGTGCTTGTCGACCGCTTCCTCGAGGACGCGGTGGAGATCGACGTCGACGCGCTGTGCGACGGCACCGAGGTCTACATCGGCGGAATCATGGAGCACATCGAGGAGGCCGGGATCCACTCCGGCGACTCGGCGTGCGCACTGCCGCCGGTGACGTTGGGCCGCAGCGATATCGAGAAGGTGCGCACCGCGACCGAGGCCATCGCGCACGGTATCGGCGTGGTGGGCCTGCTCAACGTGCAATACGCCCTCAAGGACGACGTGCTGTACGTGCTGGAAGCCAACCCCAGGGCGAGCCGTACCGTTCCTTTCGTATCCAAGGCCACTGCCGTCCCGCTGGCGAAGGCCTGTGCCCGCGTCATGCTGGGTGCCACCATCGCCCAGTTGCGCGAGGAGGGGATGCTGGCCGCAGCGGGCGACGGCGGCAAGGCGGCGCCCGATGCTCCCATCGCGGTCAAGGAAGCGGTATTGCCCTTCAACCGGTTCCGGCGGGCCGACGGCGCGGCCATCGACTCGCTGCTCGGTCCGGAGATGAAGTCGACCGGCGAGGTGATGGGCATCGACCGCGACTTCGGCAGCGCCTTCGCCAAGAGCCAGACCGCCGCCTACGGCTCGCTGCCGGTGCGGGGCACCGTGTTCGTCTCGGTTGCCAACCGGGACAAGCGATCACTGGTGTTCCCGGTGAAACGGCTGGCCGACTTGGGATTTCGCGTTCTCGCCACCGAAGGTACAGCAGAAATGCTGCGCCGCAACGGAATTCCGTGCGACGAGGTGCGGAAGCATTTCGAGGATCCGCAGGAGGGCCGCCCGCCGATGTCGGCGGTGGACGCGATCCGGGCCGGCGAAGTCGACATGGTGATCAACACGCCCTACGGCAACTCCGGGCCACGGGTGGACGGCTATGAGATTCGGTCGGTCGCCGTGGCGGTCAACATTCCGTGCATCACCACGGTTCAGGGCGCCTCGGCCGCGGTGCAGGGCATCGAGGCCGGGATCCGCGGCGACATTGGGGTGCAGTCACTGCAGGAGCTGCATCAGGCCATCGGTACCAGGAAGTGACCGGTTTCGGGGCCCGGCTGGCGCAGGCACGGTCGGGTCGCGGGCCGCTGTGTCTGGGCATCGATCCGCACCCCGAGCTGTTGCGGGCCTGGGAGCTGCCGGCGACGGCCGACGGCCTGGCCGCGTTCTGCGATGTCTGCGTCGAGGCCTACGCCGGGTTCGCGATGGTCAAACCCCAGGTGGCGTTTTTCGAGGCGTACGGGTCGGCCGGTTTCGCGGTGCTCGAGCGCACCACCTCCGCGCTGCGGGCCAACGGCGTGTTGGTGCTCGCCGACGCCAAACGCGGCGACATCGGGTCGACGATGGCCGCCTATGCGACAGCGTGGGCCGGCGACTCGCCGCTGGCCGCCGACGCCGTGACGGCGTCGCCCTATCTGGGGTTCGGCTCGCTGCGGCCGCTGCTGGACGTCGCCGCGGCACATGACCGCGGGGTGTTCGTGCTGGCGGCTACCTCCAACCCGGAGGGGTCGACGGTGCAACGGGCCGATGCCGGCGGACGCACGGTCGCCCAGTTGATCGTCGACGACGTCGCGCTTGCAAACCAAGGTGTCAACGCGGGCTCGGTGGGTGTGGTCGTCGGTGCGACCGTCCCCGACCCGCCCGATCTGAGCCAGGTGGGTGGTCCGGTCCTGGTGCCCGGCGTCGGGGCCCAGGGCGGGCGTCCTGAGGCACTGGCCGGTCTCGGTGGGGCAGCGTCGCACCGGCTGTGGCCCGCGGTGTCGCGTGAGGTGCTGCGGGCCGGGCCGGGCCTAGCCGACCTGCGTGCCGCGGGCGAACGCATGCTCGACGCCGTCGCCTACCTCGCCGCCGACTGACCCGCGACACGCGCGAGCCGCCGGGGAAATGCGTGATCCGCGGCACTAGGACCGCGGTGGAGCGCTGCCGCCGCCGGCCCAGGCCGGGTCGGGTGATCGGCAGGGATGTCCAGCGGTCAACGAAAGTCCCAGTTCAACGGCGTTTTTGCAGGCCGGGCGACGGTGGGGCCGGGGCTTTCGCGCAGTGCCGTTCGGCCCCCGTCGACGTCCCCGGGCGGACCGTCGCTCAGCCGCCCCCGGCGCGTCGCCGAGGGACTCACGCTGGACAAATGACCCGTGAACCGGGGGGTCGGGTTAGATTTCGTTCCGAAGCGTGAGTACGGTCGTCTGCGCTGGCTGGAGTACCCGGCCGAGACAAAGTAGATCGACAGATATCCGACGAGATATCGCTGAGAGACGGAGGAATCGTGGCCCTTCCCCAGTTGACCGACGAGCAGCGCGCGGCCGCGTTGGAGAAGGCTGCTGCCGCACGTCGAGCACGAGCTGAGCTCAAGGATCGGCTCAAGCGTGGCGGCACCAACCTCACCCAGGTGCTCAAGGATGCCGAGAGCGATGAAGTTCTGGGCAAGATGAAGGTGTCTGCGCTGCTGGAGGCGTTGCCTAAGGTGGGCAAGGTCAAGGCGCAGGAAATCATGACCGAGCTCGAGATCGCGCCGACCCGTCGCCTGCGTGGCCTGGGTGACCGTCAGCGCAAGGCCCTGCTGGAAAAGTTCGGCTCCTAGTCGGGCGACCGACCCAGGAGCGCCGGTGAGCGCCGGCGGGGGACCGGACGCAGGACGGGTGGTTGTGCTGTCCGGTCCCTCCGCGGTCGGCAAGTCGACGGTGGTTCGATGCCTGCGCGAGCGGATACCGAACCTGCACTTCAGCGTCTCGGCCACGACGCGGTCACCAAGGCCGGGGGAGGTCGATGGCGTCGACTATCACTTCGTCAGTCCGGCCCGTTTCCAGCAGCTGATCGATCGGGGCGAACTGCTGGAATGGGCGGAAATCCACGGGGGATTGCACCGGTCGGGCACTCTGGCCCAGCCGGTGCGCGCAGCCACGGCAGCCGGCCTTCCGGTGCTCATCGAGGTCGATCTGGCCGGTGCCCGCGCAGTCAAGCAGGCCATGCCGGAGGCGCTGACCGTCTTTCTGGCCCCACCGAGCTGGGCGGATCTGCAGGCCCGGCTGGTCGGCCGGGGCACCGAGACTCCGGACGTCATCCGCCGCCGGCTGGAGACCGCGCGGGTCGAATTGGCCGCGCAGGGCGACTTCGACATGGTGGTGGTGAACAGTCGATTAGAGTCTGCGTGCGCCGAATTGGTATCCTTGCTGGTGGGAACCGTCCCCGACGCTGTATAGCGGCTCCCCGAATTTCAGAATCTGATTTTTCCACCGTTCAAGACAGTTCACCGCAGCAGGAACGTTCGAGCCGCCAGGAGATTATTTCGTGACCATTCCGCAGTCCGACACGTCGTTGACCGCCGTGGATCAGTTCGATCCGTCGGCCCGGGGGGCCGGCGCCTACGACACCCCGTTGGGCATCACGAACCCGCCCATCGACGAGTTGCTGGACCGCGTCTCGAGCAAATATGCGCTGGTGATCTACGCGGCCAAGCGGGCCCGGCAGATCAACGACTACTACAACCAGCTCGGCGAGGGCATCCTCGAGTACGTCGGCCCGCTGGTCGAGCCCGGCTTGCAGGAAAAGCCGCTCTCGATCGCGATGCGGGAGATCCACGCCGACCTGCTCGAGCACACCGAGGGCGAGTAACGGGCTCCGGCGCGGTCATGGACAGTGAGCGCAGCAAGCGGAGCCCCAGACGCGTCGTAGTCGGCGTCTCCGGCGGTATCGCGGCCTACAAGGCCTGCACTGTTGTCCGTCAGCTCGCCGAAGCCGGCCACCAGGTCCGGGTCATTCCCACCGACTCCGCGCTGCGCTTCGTCGGCGCCGCCACCTTCGAGGCGCTGTCCGGCCATCCGGTGCGCACCGGGGTCTTCGAGGATGTGCCGGAGGTGCCGCACGTCCGCCTCGGCCAGCAGGCCGACCTGGTGGTGGTCGCACCCGCGACCGCCGATCTGCTGGCCCGCGCGGTCGCCGGCCGGGCCGACGACCTGCTGACCGGAACCCTGCTCACCGCGCGGTGCCCGGTGCTGTTCGCACCGGCCATGCACACCGAGATGTGGTTGCATCCGGCCACCGTCGACAACGTCGCCATGCTGCGCCGGCGCGGTGCGGTGGTGCTCGAGCCCGCGTCCGGTCGGCTTACCGGTTCGGACAGCGGCGCCGGCCGCCTGCCCGAGGCCGAGGAGATCACCACCTTCGCCCAGCTGCTGCTGGAGCGCCACGATGCGCTGCCGTACGACCTGGCGGGCTGCAAGGTGCTGGTGACGGCCGGTGGCACCCGGGAGGCGATCGATCCGGTGCGCTTCATCGGTAACCGCAGCTCGGGCAAGCAGGGCTATGCCGTCGCGCGGGTGGCGGCCCAGCGCGGGGCCGAGGTGACGCTCATCGCCGGCCACACCGCGGGACTCATCGACCCCGCCGGGGTGAACGTGGTGCACGTCAGTTCCGCCGAACAGCTCGGCAGTGCCGTGTCCAAGCACGCCCCGGAAGCCAATGTGCTGGTCATGGCGGCCGCGGTGGCCGACTTCCGGCCCACCCAGATTGCCACTGCCAAAATCAAGAAGAATCCGGACAGTCAGGCGGGCCCCCCGCCCATCGAACTGGTCCGCAACGACGACGTGCTGGCCGGTGCGGTGCAGGCCCGCTCGCACGGCCAGCTGCCCAATATGCGGGCGATCGTCGGGTTTGCGGCCGAGACCGGTGACGCCAACGGTGACGTGCTTTTCCACGCCCGCGCCAAGTTGCGGCGCAAGGGGTGCGATCTGCTGGTCGTCAACGCCGTCGGCGACGGCAGGGCGTTCGAGGTGGACAGCAACGACGGCTGGCTGCTGGCGGCGGACGGAACCGAGTCGGCGCTGCAGCACGGGTCCAAGACGTTGATGGCGAGCCGTATCGTGGACGCCATCGCCACGTTTCTGCACGGGGACGTCGGCCAGGACAGATAACGTGTGCCGGGCAGCGTAGCCCTTCGGGACTCCCCGAGAATTTGCAGACTGGCAAGGAAATCCGGTTTGCTAAGGGGCAACGAATAATAATTCGCCTAGCTAACAACTGGGTGGAGATCAGTGGAAGGACGGACCAGGGTGAGCGAGAAGGGTCGGCTATTTACCAGTGAGTCGGTGACCGAGGGGCATCCAGACAAGATCTGTGACGCGATCAGTGACTCGGTCCTCGACGCGCTGCTGGCGGGCGACCCGCGCTCACGTGTCGCGGTCGAGACGCTGGTGACCACCGGCCAGGTGCACGTGGTGGGGGAGGTGACCACCTCGGCGAAGGAGGCGTTCGCCGACATCGCGAACACGGTGCGCGCCCGCATTCTGGACATCGGCTACGACTCGTCGGACAAAGGGTTTGACGGCGCGTCTTGCGGCGTCAACATCGGCATCGGTGCGCAGTCACCGGACATCGCCCAGGGCGTCGACACCGCCCACGAGGCCCGTGTCGAGGGCGCGGCCGACCCGTTGGACTCCCAGGGAGCCGGCGACCAGGGCCTGATGTTCGGGTACGCGATCAGCGACACTCCGGAACTTATGCCGCTGCCCATCGCGCTGGCCCATCGGCTGTCGCGGAAGCTGACCGAGGTCCGCAAGAACGGCACGCTGGACTACCTGCGTCCGGACGGCAAGACACAGGTCACCATCGCCTACGAGGACAACGTCCCGGTGCGGCTGGACACCGTGGTGGTTTCCACCCAGCACGCCGACGGCATCGACCTGGAAAAGACGTTGGACCCCGACATCCGCCGCCACGTGCTCAACAGCGTTCTGGAGGAGCTGGCGCACGAAACCCTGGACTCGTCGTCGACCCGCGTACTGGTCAACCCGACCGGCAAGTTCGTGCTGGGCGGGCCGATGGGTGACGCGGGCCTGACCGGGCGCAAGATCATCGTCGACACCTATGGCGGCTGGGCACGTCACGGAGGCGGCGCGTTCTCCGGCAAGGACCCGTCCAAGGTGGACCGCTCGGCGGCATACGCCATGCGCTGGGTGGCCAAGAACGTGGTAGCCGCCGGACTGGCCGAGCGGGTGGAGGTGCAGGTCGCCTACGCCATCGGCAAGGCCGCCCCGGTCGGGCTGTTCATCGAGACGTTCGGCACCGAAGCCGTCGACCCGGTCAAGATCGAAAAGATCATCCCGGAGGTGTTCGACCTGCGGCCCGGTGCGATCATCCGCGACCTCGACCTGCTGCGCCCCATTTACGCGCAGACCGCCGCGTACGGCCACTTCGGGCGCACCGACGTCGAGTTGCCCTGGGAGCAGCTGAACAAGGTCGACGACCTCAAGCGCGCGATCTAGTTTCTCCGCGAGCAGACGCAAAAGCCCCCGAAAACCGCGGTTTTCGGGGGCTTTCGCGTCTGCTGGCCCCTTAACGCGGTGGCAACGGGTGATCCGGATCCAGGCCGGTCAGGCCGTCGATGCTGTGCTGATTGCGCCCGACGATGCGCGCGTAGGCTTCGTCGGGTTGCTTGCCGTGGTAGTTGTCGAGCACCGGCCGGTCCTCGATGAGCTCGTAGTAGGGCACCGCGAACCCGCATGCGTCGGCAATCCGTTCCACGTCGACGACGATGGCCGCCCGCACCCCCGGCCGCAGGTCACCGAAATGGGATCGCACGCGGGTGAATTCGTCATCGTCGGGGCGCAACACCCGCCCGGTGCCGAACAGTCGCAGGATGCGTGAGTTACGGGTGAACGAGCAGAACATCAGCGTGATGCGGCCGTTGTCGCGCAGGTGCGCAATGGTTTCCACGCCGCTGCCGAACAGATCGAGGTAGGCCACGGTGTGGTCGTCGAGCACCGCGAAGGTGTCGGCGTATCCCTTGGGCGACAGGTTGATTCGACCGCCTTCCGACGGGGCGGTGGCAACGAAGAACATCGCCTGCTCGCCGATGAACGCCCGCAGCGACTCGTCGATATGGGAGAACACTTTCGCCATGCGCTGAGCCTAATGGGTCTCGATCAGCGCGCCGTTGACGGGGATTTTCCTTTCGCCGGGGCAGGCTGATCAACCGAGCCGCCGGCCAGTGAGCACTTTGTGAGCCCGGAGTGGGATTTGGACTCCTACCGCTAGATCGTGCCCTGGCCGGTGGGTGAGGTGACCTGTAGCGCTGATGGGATGTCGTGCCGGTTGGAGCACCGATCCATTAGGTTGCCGCCGGGTGCCTAGCGGGGGGGTTCACCGCCGCCCGACCGGTGCGCCGAAATTGAAGCCACGCACATCCCCGCCGGCGTGTCGGGTGGCTGGTGTCAAAGTCGCGCCGGGCCACGCGCCGGCCACGCGCCCGCCGGGCGTCTAACCGGCGAACCGGTAGTCGTCCAGGTCGAAATGTCTGCTGCGCCAGTAGGCTTCGACCGTGGTGGTGGGCCGCAGCGGCACGTCGCCGTTCTTGTCGAAGTAGTAGCTGTTGGCCAGCCGGCAGCTGTCCTGCCAGAACACCTGGCGGTAGCGCCGGCGCATCATCTCGGCGAAGTAGCGGTCGTTGGCTTCCTCGGTGACCTCGATACGCGTTGCGCCCCGGTCGCGGGCCCTTTTCAGGCAACGCAGGATGTGGTGGGTCTGGGTCTCGATGAGCGCGAAATATGACGACCCGACGTACCCGTACGGCCCGAACACGGCGAAGAAGTTGGGGTAGCCCGGGATGCTGACACCTTCGTAGGCCTGGGTGCGGTGCTCGTCCCAGAAGCGGCTCAACGACTGGCCACCGGTGCCGGTCACCGCGTAGGTCAGTACGTCGTCGGCGTCGAGCACCTTGAAACCGGTGGCCAGGATCAGCACGTCGACGTCGTGGCAGATGCCGTCCGCGGTCGCCACCGCCGACGGGGTGATCTTGTCGATGGGGCTGGTGACCAGCTGCACGTTGTCGCGGTTGAACGTGGACAGGTAGGTGTTGTGGAAGCCCGGCCGTTTGCAGCCCACCGCATACTTCGGCGTGAGCCGCTCGCGCACGTCCGGGTCGGTGACTTCTTGACGCAGATAGCGCCGTCCCGCCGCGGCCATCCACCTGGCCAGTGGGAACACCTTGAAGTAGTGCGCCGAGATCGGGAAGGTCGCCTCGACGAAGGCTTGGCTGAGTGCCCGCTGCACCGCTTTGCCGCCGGGTATCCGCATGGCCCACCGGGCGGCGGCCGGCAGCGCGACGTCGAACTTGGGGAAGCACCAGATCGGTGTGCGCTGAAAGACGATGAGCCGGGCGACCTTTGGTGCGATCTCCGGAATGATTTGCACGGCCGAGGCGCCGGTGCCGATGATCGCGACGCGCTTGCCGGTGAGGTCCTGGGTGTGGTCCCAGCGCGCGGTGTGCATGGTGATGCCGTCAAACGAGTCGACCCCGTCGATGTCGGGCGGCTTCGGCACCGTCAGGACGCCACTCGCGCTGATGATGAAGCGGGCGGTGACCTCGCCGCCCGGGTCGGTCTGTACCCGCCACAGGCCGTGCTGCTCATCGAACTCGGCGGCGATCACCTTGGTGTTGAACCGGATTCGGGACCGCAACCGGTACTTGTCCACACAGTGTTCGGCGTAAGCCCTGAGTTCCCGCCCGGGGGCGTAGGTACGCGACCAGTCCGGGCTCTGCTCGAAGGAGAACTGGTAGGAGAACGACGGAATGTCCACGGCGATACCGGGGTAGGTGTTCCAGTACCAGGTGCCGCCGACGCCGTCGCCGGCTTCGACAATGAGGTAATCGGTGAATCCCGCCTCGTCGAGCTTGATGGCGGCGCCGATGCCGGAGAATCCGGCGCCGACGATCAGGATCTGGTGATCGGGTGTGATGGTCATGGACGGCTCTCTGCGAGGAGGTGGACCCCGCACTTGGGGCGCAACCTCAATGTTGCTTCGAGTTCGACGGGATGGCCAGGTTCCTGGGCGAAGCGGAAGCGTTGGCTCATGATGGCAGCGATCACGAGTACGGCCCGATTCGCGCGGCCGCCGGGATCCAACCGCGCGCCGGTGGGTCTTGACGATCCGGAGTCTCTACCTTCGCACGGGGTCAAACGCTGGTATGGCGTTACCCCGAGGGGGTATCCACGTTGACGCTGGCCATGTCCGTTTCAGCCGGGGGTACCCGGGAGCCCGGTGGCGCCGGAGCCGCCCAGCAGTTGCCCGCGCGCTCCGGCGTTGCCGCCGGCCCCACCGCCGCCGCCGTTGCCTCCAGCCCCCGGGGCCCCACCCGGACCGCCGTTGCCGCCGTCGCCACCGTTGCCCAGCAGCCCGGCGGCCCCGCCAACGCCACCCGTCCCGCCAGTACCACCGTCGGCATTGATGAACATGCCGCCACTTCCTCCGGCACCCCCAGCACCGCCTGACCCACCCGCGCCGATCAAGCCGGCCGTTCCGCCGGCACCACCCGTCCCGCCCTTGATGCCGGCGAGGACCCACGGGTCGAAGCCGCTGGTCCCACCGGCGCCACCGGCCCCGCCGTTGCCGAAGAGCTTGGCGGACCCACCGGCGCCGCCGATGCCGCCGGCCTCGCGTCCGCCGGCTGCGCTCCCGGCGTTTCCGCCGGCCCCGCCGTTTCCGAACTGGCCCGCGACGCCGCCCGCACCGCCGTGACCACCCCCGCCGTTGCCGTTGCCGCCCGCGCCGCCGGTCCCGCCGTTACCAAATAGCCGGGCTCCGCCGCCGGCACCGCCGTCGCCGCCCCTATAGCTGCTGGTGTCGACGATCGATCCACCGGACCCGCCGCCGCCTCCGCCGCCATACAGCAGGCCGCCGACGCCGCCGTTACCGCCGCTGCCGCCGTTGCTGGACCAGCCGGTTCCGCCGGCACCACCCATGCCGCCGTCGCCGAACAGGCCAACCGAACCGCCGGCACCACCCGCACCGCCGCCACCGCCGCCACCGACGGCGTTCCCGCCGGTCCCCCCGGTGCCGCCGTGGCCGACGAGTTGTACCGAACCGCCCTCGCCGCCCGCGCCGCTGAGACCACCGCCACCGAGACCGACGCCACCTAGCCCACCTGACCCACCGGTCCCACCATTGCCGAAGAAAGCGGATCCACCTGCCCCGCCGATGCCACCGGGGCCACCCAATGTGACGTCGCTCGGATTGGTTCCACCCTGGCCGCCTTGTCCACCGACCCCACCATTGCCGAACAGTCCGCCGGCACCGCCGGCTCCACCCATGCCGCCGGGACCGCCGGGCCCGGTCGTGACGGTCGCGCCCACCCCGCCGGCACCACCGGCCCCGCCGCTGCCGTACAGCCAACCGCCATTGCCGCCCGCGCCACCTGCCGCCCCGACACCGCCGACTCCGCCGGCCCCGCCGTTGCCGATCAGCCCCGCTGCCCCGCCCGCGCCTCCGGCCACCCCGGCGTTCACTCCGGCCGCGCCGTTGCCGCCATTGCCATACAGCAGTCCGCCGGCCCCGCCGGCCGCCCCGGGCGTGGCGCCGTCTGCGCCGTTGCCGATCAGCGGGCGCCCGAGCACGAGCTGAGTGGGAGTGTTAACGGCATTGAGCAGGGTCTGCTCGACATTGGCTGCTTCAGCGGCCGCATACGCGCCGGCACCGCCGCTCATCAACTCGATGAACTGCGCGTGGAAGGCCGATGCCCGCGCGCTCAACGCTTGGTAGGCCTGCGCGTGGCCGCCGAACATCGCGGCGATGAGCACAGACACTTCGTCAGCGCCGGCCGCCAGCACTGAACTGGTGGGCAACACTGCGGCGGCGTTGGCCGCGCTGAGCGTCGACCCGATGCCGGCCAGGTCCGAAGCCGCGGCCGTTACCCACTCCGGCGCCGCGATCACATACGACATTTGCGTACCTCCCGACAGGTAGCGTCAAGCCCGATCGGACAATCGTATTGCCAGCGCCGCGTTAGGGTGGGCTCTTCCGCGCAATCCGCGGAAGAGACTGTCAGAGAGCAACTCTCACGGGTACAACGACTTCCTCAACGCTGTCAGACCGCGGTTGGTCGCCTCGGCGGCGGCCGGCACCACCAGGCCGAAACTGACGTAGCCGTGCACCATGTTCGGCTCGTTGACCAACTCCACCGAAACGCCGGCCTCGCGGAGTAACTCCGCATACCGCGCTCCGTCGTCGCGCAGCGGATCGTGATGGGCCGTGCCGATGAACGCCGGCGGCAGGTCGGTCAGGACGCCGTTGCCCGGGGCTAGGCTGATCGGCAGGGTGGTGTAGTCACTGACGTCGATGTGCGGGACATACCAGCTCAGGAACGCGTCGATCACGTCGTCGTCGAGGATGTGCGCGTTGGCGTTCTCGATGAACGACGGCAGCGTCCGGTCGCCGATGCACGACGGGTACCACAGCAACTGGAAGGCCAGGTTCGGTGCGCCCTGGTCACGGGCCAGATGGGCCATGATGGCCGAGATGTTGCCGCCCGCGGAATCGCCGGCGACGGCGATCCGGTTCGGGTCACCCCCGAGCTCAGCGGCGTTCTCGCCCACCCACTGCAAGGCCGCCCAGCTGTCCTCGACCGCGGCCGGGTGTGGATGTTCGGGCGCCAGCCGGTAGTCCACCGACACCACGATGGCGTCGGCTCCGACCGCGTGGGCGCGTGCGACATGGTCATGGGTGTCCAGATTCCCGAGCGCCCACCCACCACCGTGGTAGAAGACGACCACCGGCAGGTTGTCCTGCGCGGCGGTGGGGGGCCAGTAGATCCGCACCGGGATGTCGCTCAGTTCGCCGTAGCCGACTCTGCGGTCCTCGATGCGCAGATCCGGCAGCAACTCCGGGGGCACCTTCAGCGCGGCGAGTTGCGCACGGGCAACCTCCACGCCGTCCTCCGCTTTGAAGGTCAGCGGTATGGCGTCGAGCAACATCTTCAGCAGCGGATCGATTTCCGGTCGGGCATCGCTCGTCATGGAACCAGGGTATGCATTTCGACGGCTACCCATGCAAAGCATTGCGCAGTGCGTTCAGCCCCCGGTCCATGGCGTCGGTGGCAGCGGGCACCACGCCGGCGTAGCCGACGTAGCCGTGCACCATCGTCTCGGCGTTGTGCACCTCGGTGGGGACACCCGCCTCGGCGAGCCGCTCGCCGTATCGGATGCCATCGTCGCGCAGCGGGTCGAAACCTGCGACGGCGATATAGGCGGCCGGCAGGCCTGCGAGGTTGTCCGCCCGTCCCGGGGCCATGGCCGCCGGCGGGTTCGACATGTCGACTTCGCCTGCGTACCAACGGGAGAAGTCCGCGATGGCCTTCGCATCCAGGATCAGCGCGTCGGCGTTCTCGGTGAAGGACGGCAGCGCCGGGTCCCACATGGTGGACGGGTACCACAGCAATTGAAAGGCGATGGCGGGGGCGCCTTCGTCGCGGGCCCGCTGGGCCACGGCGGCGGCAATGGTGCCGCCCGCCGAGTCGCCGGCGACGGCGATCCGGCCGGTGTCGGCGCCGAGCGCAGACCCGAACTCGGCGACCCATCGCGTTGCGGCCCAAGCATCCTCGACGGCGGCGGGGTAGGGGTGCTCAGGCGCCAGACGGTAGTCGACCGACACGACGATGGCACCGGCACCGACGGCATGCTGCCGCGAAGTGCCGTCATGCGTGTCCAAGTCGCCCATCACAAAGCCGCCGCCGTGGAAGAACAGCACCACCGGTACACCGGATCCCGATGGGGGCCAATAGATTCGGATGGCTATGGGGCCGCCCGGCCCATCGATCGTACGGTCTTCCACCCGCAGTTCAGGGTGTACCGCCCGGCGCGGCAGGTCGCGGAGCCGCTGTCGCACCGCATCGATCCCGTCCTCGGTCGATAGCCGAAAGGGAACCGCATCCAGTACCTTCAGCAGGATGGGATCGACTCCGGGCTTCTCGTTACCCCGATCCAAGGCGGTGTTGTCGAAATTCGGCATGGAGGTACCGTACGCATCCCGCGTGATGGTCGGCGCCTGGGTGGCGGCCGGTTGGGCGGGAACCGCCTACGGCATCTATCTGACGGTCATCGCGCTGCGCCTGCAGCCCGGCAGTGAACTGACGGGGCATTGGATTCTGCAGCCGCCGTTCAAGGCGTCGATGGCCCTGCTGCTGATGGTCGCGGCGTTCGCGCACCCGGTCGCGCGCGAGCGGCGCTGGCTGGTGCCGGCGCTGCTGTTCTCCGCCGGGGGGGACTGGTTATTGGCGATCCCGTGGTGGACCATGTCGTTTGTCCTTGGCCTGGGCTCATTTCTATTGGCGCACCTATGTTTTCTGGGTGCGCTGGTACCCCACGTCGCACCGTCGCGGCAACGCATCGCCGCCGCCGCGGTGATGGTGGTGGCGTCGGTGTCGATGCTCATCTGGTTCTGGCCCCACTTGAACAACGGCAACGAGAACCTGACCGTCCCGGTGACGGTCTATATCACCGTGCTGTCGGCGATGGTGTGCACGGCGCTGCTGGCCAAATTGCCCACCATCTGGACCGCGGTGGGCGCGGTGTGCTTCGCGGCGTCCGATTCGATGATCGCGATCAGCCGGTTCATCCTGGGCAACGAGTCGCTGGCGGTGCCGATCTGGTGGTCCTATGCCGCGGCCGAGATCCTGATCACGGCCGGATTCTTCTTCGGTCGCACCGACGTGACCGCGCCCGCCCGGAGCTAGTTGTCGCTGTCCCTGGTTACGGTGTACTCACCGTGACAACAAACAGTCTGCCCGGCAACGTCTCTCGCGCCTCCGCCGGCCCGGTCGCCGAGGTGGAACCCATCGCCCGGGTGCTCCCGATGCTGTCGGTGCCACACCTGGATCGCGAGTTCGACTATCTGGTGTCACCGGAGCAGTCCGACGACGCCCAGCCCGGAGTGCGGGTGCGGGTGCGCTTCCACGGCCGCCTGGTCGATGCGTTCGTGCTGGAGCGGCGCAACGAAACCGATCATCACGGCAAGCTCGGCTGGCTGGACCGCGTGGTGTCCGCCGAACCAGTACTGACTCCGGAGATCCGCCGGTTGGCCGAAGCGGTTGCCGCACGATATGCCGGCACCAGGCCGGACGTGCTGCGCCTGGCAGTGCCGCCCAGGCACGCCCGGGTGGAAAAGGAGCTCACCGCGATCCCGGTCCTGCCGGTGGTCCAACCGGTGGACCCGGCAGGCTGGCAGACCTACGGCCGCGGCGGTCAATTCCTGGACGCGCTGGCACAATCGCGGTCGGCCCGGGCGGTGTGGCAGGCGCTGCCGGGCGAGCAGTGGGCGGACCGTTTCGCCGAAGCGGCCGCCAAGACCGTCGCGGCCGGTCACTCGGCGCTGGCGATCGTTCCGGACCAGCGCGACATCGACACGTTGTGGCGTGCGGCAATTGCGCGCGTCGACGAGGCCTCGGTGGTGGCGCTGTCGGCAGGGCTCGGACCTGCCGCACGGTACCGGCGGTGGCTGGCCGCGCTGCGGGGCAGCGCCCGCGTCGTGATCGGCACCCGCAGCGCGGTGTTTGCGCCGGTGAACGACCTGGGGCTGGTGATGGTGTGGTCCGACGCCGACGACAGCCTGGCCGAGCCGCGGGCGCCCTACCCTCATGCCCGCGAGGTCGCGATGCTCCGTGCGCACCAGGCCCGCTGCGCGGCGCTGATCGGCGGTTACTCGCGTACCGCCGAAGCTCAGGCGTTGGTGCGCAGCGGGTGGGCCCACGACATCGTCGCCGCGCGGCCGGTGGTGCGTGCCCGCACGCCCCGGGTCGTTGCGCTCGACGACAGCGGATATGCCGACGAACGCGACCCGGCGGCCCGTACCGCGCGGCTGCCGTCGATCGCGCTGCGGGCCGCCCGGTCCGCGCTGCAGGCCGGGGCGCCGGTGCTGGTTCAGGTGCCGCGGCGAGGATATGTGCCGTCGCTGGCCTGCGGACGCTGCCGCGTGATCGCGCGCTGCCGCCATTGCACCGGCCCGCTGTCGGTACGCGACCGTGGCGGCGGCGCACTGTGCCGTTGGTGCGGTCGGGTCGACCCGGCGCTGCGCTGCGCGCGGTGCGGTTCGGATGCCGTACGAGCGGTGGTGGTCGGGGCCCGCCGCACGGCAGAGGAACTCGGCCGGTCCTTTCCGGGCACGGCGGTGGTGACCTCGGCGGGCGACACGGTCGTGTCGGAGGTGCCGGCGAGGCCCGCGCTGGTGGTCGCCACCCCCGGGGCCGAACCGTTCGCCGCCGGTGGCTATGGCGCCGCCCTGCTGTTGGATACCTGGGCGCTGCTGGGCCGGCAGGATCTGCGCGCGGCCGAGCACGCGTTGTGGCGCTGGATGAGCGCCGCTGCGCTGGTCCGGGCCCGCGGTGACGGCGGGGTGGTCACTGTGGTGGCCGAGTCGGCGCTTGCCACGGTGCAGTCATTGATCCGCTGGGATCCGGTGGGTCATGCCGACGCGGAACTGGCGGCGCGCGCCGAGGTCGGCCTGCCGCCGAGCGTGCACATCGCCGCGCTGGACGGCACGGCCGCGGCGGTGGCCGCGCTGCTCAACGAGGCGCGATTACCCGACCACGCGGAACTGCTGGGTCCGGTGGATCTGCCGGCGGGTGCCCGCCGCCCGCCGGGCACCCCCGCCGACGCCGCCGTCACCAGGATGTTGATCCGGGTCCGTCGGGGAGACGGCCTGCGACTGGCGGCGGCGCTGCGCGGCGCGGTGGGGGTGATAAGCGCCCGGCAAGCCCATGAGCCGGTTCGGGTGCAGATCGACCCCCTGCACATCGGCTGAGGTCGCTTCAGCGCCCGGCGCCGAACATCATCGCAGGGCACCGTCTCAAAAGAGCCGACGCCAGTCAGCCGTTCACCCCGACTCGCCGTCGCTGCCCGGGGCAAAGACTCTAAAGGACTCGCCGCCTTTGCCGCCTGCACCGACCGTGCTTCCGCCATTGCCGCCGTTGTAGTTATCGGGGATCCCGCCGCCCAGTCCGCCGGCGCCGCCGGCGGCGCCGCTGGACCCGTTACCGCCATTGCTGACGAAGGCACCGGTGACCCTGCCGCCGCCGCCCCCGCCGCCTCCGGTGCCACCGGCCTGGCCGGTGCCGCCGTTTCCGCCGCTACCGGTCAAGCCTGAGGCGAAGGCGTCGCCGCCATCACCGCCGGTTCCTGCCACGCCACCGGGGCCGCCCGCGGCGCCGCCGCCCCCTCCACCCCCGCCGATCGTGGCTCCCAGTGCCCCGGTCGCACCTCCGCCGCCTCCGCCGCCTCCGCCGCCGGTGCCGCCGGCTGCGCCGATTGCGAAACCGCCGCCGCCGCCTCCACCGCCGAAGCCGCCGCTAGCCGTGTCGCCGGGGTTGGTAGTGAAGGCAATCCCACCGAAGCCCCCGGCTCCGCCGGTACCGCCTTGGCCGCCGGTGGCATCGCCGCCGCCGCCGGCGCCACCGTCGCCGCCTGCGCCTCCTCCTCCGCCGCCGCCGGAGTGTCCGGGCAAAGCGGCGTTCCCAGACGCGTTGGGGCCTCCGGCGCCGCCGTTGCCGCCGTTACCGCCGTCACCGCCTTGGCCGCCCTGGGTGCTGCCGGCGCCGGGTGCTCCGCCGACACCGCCGGCCCCGCCGTTGCCGCCTTGGCCCCCGACGGCGCTGACGGATGTGCTACTGGTGTTGACGCCGCCGGTGCCGCCGTTGCCGCCGCCGCCGCCGTTGCCGCCTTGGCCGCCGTTGCCGCCGCCGATGCCGTTGATGCCGGCTCCGCCGGTGCCGCCGGTGCCGCCGGCCCCGCCTTGGCCGCCTTGGTCGCCTGCGACGGGCGCGGTGCCGGAGATTCCGCTGAGAGCGGTGGCGCCGCCGCCGCCGTTGCCGCCCTGGCCGCCGGTGCCGCCGGTGCCGACGCTGCCGGCTTTGCCGCCGTCGACACCGATGCCTGCGGCTCCGGCGGTGCCGCCGGTGCCGCCCTGGCCGCCGTCGGCGCCGGCTCCGCCGGTGTTGCCGGTGTTGGTGCCGCCGTTGCCGCCGGTGCCGCCGCCGCCGCCATTGCCGCCTTGGCCGCCGTTGCCGCCGCCGATGCCGTTGATGCCGGCGCCGCCGGTGCCGCCGGCGCCGCCGGCCCCGCCCTGGCCGCCCTGGTCGCCTGCGACGGGCGCGGTGCCGGAGATGCCGCTGCGGGCGGTGGCGCCGCCGCCGCCGTTGCCGCCGAGACCGCCGGTGCCGCCGGTGCCGACGCTGCCGGCTTTGCCGCCGTCGACGCCCATGCCTGCGGCTCCGGCGGTGCCGCCGGTGCCGCCCTGGCCGCCGTCGGCGCCGGCTCCGCCGGTGTTGCCGGTGTTGGTGCCGCCGGTGCCGCCGGTGCCGCCGCCGCCGCCGTTGCCGCCTTGGCCGCCTTGGCCGCCGCCGATGCCGTTGATGCCGGCTCCGCCGGTGCCGCCGGTGCCGCCGGCTCCGCCCTGGCCGCCCTGGTCACCCGCAATTGGGTTCAGCGGGTCGGCAAAGCCCGGGCGGCCCAAGCCGCCGGCTCCGCCGTCGCCGCCCTGACCGCCGGCGCCGCCGGTGCCGATCCCGCCGGCAGAACCACCATCAGTGCCGGTGCCGCCGGCCCCCGCGGCGCCGCCGGTGCCGCCAATGCCACCTTTGGCACCGGGACCGCCGAACAACACACCGCTCCCAACGTCGCCGTTGTTGGCGCCGCCTTGGCCGCCGGTGCCGCCGACCCCCCCAACCCCGCCCTGGCCGCCGTTGCCGCCGCCAATGCCGTTGATGCCGGCTCCGCCGGTGCCGCCGGTGCCGCCGGCCCCGCCTTGGCCACCCTGGCCGCCGGAGGTCGGTATTCCGCTGGTCAACCCGTTTGAGCCGGTGCCGCCGGCTCCGCCGGTACCTCCAGACCCACCGACCCCACCGATACCGTTGGCGCCGGCGGCTCCGGCGCTGCCCAGATAATTGAAGGGAGCGGTGACCAGGCCGCCGGCCCCACCAGCTCCCGCGGAACCGCCGATACCGCCACCCCCGCCGTCGCCGCCGGCCGTGCCGAGACCCGCGGCTGAGCCGCCTTCCCCACCGACCCCGCCGGCCCCGCCCCAGCCGCCGGCCCCGCCAGTTCCCCCGGCCCCGCCGAGCAGCGCCAGGCTGGCTCCGCCGATTCCGCCGACCCCGCCGGCTCCACCGGTCCCGCCACCCCCGCCGGCCAGGCCGGCGGGCCCCACCTCGCCAGCTACACCCACCCCACCGGCACCTCCGACTCCACCGGCGCCACCGTTGCCAAACACCAGCTGCCGGTTCACCCCGCCGGCTCCACCGGCTCCGCCCGTCCCACCCGGCTGCCCGAGCGTCCCGGGCGCACCCACTCCGCCGGCCCCGCCGACCCCTCCGGAACCGCCACCGATCCACCCATTGGCCCCGCCGGCCCCGCCGGTCCCACCCATCCCGCCGGCGATGACGGCGTTGCCGCCGGCCCCGCCGGCCCCGCCGGCACCCCACAGCCCGGCCGACCCGCCACGCCCGCCGGCCTGTCCAGGCGCACCGGAACCGCCGTTGCCGCCGTTGCCCACAATCCAGCCACCGTCCCCACCACTTTGCCCAGTGCCAGGCGCCCCGTTAGCGCCATCGCCGAACAGTGGGCGCCCCGTCAACGCTTTCACCGGCGACAGCTCCGCCAACGTCTGGCGGCCCTGCCACAGCGCTTCAAGCGGCGCGGCGCCGGCCGCTTCAGCCTCCGCATACGCCCACCCACCAGCACCCAACGCCTGCACGAATCCCGCATGAAACACAGCCGCTCGTGCGCTGAGCGCCTGAAAGTCATCCGCATACGCGCCGAACAACCGGGCCACCGCCGCCGACACCTCATCACCGGCCAACGGCCCAACCCCCGTCATGGCCGGAACCGCTGCCGCGGTGGCCGCCCTCAACGCCTCTGCGATCCCCGTCATGTCGTTGGCCGCTGCCACCATTACCTCAGGCGCCGCAATCACAAACATCGACATTTGAGCCTCCGCACACTCGACGCACAGCCATTCCGCAGATCGCGCTCTGCACACTAAACGCCTCGAATGGCGCCGCTGTAAACGGTGAGCGAAAACCGATTCGCCTAAATTCCCGTATTCCGGCGGGTTCTCGAATGAGATTCCACTATCGAACTTCCGATCCCGAAGCCCGTCAGCTGGGCCACCGACCAATCAATTCGACCGAGGACCACTAACGGCTCGGCGCAGCCAAATCACCTGTGCCTCCCCGATTTTCAGCGGCCGACAGATCTGCTCGGCCCTGATCGCCGGGCGGATAAGCCGCGCGCGATAGCGGCGGGCCGGAGCGGCGGCCGGTCCACCGGTCGGGTCGGGGCAAATTGACCCGCTTTAGCACCTCCGCGCGGTGAAGATCAGGTATTCCCAGCTCATTACGCCGTCCTGCAGATATTCGGCACAAAGCTCGGCAAGTTCCGCATCGAGCGCCAGCACGCGCACCCGGTCCCCGGTGATGTTCCGGTAGGCGTTGACGACGGGGCCGTAATGCACTTTGAAGTAGTCGCGACATGCTTCGGGGTCGGCGAAACGGTCGACCCGCAGTGCACCGGTTTGCGTGCGGATGTCGCCGACGTGGTCACCGAACAGGACGCTGACGTATTCCGCACATCCCCACCACGCCTCGTGGGGTGCCCTGGGCGGCATCGTGGGGCGGAACGGCCGCACGGCCGAGAGCAACCGGCCGTAGAACCCGTCGGGGGTCCAGCTCAGCACGCTGATCTTGCCGTCCCGGCGACACACCCGGGCCAACTCGTCGGCGGTGCGCTGCTGGCGCGGGGCGAACATGGCCCCGATCGACGAGAGCACGACATCGAACTCACCGGCCCGGAAGGGCAGGGCTTCGGCGTTGGCTTCCCGCCAGCGCAGCTGCAGGCCCCGCTCCGCCGCTCGCAGCTGGGCGTGCCGCAGCAGCTCCGGTGTCAGGTCGGCTGCTGTCACATGGGCACCGGTCGCCGCGGCGGGGATCGACACGTTGCCGGTGCCGGCCGCAACGTCCAGCACCCGATCCCCGGCACAAATTCCAGTGGCGGACACGAGGATTGGTCCCAACGGCGCCAACACCTCGGTGGCGTAGGCTGGGTAGTCGCCCAGTTGCCACATGGCCCGGTGCGTCGTCGCCGGGGCCTCGCAGACGTAGCTGGTCATCCTTGATCTCCTGAGGTTCGGCGGTCCGGACCACCCGGAAAGAATCCGTCAGCAACTATTCAATATTGCAACAATTCATGCATTCGATTGTAGAGGGCTGTTACAATTTCTCTGCTCCAGCCCGAAAGAGGGGAAGGCGCCTTCGATGGCAACAGAGAACGCGACGGCAGAGTCGCTCGACATGATCACCGACGCATTGCTGACCGCGTCTCGGGTGCTGGTCGGCCTTTCGGCCAATTCCATTGCGGCGGTGGACGACACCATCACCATCCCGCAGTTCCGCACGCTGGTCATCCTCTCCAATCGCGGTCCGGTGAACCTGGCGACCCTGGCGACCCTGCTGGGCGTGCAACCGTCGGCCACCGGCCGAATGGTCGACAGGCTGGTCAGCGCCGGTCTGATCGACCGCCTGCCGCACCCCACCTCCCGTCGGGAACTGCTGGCCTCGCTCACCAAGCGCGGTCGCGAAGTCGTCGCCAAGGTGACGGCGAACCGGCGCGCCGAGATCGCCCGCATCGTCGAGAAGATGCCGGCGGCGGAACGCCACGGGCTGGTCCGTGCACTCACCGCCTTCACCGCCGCCGGTGGCGAACCCGACGCTCACGTCGATTATCACGAGCTGTAAGCGCCGGGCCGCCCCCGCTTTCAGCTCTTGTTGGCGGTGAGCAGCAGGTACTCCCACTGCATGACGCCGTCGGCCAGGTATTCGGCGGCCAGCTCGACCAGTTGGGTGTCGAGTTCGGCGGCCAGCACCCGGTTGTCACCGATGTTCTCGTAGGCCTCGATGGTCGGGCCGTAGTTGTTCTTGAAGTAATCGTGCACAGCCTGGGCGGTGTCGAACCGGGTCACCTCGAGCAGGCCGCGCCGCGTGTCGACGCCGGTGACGCGATCACCGAGCAGGCCGGTGATGTAGGCCTCACGGCCCCACAGCGCCGACGGTGGCAGGGCCGACGACAGGCTCGGCCGGTACGGCCGGATGGTGGCCAGCATCCGGCCGAAGAATCCCTCGTGCGTCCAGCTGATCAGGCCGATCGTGCCGCCCGGCCGGCACACCCGGACGAGTTCGTCCGCGGCGCATTGGTGGTCTGGGGCGAACATCACCCCGATCGCGGAGATCACCGCGTCAAATGTGTTGTCGTCGAAAGGAAGTGCCTGCGCGTTGGCTTCCTGGTAGTGCAGCTTCAGGCTCTCCGTGGCCGCCCGTTGCTGCGAGCGCTGCAGCAGTTCCGGCGTGAGGTCGGTCGACGTGACAGTGGCACCGGCGCGGGCGGCGGGCAGGGAGATGTTGCCCGATCCGGCGGCGACGTCGAGCACCCGCACGCCCGGTCCGAGACCCGCGGCGGTCACCAGCACGGGACCCAGGGGGGCCATCACCTCCTCGGCCATCAGGGCGTAATCGCCGAGCGCCCACATGGCCCGATGGGTGGCCGCGAGTGTCTCGTCGGCGCGTACGGGTAGGTCGATGGTCATGGTCGATCTCCTTCGAGGGAGTGCAGATCTGCTTTTAGTGTTGTACAGACACAGTATGCATAGGTAACATTGTAAGTGCCTGTGAATTTCGCTGCGGCCCTGCGGCGCGCGTGGCAGGCGCACGGCGGTTCATAGACTGTGCCGGTGCGCCTCGTCTTCGCCGGTACCCCCGAACCCGCGTTGCCCGCTCTGCGTCGCCTCCTCGACTCGCCCCGGCATGACGTCATCGCCGTGCTGACCCGCCCCGATGCGGCGTCGGGCCGGCGGGGCAAACCGGAACCGTCGCCGGTGGCCCGAGAGGCGCTCGACCGCGGCGTACCGGTGTTGCGGCCGGCGCGGCCGAATTCGCCGGAGTTCGTGGCCGAGCTGGCGGAATTGGCGCCGCAATGCTGCCCGGTGGTGGCCTACGGGGCGCTGCTGGGCGCCGGGCTGCTGGCGGTTCCGCCGCACGGCTGGGTCAACCTGCACTTCTCGTTGCTGCCGGCCTGGCGCGGGGCGGCACCGGTGCAGGCCGCCATCGCCGCGGGAGACACCATCACCGGAGCGACCACGTTCCAGATCGAACCGAGCCTGGACTCCGGGCCGGTCTACGGCGTCGTCACCGAGACCATCCGGCCCACCGACACGGCAGGTGACCTGCTGCAGCGACTTGCCGTCTCGGGTGCCGAGCTGCTATCGGCCACCTTGGACGGCATCGCCGACGCGGCGCTCACCCCGCGGCCGCAACCGGCCGAAGGGGTCAGCCTGGCGCCGAAGATCACCGTCGAGCGGGCCCGGGTGCGCTGGGACCTGCCGGCCGAGGTGGTCGAGCGGCGGATCCGTGCCGTCACGCCGAACCCGGGCGCCTGGACACTCATCGGCGACATGCGGGTGAAAGTCGGTCCGGTACAGCCCGATCCGGGCGCGCCGGCAGCACTGCCGCCGGGACGGATGCACATCGACCGCAAGAACGTGTGGGTCGGCACCGGGACGCAACCGGTGCGGCTGGGACAGGTACAGCCGCCGGGAAAGAAGCCGATGGACGCCGCCGACTGGGCACGCGGCGCCCGGCTCGATCCCGAGATCCGGGCGTCATGACCCGGCCGTATCGCAAGCGTCCGGACAGCAGAGCAAAGCAGTCGCAGCACCGGCCGCGCCGCAAACCGCTGGATCCCGCGCGTCGTGCCGCATTCGACGCGCTGCGGGCGGTCAGCGAGCGCAACGCCTATGCGAACCTGGTGCTGCCCGCATTGCTGCGTGAGCGCGAGATCACCGGCCGCGACGCCGCTTTCGCCACCGAGCTGACCTACGGAACATGCCGCAGCCGCGGACTGCTCGATGCCGTCATCGGCGCCGCCGCCGGCCGCGCTCCCGACACCATCGATCCGGTCCTGCTCGACCTGCTGCGGCTGGGCGCCTATCAACTGCTGCGCATGCGGGTGGATGCACACGCCGCGGTATCCACCACCGTCGACCAGGCCGGCATCGAATTCGACTCGGCGCGAGCCGGTTTCGTCAACGGCGTGCTGCGGACCATCTCGGGGCGCGACGAACAATCCTGGGTGCAGGAGCTGGCGCCGCGCGACGACCCGGTCGGCTATGCGGCATTCGTGCACGCCCACCCGCGCTGGATCGCCCAGGCCTTCGCCGACGCCCTGGGTGCGGCCGCGGGCGAGCTGGAGTCCATGCTGGCCAGCGACGACGAGCGGCCCAAGGTGCATCTGGCGGCCCGTCCCGGAGTGCTGACGGCTGCCGAGCTGTCCGAGGCGGTACATGGCACGGTCGGGCGGTATTCGCCCTACGCGGTGTACCTGCCCGGCGGTGACCCGGGCCAGCTGGCGCCGGTACGCGACGCCCGGGCGCTGGTCCAGGACGAGGGGAGCCAATTGGTGGCCCGGGCGCTGACCCTGGCGGCGGTCGACGGCGACACCGGCCGATGGCTGGACCTGTGCGCCGGGCCGGGCGGCAAGACCGCCCTGCTGGGTGCCCTGGCCGCGCAATCGGGAGCGACGGTCACCGCGGTGGAACCGGCCGAGCATCGGGCAGACCTGGTCGTGGCGAACACCCGCGGGTTGCCCGTCGAGGTGCTTCGGGTGGACGGTCGCCAGACGGGTCTGGAACCGGGCTTCGACCGCGTCTTGGTCGACGTGCCCTGTACCGGGTTGGGCGCACTGCGCCGCCGGCCGGAAGCGCGCTGGCGACGGCAGCCGTCCGACGTGCCGGTGCTCACCCGGCTGCAACGCGAACTGCTGGCCGCCGCGATCGCGCTCACCCGGCCGGGCGGGGTGGTGCTGTACGCGACCTGTTCGCCGCACCTCGCCGAAACGGTGGGAGTGGTAGCCGATGCGCTGCGCCGACACCCGGTAGCGGTTCTGGACGCCCGCCCGCTGTTCGAGCCGGTGGACGCGGGACTGGGCGCCGGTCCCCATGTGCAGTTGTGGCCGCACCGGCACGGCACCGATGCCATGTTCGCGGCTGCCCTGCGCAGGCTTCCCGAGGATTAGTAGTCTGTCGCTCATGCCTGATAAGGGGGGTCCGCTGATAGCGCCGTCCATTCTGGCGGCCGACTTCGCTCGGCTCGCCGACGAAGCGGCCGCGGTGCACGGCGCCGACTGGCTGCACGTCGACGTGATGGACGGGCACTTCGTGCCGAACCTGACGATCGGTCTACCGGTGGTGGAGAGTTTGCTGGCGGCCAGTAGCATCCCGATGGACTGCCACCTGATGATCGAAGACCCGGACCGCTGGGCGCCACCGTACGCAGAGGCCGGCGCTTACAACGTCACCTTCCACGCGGAAGCCACCGACAATCCGGTCGGGGTGGCCCGCGATATCCGGGCCGCGGGCGCGAAAGCCGGAATCAGCGTCAAGCCCGGTACTCCGCTGGAGCCTTACCTGGAGATCCTGCCGCAGTTCGACACGTTGCTGATCATGTCCGTCGAACCCGGCTTCGGCGGCCAGAGCTTCATACCTGACGTGCTGAGCAAGGTGCGAACGGCCCGCAAGCTGATCGACGCCGGAGAGTTGACCATCTTGGTCGAGATCGACGGCGGCATCAACGAGGACACCATCGAGCAGGCCGCCGAAGCCGGAGTCGACTGTTTCGTCGCCGGATCCTCGGTCTACGGGGCGCAGGATCCGGCCGCCGCGGTCCAGGCGCTGCGTCGGCAGGCCAGCGCGGCGTCACACCACCTTGGGCGGGGGAGCGCTTCGTGACCGGCCCGAACACTCCCGAGCAGGTCAAGAGCATCGAAGAGGCGATGCGCCTGGCCATCGAGCACTCGTATCAGGTCAAAGGCACCACTTACCCGAACCCGCCGGTCGGGGCGGTGATCGTGGACCAGGAAGGGCGGGTGGTCGGTGTCGGTGCCACCCAGCCGGCCGGTGGTGACCACGCCGAGGTCATCGCCTTGCGCCGGGCGGGCGGTCTGGCCGCGGGCGGCATCGCGGTGATCACCATGGAGCCGTGCAACCACTACGGCAAGACGCCGCCGTGCGTGAACGCGCTCATCGAAGCCAGGGTGGGGACGGTCATCTACGCGCTCAACGACCCGAACGGCATCGCCGGTGGTGGCGCCGGACGACTCACGGCGGCGGGATTGCAGGTGCGCTCGGGCATCATGGCAGACCAGGTGGCGGCCGGTCCGCTGCGGGAATGGCTGCACAAGCAGCGCACCGGCTTTCCCCACGTGACGTGGAAGTATGCGACCAGCATCGACGGCCGCAGCGCCGCCGCGGACGGATCCAGTCAGTGGATCTCCAGTGATGCCTCCCGGGCCGACCTGCACCGTCGTCGCGCCATCGCGGACGCGATCGTGGTCGGCACCGGTACCGTCCTGGCCGACGATCCGGCCCTGACCGCGCGGCTTCCGGACGGTTCGCTGTCGCCCCAGCAGCCGCTGCGGGTGGTGGTGGGAAAACGCGAGATCCCGTCGGAAGCCAAAGTCCTCAACGACGATGCACGCACCATGGTGATCCGCACCCATGAGCCCGTCGAGGTGCTCAGGGCGCTGGCCGACCGCACCGATGTGCTGTTGGAAGGCGGCCCCACCCTGGCCGGTGCCTTCCTGAGGGCCGGGGCGATCAACCGGATCCTGGCCTACGTCGCGCCGATCTTGCTGGGGGGCCCGGTGACCGCGGTGGACGACGTGGGGGTGTCCAGCATGGCGCACGCCCTGCGCTGGCAGTTCGACAGCGTCGAGCAGGTCGGACCGGACCTATTGCTCAGCCTGGTAGCTCGGTAGCGCCGGGGCGGCCTTCCCGGGCGCCGGCTCCGGATGGGTCACCTGCTGGGGTGCCTGGTGAGCAGCGAGCGCCGGTTCGGCAGGGACTTCTTCGGGTTCGTCGACGTGAACGTTCCGGCCGGCCAGCAGCAGACCCAGGAGTGCTCCCACCACGCAGATGACCACGGTGATCGTAAAGATTCCGCCGTACATCTGAGCAAAGGCCCGGATGGATCGGGCTCCCTCCGCGGCCCCGGCCTCGATCGCGTCTGCACCATTAGGGGTCTTGGGCATCGATTCCTTGATCTGTTGGAGCCGGTGCCAGCCCCAGGCGCTCAGCGCAGCCATACCGATCAACATGCCGGTCATCCGCGCCACCACCACCAACGCCGAGGCGATGCCGTGCTGCGCCGCTGGGACGACGCGCAAGGTGGCCGACGACAACGGGCCGATCACCAGGCCCAGCCCCACCCCGGCGACCACGAGGTCGAAGTGCATGGCGGGCAGTGAGAACAGTCCGAAGATGCTGTGCTGGTCGGTGAGCAGGTCTTCACGCCAGTGGGAGATCAGCAGGTAACCACCGGCGGCAATCAACAGACCGACGAACACCACGATCCGGTCGCCCACCCGGGTGGCGATCCATCCGCCCGCCAGCGCCCCGATCGGCAACGCGATGAGGAACCACAGCAGCATGCCGGCCGCTTGGACCTGGTCCTTGCCCAGGACGCCCTGGCCGAACAGCTCCACGTTGACCAGCGTCACCATCAGTGCCGCACCGGCGCAGACCGACGAACCCAGCGCGGCCAGGAAGGGCAGGAAACGCACCCCTCTCGGTTCGATCAGTCGCGTGCGGGCGAAGACTTCCCACAGAATGAACAACACTGCGGCGCCTGCCGCCCCGATCACCAGCGGCAAGCCATAGCTCGGTAGCGCGTGCTCGCTGTTGGGCGTCGGGTTGTACAACCCGATCACCGCAAGAGCCAGAGTCAGGGCGAGAAGCAGACCACCGACCACGTCGATACGTTGGCGCACGGCGCTCTGGTCCTGCGCAGGAAGGCTGAAGTGGATCAGCACCATGGCGATCAGGGTCAGCGGGACGTTGATCCAGAACACGTCTCGCCAGTCGTGGAACAACCAGACGATGAAGATCCCGTACAGCGGCCCCAGCACGCTGCCGAGTTCCTGCGCGGCCCCAATGCCACCGAGCACACCGGCGCGGTTGCGCTGCGACCACAGATCGGCGCCGAGTGCCAGCGTGACCGGCAGCAGGGCGCCGCTGGCGATGCCCTGAATGGTGCGGCCGACGATCAGGACCTGGAACGCCCGGTTCGGATCCTCGAACGAGACGGTGTAGTCGCCGACATCGAAGGTCCATTTGCCGATGGCCATGGACAGCGCGGTGACCACCGAGCCGACGATGAACATGGCCAGACTGCATTGCAGTATGAACTTGCGGCCGAACCGGTCCGATGCCCGGCCCAGCAGCGGCATGGCGGCGATGTAACCCAGAAGGTACATCGTGACGATCCAGGTGATCCGCTGCAGCTGGTTCAGTGGGATACCGACACCGTTCATGATGTCGCGCATGATGGTGATGACGACATACGTGTCCAGGGCACCCAGTAGTACCGCCAGGCTGCCCGCGCTTATCGCGACTTTGCGTCCTGCTCGCATGATTATCAGTTCTCCGTCGGCTTGGTGACCTGGACCTGTTGGCCCCAGTTCGACAGGGTCATCTGCACCCAATTGCCCGTGCCGCGTTCCAACTTGGCCTGCACCAGATGGTGATCACCGTTCTCCTGTACCCAGATGGTGGCCGGGACCGGTTCGCTGGCGCTGAAAGGTGGCGCAATCGCGTTCACCGCCTGGGCGGTGACTTTTCCGCTGATGCGGATGGCAGGTTGGCCGTTGATGTTGTCCCGCCCTTCGGCTTTGGGTTCGGTGAAATTCGCCAGCACGTTGGCCAAGCCCTTGTCCTGGCTCAAAATCTGCGACGGGTCATAGACGTCGGCGGCCTTGCCGAATGGGGTCCAGTTGTTCGGGCTCAGGGCGGCGTACAGGATCCCGTCTAACACCACGAAGTCGGCATCGATGTCAGATCCGGCGAATGTGAGCTTGACGTTTCCCTTGGCGGCGGTGGGCTCGGTGTTCAGATCACCGCTCAGCGACTTGATCGACAAGCCCGGGATCTTGCCGTTCACCGTCAGGATGATGTGCGCACTCTTGACGGCCTTGGTGGTTTCGGTGGCCTGCTTGAGCAAAGTGTTCGCGTCGGGCAGGGGACCGCCTTTGGCCTTTTTGGTGATCGTGCATCCTGCCACGAGCGTGATCGCGACGCTGAGCGCAGCGAGGACAGCCAGAAGACGGCGGGTCTTTTGCATACCCAGCATCGTAGAGGGTGGCCCCGACCCGGCCGGGAAACCAGGCGGGTGCCAAGGCGCGGGAACACTCATTAACCTGGTGCGATGTTCACCGGAATTGTCGAGGAACTCGGAGAGGTGACCGGCCGCGACGCGCTGGCCGACGCCGCGCGTCTGATCATCCGCGGGCCGACGGTCGCCTCCGACGCCGGCCATGGGGACTCGATCGCGGTCAACGGCGTGTGCCTGACGGTGGTGGACGTGCTGCCCGACGGCCAGTTCAGTGCCGACGTCATGGCCGAGACGCTCAACCGCTCCAACCTGGGTCACCTGCGTCCCGGCAGCCGGGTGAACCTCGAGCGCGCCGCGGCGCTCAACAGTCGCCTCGGTGGGCACATCGTGCAGGGCCACGTCGACGGCACCGGTGAAATCGTGGCCCGTACCCCCTCCGAGCACTGGGAGGTGGTGCGCGTCGAGATGCCCGCCTCGGTGGCGCGCTACGTGGTGGAGAAGGGCTCGATCACCGTCGACGGCATCTCTCTCACCGTCTCCGCTCTGGGCGCCGAATCCCGGGACTGGTTCGAGGTCTCGCTGATCCCGACCACCCGTGAGCTGACCACGCTGGGCACGGCCCCGGTGGGCACGCAGGTGAACCTCGAGGTGGACGTCATCGCCAAGTACGTGGAACGGCTGCTGCAGGCGCGGGGCTGACGGTACGGGTCGACTCCGGGAGAAGGCGCAATGACCACGGGGCCACGTGGTTCATACTGATTAGCAACAACGGCCAGGTAAGGAAGCAAGATGACGAGGTTGGACTCCGTCGAACGGGCGGTTGCCGACATTGCGGCGGGCAAGGCCGTGGTCGTCATCGATGACGAGGAACGCGAGAACGAAGGCGACCTGATCTTCGCGGCCGAAAAGGCCACCCCCGAACTGGTCGCGTTCATGGTTCGCTACACCTCGGGATATCTGTGCGTTCCGCTGGATGGCGAGATCTGCGACCGGTTGGGCCTGTTGCCGATGTACGCGGTGAACCAGGACAAGCACGGCACCGCGTACACCGTCACCGTCGACGCGAGAATCGGTGTGGGAACCGGGATCTCGGCCTCCGACCGGGCTACCACGATGCGCCTGCTGGCCGACCCGGCCAGTGTCTCCACAGATTTCACCCGGCCCGGTCACGTCGTCCCCTTGCGCGCGAAGGACGGTGGGGTGTTGCGCCGTCCCGGGCACACCGAGGCCGCCGTCGACCTGGCCCGGATGGCGGGGCTGCAACCGGCGGGCGCGATCTGCGAGATCGTCAGCCAAAAAGACGAGGGCTCGATGGCCCAGACCGACGAGTTGCGCGTGTTCGCCGACGAGCACGGGCTCGCCCTGATCACCATCGCCGACCTGATCGAGTGGCGCCGTAAGCACGAGAAACACATCGAGCGGATCGCCGAGGCCCGGATTCCCACCCGGCACGGCGAGTTCCGCGCGATCGGCTACGCCAGCATCTACGAGGATGTCGAGCACGTCGCGCTGGTTCGTGGTGACATCGTCGGGCCCAGCGGCGAGGGCGACGACGTGCTGGTGCGGGTGCACTCGGAGTGCCTGACCGGCGATGTGTTCGGCTCCCGTCGCTGCGACTGCGGCCCTCAACTGGACGCCGCGATGGCCATGGTCGCCCGCGAGGGACGCGGTGTCGTGCTGTACATGCGCGGACACGAGGGCCGGGGCATCGGGCTGATGCACAAACTGCAGGCCTATCAGCTACAGGACGCCGGCGAAGACACCGTGGACGCCAACCTCAAACTCGGACTGCCGGCTGACGCACGGGATTACGGGATCGGCGCCCAGATCCTCGTCGACCTCGGGGTGCGCTCGATGCGGCTGCTGACCAACAATCCCGCCAAACGGGTCGGCCTGGACGGCTATGGACTGCACATCATCGAAAGGGTGCCGTTGCCGGTACGCGCCAACGCGGAGAACATCCGCTACCTGATGACCAAGCGCGACAAGATGGGCCACGATCTGGTCGGCCTGGACGATTTTCACGAATCTGTGCACTTGCCAGGCGAATTCGGTGGTGCCCTGTGAGCGGTGGTGCCTGGTGAGCGGTGGCGCCGGCATACCGGACATGCCGGCGGTGGACGCGTCGGATGTGCGGCTGGGAATCGTCGCCAGCACCTGGCACGGCACCATCTGCGATGCGCTGCTCGCCGGTGCCCGCAGGGTGGCAACCGCGTCCGGGATCGACAGTCCCACGGTCGTGCGGGTGCTCGGCGCGATCGAGATTCCGGTGGTGGCCCAGGAGTTGGCTAGCAACCACGACGCCGTCGTTGCGCTCGGTGTGGTGATCCGTGGCCAGACACCGCATTTCGACTATGTCTGCGATGCGGTGACCCAGGGGCTGACCAGGGTTTCGCTGGACGCGTCGACCCCGGTGGCCAACGGCGTGCTGACCACGAACACCGAGGAACAGGCGCTGGACCGGGCGGGCTTGCCGTCGTCGGCCGAAGACAAGGGTGCTCAGGCGGCCGCGGCGGCCCTGACCACCGCGCTGACCTTGCGCGACCTGCGCGCCCAGTCGTGACGCAGCCGACCCGGCGCGGGGACCGCGACCCGCGGTGGGACCTGGTGTGCCGTCCCCACTTGACACCGATATTCGCCTACGGCGCGGCGGTTCTGATCCTGGTGGCGCACATCGCGGTCGGCCTGGTACTCAAGGCCGGCGCCACCGGTGTGGTTTTTCAGACAGCTGACCAGGTGGCGATGGTAGTGCTGGGTGTGATCCTGGCGGGCCTGGCGCTGTTGTTCACCCGACCGCGGCTACGCGTCGGATCGGCCGGCCTCTCGGTGCGTAATGTCTTCAGCGACAAGCTGATCCGCTGGCCGGATATCGTCGGTGTGTCGTTTCCGGCGGGCAGTCGCTGGGCGCGCATCGACCTGCCCGACGACGAGTACATCCCGGTGATGGCGATTCAGGCGGTGGACAAGGAGCGTGCCGTGCACGCGATGGACGCCGTCCGCGAGCAGCTGGCCCGCTACCGGCCGGACCTGCACGCCCGCTGAGGGCGCTGCCCATACGATGGCGGAATGCCGACTCTGAAGGGCCCGCGGTTTGCGGGCGGTGTGCGACGGACCCTTGTCCTAGTTGGCGCGACGTTCGGTGTCGCGCTGCTCGGCGCCGGTGAGGCGAGCGCCGACGACCCGGTCCGGTTGAAGAACCGGTTGGCCAACTTGTGTCTGGACGGCCCGAGCGGGGACTTCAACGCTGCGACGGTCCTCAACCCGTGCGACGAGTCGGAAACCCAGCGCTGGAACTTCAACTCGGACGGAACGATCGGGAGTGCGGCCTTCCCAGGGACCTGTCTGGCACTGGGCGTCGTGAACCAGTGGTTGGTGACGTTGGTCCCTTGCACCGGCTGGATCAGTCAGCGTTGGACTCTTCAGCCCAACGGTCAGCTCGCGAACGGTATCGGCCCGTGCCTCAGCGCCGGCTTCGGCAACCCGAATCCGGGGACTGCGGTGAACCGCCTCAATTGCGGCCTCGATGGCCCCGGCCAAGAGTGGGACCAGGTACCGTGACCGGTCCCGCCGTTCTATGTCGCGCCCGGCGCACATCATCGCGGCTGGGACAGCGGTCGGACCGCTTTCTCGACGTAAGTGACGCCACCTGCTGGGCGCCTCCTGGGTAGCCCACCCGAGCCGCCGGGCCCTGTCGTTCTGGGCGCTTGGTAGGCGACCACTAGCCTAGAGACGTGCCAGATCCCGCCTCGTACCGTCCCGCGCCCGGGTCCATCCCGGTCGAGCCGGGCGTCTACCGGTTCCGGGATGCCCACGGCCGTGTCATCTACGTCGGCAAGGCCAAGAGCCTGCGCAGCCGGCTGACGTCGTACTTCGCCGACATCGCCGGACTGCACCCCCGGACCCGCCAGATGGTGACCACCGCGGCCAAGGTCGAGTGGACGGTGGTCAATACCGAGGTCGAGGCGCTGCAGCTGGAATACAACTGGATCAAGGAGTTCGATCCGCGCTTCAACGTCCGCTACCGCGACGACAAGTCCTACCCGGTGCTGGCCGTCACCCTCAACGAGGAGTTCCCCCGGCTGATGGTCTACCGGGGCCCGCGGCGCAAAGGGGTGCGGTATTTCGGGCCGTACTCGCACGCGTGGGCGATCCGCGAGACGCTGGACCTGCTCACCCGGGTTTTCCCGGCCAGAACCTGCTCCAACGGAGTCTTCAAGCGACACAACCAGATCGACCGCCCGTGCCTGCTCGGCTACATCGACAAATGCTCGGCCCCGTGCGTCGGCCGGGTCAGTGCCGAGCAGCACCGCCAGATCGTGGGGGACTTCTGCGACTTCCTGTCCGGCAAGACCGAGCGATTCGCCCGTGAGCTGGAACAACAGATGCACGGGGCATCCGCCGAGCTGGATTTCGAACGTGCCGCGCGGCTGCGCGACGACCTGGGCGCACTGAAGCGGGCCATGGAGAAGCAGGCGGTGGTATTCGGCGACGGCACCGACGCCGACGTGATGGCCTTCGCCGACGACGATCTCGAGGCGGCGGTACAGGTCTTCCACGTGCGCGGCGGTCGGGTCCGTGGTCAGCGCGGCTGGATTGTGGAGAAGTCGGCAGACCCCGGCGACACCGGAGCCGAGCAGATCGTCGAGCAGTTCCTGACGCAGTTCTACGGCGAACAGGCCGAATTGGGTGGGGCCGCTGACGAATCCGTGAACCCGGTGCCGCGCGAGGTGCTGGTGCCCTGTCTGCCGTCCAACCACGACGAGCTGGCCAGCTGGCTCTCCGGGCTGCGTGGCGGCAAGGTCCGGCTGCGGGTGCCGCGGCGCGGCGACAAGCGGGCCCTCGCCGAGACCGTTCAGCGAAACGCGAAAGACGCACTGCAGCAACATAAATTGAAGCGGGCCGGCGATTTCAATGCCAGATCCGTTGCGCTGCAGAATATTCAGGAAGCCCTGGGCCTGGCCGACGCGCCGCTGCGCATCGAGTGTGTCGACATCAGCCACGTGCAGGGTACCGACGTGGTGGGCTCGCTGGTGGTCTTCGAGGACGGCTTGCCGCGCAAATCGGATTACCGGCACTTCGGGATCCGGGAGGCCGCGGGGGAGGGGCGCTCCGACGACGTGGCCTCCATCGCCGAGGTCACCCGGCGCCGGTTCTGGCGGCACCTCAACGATCAGCAGGATCCGAATCTGCTTTCCCCGGAGGGCAAGACACGCCGGTTCGCCTACCCGCCCAACCTGTTCGTCGTCGACGGCGGCGCGCCGCAGGTCAACGCGGCCGGCGCGGTGCTGGACGAGCTCGGCATCACTGACGTCGCCGTGATCGGCCTGGCCAAGCGGCTGGAAGAGATCTGGGTGCCCGCAGAGCCCGAACCGATCATCATGCCGCGTAACAGCGAAGGGCTGTATCTGCTGCAGCGGGTGCGCGACGAGGCGCACCGGTTTGCCATCGCCTACCATCGCAGCAAGCGATCCAAGCGGATGACGGCCTCGGCGCTGGATTCCGTACCCGGATTGGGTGAGCACCGGCGCAAGGCGCTGGTCACGCACTTCGGATCGATAGCCCGCCTCAAGGAGGCCACCGTCGACCAGATCACCGCCGTGCCGGGTATCGGTGTGGCCACCGCCACGGCCGTCCTCGAGGCACTACGGCCCGACGCGACGGGAGCTTCGGAATGACCGACAGCGACACCTCCGCCGGCATCGATGTCGTTCTGGTGACCGGGTTGTCGGGTGCCGGCCGCGGCACGGCCGCCAAGGTGCTCGAGGACCTCGGCTGGTACGTGGCCGACAACCTCCCGCCCCAGTTGATCACCCGCATGGTGGATTTCGGACTGGCCGCCGGATCGCGGATCACCCAGCTCGCCGTGGTGATGGACGTGCGCTCGCGCGGGTTCACCGGGGACTTGGACGAGGTTCGCAACGAACTGGCCACCCGCAACATCAGGCCACGGGTGGTGTTCATGGAGGCCTCCGACGACATGCTGGTGCGCCGCTACGAGAACAACCGCCGCAGTCACCCGCTGCAGGGCCAGCAGACACTGGCCGAAGGCATCGCCGCCGAGCGCCGGATGCTGGCCCCGGTGCGGGCCACCGCGGACCTGATCATCGACACCTCGACATTGTCGGTGCGCGGCCTGCGGGAAAGCATCGAGCGCGCCTTCGGTGGCAACGCCGGCGCGACCACCAGCGTCACGCTCGAGTCCTTCGGCTTCAAGTACGGCCTGCCGATGGACGCCGACATGGTGATGGACGTCCGGTTCCTGCCCAACCCACACTGGGTGGACGAGCTGCGCCCGCTGACCGGTCAACACGAGCCGGTACGCGACTACGTGTTGAGCCAACCGGGCGCGGCCGAATTCCTCGAGACCTACCATCGGCTGCTGTCGCTGGTGGTCGAGGGCTACCGGCGGGAGGGGAAGCGCTACATGACGGTCGCCATCGGCTGCACCGGCGGCAAGCACCGCAGCGTGGCGATCGCCGAGGCGCTGATGGGTCTGTTGCGATCCGATCCGCAACTGACGGTTCGGGCGCTGCACCGGGATCTGGGCCGCGAATGACCGACAACATCGTCGCGCTCGGCGGCGGCCACGGCCTGTACGCCACGCTGTCCGCGGCGCGCCGGCTCACCCCGCACGTCACCGCCATCGTCACGGTGGCCGACGACGGCGGCTCGTCGGGCCGGCTGCGCAGCGAACTGGACGTGGTCCCGCCGGGTGACTTGCGAATGGCGTTGGCGGCGTTGGCATCCGACAGTCCGCACGGCCGGTTGTGGGCGACCATCCTGCAGCACCGGTTCGGCGGCAGCGGCGCGCTGGCCGGGCACCCGATCGGGAACCTGCTGCTGGCCGGGGTCTCCGAGCTACTGGCCGACCCCGTCGCGGCCCTCGACGAGATCGGTCGCATCCTCGGGGTCAAGGGCAGGGTGCTGCCGATGTGCCCGATCGCCCTGCAGATCGAGGCGGACGTGTCGGGCCTGGAGTCCGATCCCCGCATGTTCCGGGTGATCCGGGGTCAGGTGGGGATCGCATCGACGCCCGGCAAGGTGCGCCGGGTGCGATTGCTGCCCGCCGACCCGCCTGCGACCCGGCAGGCCGTCGACGCCATCATGTCGGCCGAGCTGGTGGTGCTGGGACCCGGCTCGTGGTTCACCAGCGTGATCCCGCACGTCCTGGTGCCGGGGCTGCTCGAGGCGCTGCAGGCCACCCGGGCCCGCAAGGCGTTGGTGCTCAACCTGGTCGCCGAGCCGGGCGAAACGGCAGGCTTCTCGGTGGAACGCCATCTGCACGTGCTGGCCCAGCATGCGCCCGGTTTCACGGTCGACGAGGTCATCATCGACACCGACCGGGTGCCCAGCGACCGGGAACGTGATCACTTGCGCCGCACTGCGACACTGCTGCAGGCCGAGGTCCACTTCGCCGACGTGGCCCGACCTGGTACACCTTTACATGACCCGGGCAAGCTGGCGGCCGTGCTGGACGGGGTGCGCGTGCGAGACAGGGATCCGGCGGCGCCTGCGGTGAAGGCCACAGAAGAGGTACCGATCGAAGGTGTACGACCGAGGGGTGACGACGCGTGGCGATGACGACCGAAGTCAAGGACGAGCTGAGCCGTCTGGTAGTGAAGTCGGTCAGCGCGCGGCGCGCGGAGGTCACGTCCCTGCTGCGGTTTGCCGGCGGGTTGCACATCGTCGCGGGCCGGGTGGTCGTCGAGGCCGAGGTCGATCTGGGTAGTATCGCGCGCCGGCTGCGCAAGGACATCTTCGACCTCTACGGCTACAACGCGGTGGTGCACGTATTGTCGGCCAGCGGAATCCGCAAGAACACCCGCTACGTGCTGCGGGTGGCCACCGACGGTGAAGCACTGGCCCGTCAGACCGGGTTGCTCGACATGCGCGGACGTCCCGTCCGCGGCCTGCCGGCGCAGGTGGTGGGTGGCAGCATCGCCGACGCCGAAGCGGCGTGGCGGGGAGCCTTCCTGGCGCACGGCTCGTTAACCGAGCCGGGCCGGTCCTCGGCGCTGGAAGTGAGCTGCCCCGGGCCGGAGGCGGCGCTCGCTCTGGTCGGTGCGGCACGTCGGCTCGGGGTCAGTGCCAAGGCGCGTGAGGTGCGTGGCGCCGACCGGGTGGTGGTGCGCGACGGCGAGGCGATCGGAGCGTTGCTGACCCGGATGGGCGCCCAGGACACCCGGCTGGTCTGGGAGGAGCGCCGGCTGCGTCGCGAGGTCCGCGCCACGGCCAACCGGCTCGCGAATTTCGACGACGCCAATCTGCGCCGCTCGGCACGCGCCGCGGTGGCAGCGGCCGCCCGGGTGGAACGCGCGCTGGAGATACTCGGCGACACGGTGCCCGACCACCTGGCCACCGCAGGCAGGCTGCGAGTCGAGCACCGGCAGGCTTCGCTGGAGGAACTTGGTCGGCTCGCCGATCCGCCGATGACGAAAGATGCTGTGGCAGGACGTATCCGGCGCTTGCTATCGATGGCCGACCGAAAAGCGAAAGTGGACGGCATTCCCGACACCGAGTCCGCGGTGACCCCGGACCTGCTCGAAGACGCCTGAGCCGCATACGCTCGCGCGCCTCGCGCCCGTGTGACATTGTTGGAGATCGCTGGCTTCGGCGGGTGGCCGCGGGCTACGGTCGTGGGATGAAACGGCTCTCGAGTGTTGACGCGGCGTTCTGGTCTGCCGAAACCGCAGGCTGGCACATGCATGTCGGTGCGCTGGCGATTTGTGACCCCAGGAAGGCGCCCGACTACAGCTTTCAGCGACTCCGCGAACTGCTGATCGAGCGGCTGCCCGAGATCCCGCAGTTACGCTGGCGCGTAACCGGTGCCCCGCTCGGCCTGGACCGTCCCTGGTTCGTCGAGGATGAGGAACTCGACATCGACTTTCACATCCGGCGCATCGGTGTTCCGGCACCCGGCGGGCGCCGCGAGCTCGAGGAACTCGTCGGCAGACTGATGTCCTACAAGCTGGACCGCAGCCGGCCGCTGTGGGAACTCTGGGTGATCGAAGGTGTCGAAGGCGGCCGCATCGCCACGTTGACCAAGATGCACCACGCCATCGTCGACGGTGTCTCGGGCGCCGGGCTCGGTGAGATCCTTTTGGACGTCACCGTCGAACCGCGGCCCGCGCAGAAGGAAACGGTGGGATTCGTCGGCTTCACCATCCCGGGCCTGGAGCGACGTGCGCTGGGCGCGCTGATCAACGTCGGCATCATGACGCCGTTCCGCATCGCCCGGCTGCTGGAGCAGACCGTGCGTCAGCAGATCGCCGCCCTGGGTGTGGGCACCCGGCCGCCGCGCTACTTCGACGCCCCCAAGACCCGGTTCAATGCGACTGTGTCGCCGCACCGGCGCATCACCGGCTGCCGGGTGGAGCTGGAGCGGGTCAAGGCGGTCAAAGATGCGTTCGGCGTCAAGCTCAACGATGTGGTGCTCGCCCTGGTGTCCGGTGCGGCACGCGAATACCTGCAAAAGCGTGACGAGCTGCCCTACAAGCCGTTGATCGCGCAGATTCCGGTGTCGACCCGTACCGAAGAAAACAAGTCCGACGTGGGCAACCAGATCAGCTCGATGACGGCGTCCCTGGCCACCGACATCGACGATCCGGCCGAACGGCTCAAGGCCATCCACGAGAGCACGCAGAACGCCAAGGAAATGGCCAAAGCGCTTTCCGCACATCAGATTATGGGGCTCACCGAGACCACGCCGCCCGGGTTGCTGCAGCTCGCCGCGCGCGCCTACACCGCCAGCGGGCTGTCGCACAACCTGGCGCCGATCAACCTGGTCGTCTCCAACGTGCCGGGGCCGCCCGTCCCGCTGTACATGGCCGGTGCCAGACTGGATTCGCTGGTTCCGCTCGGGCCACCGGTCATGGACGTGGCGCTCAACATCACCTGCTTCTCCTACCAGAAGCACCTCGACTTCGGTTTCGTGACGACGCCGGAGGTGGCCAACGACATCGACGAGATGGCCGACGCCATCGAGCCGGCTTTGGCCGAGCTGGAACGCGCCGCCGGCCTGTAGGCGGTCAGAACTCGCGGTCGGTCGAGTAGTTCGTCACATACACCCAGGACAGGAACCGGGCGACCGCCTCGGCGGCCTTGTTGGCCCTGGGTGACCCGAAGATGTCGAATGCGTGCTGGGCATTGGGGAGTTCGGCATAGGCGACCGGGGCCTTGGACACCGATCGCAGCTCTTCGACGAACTCCCGTGCCTCGGACACCGGGATGAGCGAGTCGTCGGTTCCGTGCAGCACGAAAAACGGTGGCGCGTCGACGTGCACGTACCGCCGCGGGGAGGCCTCGAGGTAGATCTCGCGGTGCGTGTCGAATTTGTGCTTGACCACCAACCTTTCCAGCACCTGGACGAACTGCGCGCGCCCCGGCTCCTCGGTGGAATACCAGTCGTAGCGACCGTAGAACGGGACGGCGGCCATCACCGATGTGTCGGCGTCTTCGAAGCCGGGCTGGAATTTGGGGTCGTTGGGCGTCAGGGCGGCCAGGGCGGTCAGGTGACCGCCGGCCGAACCGCCGCTGAGCGCAACGAAGTTCGGATCTCCACCATAGGCTGCGATGTTCTCCTTGACCCAGGCCAGCGCGCGTTTGACGTCGACGATGTGGGCGGGCCAGGTGTGTCGCGGAGACACGCGGTAGTTCATCGACACGCACACCCAGCCGCGCGAAACCAGGTGAGTCATCAGGGGATAGGCCTGCGGGCGGCGCCACCCGATCATCCAGGCCCCGCCCGGAATCTGTAGCAGCACCGGGGCTTTGCCGTCCAGCGGGAGATCCCGTCGCCGCCAGATGTCGGCCAGGTTGGCCCGTCCGTGCGGCCCGTAGGACACGATGTTCTGCTTGTCGACGAAGCGGCGCCGCGCCACCGTGGTCCGCAGCGGCAGATTGCGTCGTCCGCGCCGGGTCGGCTCGGTGGGCAGTGCCTTGAGCTGCTCGGCGTAGTCGGCTCCGAGCTGTTCGGTCAGTCCCGCCTCCAACACCGGGCCGGGAGTCGTGATCCCGCGATAGCGGATCACGGCCAGGATCGCCCACGACCCCGCCGTCAACGCCAGCGCCACTTTGCCTTTCGCCCCTGCGAAGTCGCCGCGCCGGCCCCGGCGTACCGCGTCCAGCGCGGACACCGAGGCGTAGAGCCCCGGCACCTCCGAAGTGGGCCAGCCGAACCAGAAAACCGTCGGCGAGGCGTAGGGATTGCGGGTGATGGGGCGTAATCCGTTGACCGCGTTGACAAATTCCACCGTTGCCCGGGTCAGCGGTCGCGGGCGGCGCAGTTGTCGAAGCGCCCGTCGCACGTTCATGAGCCACTCACCTTGGCCTGCAGTTCGTTGCGCAGGATCTTGCCGGTGCTGCCCCGCGGCAGCTCGTCGAGCACCGTGATCTCGCGCGGCACCTTGTAATTGGCGAGGTTGTCCCGCACGTGCTGTTTGAGCGTCTCGACCGTTGCCGCGGCGCCCGGCTCCAGGACCACGAACGCCGCCAACCGCTGGCCGTACTGCTCGTCGTCCACGCCGATCACAGACGCCTCGGCCACCTCAGGATGAGCCGCGAGCGTCTTCTCCACCTCGATCGGGTAGACGTTCTCCCCGCCGGAGACGATCATCTCGTCGTCCCGGCCCACCACGAACAGACGTCCGTTCGCATCCAGGTATCCGACGTCTCCCGACGACATGTAGCCGGCGTGAAAGTTTTTCGTCTTGCCGGATGTGTAGCCGTCGAACTGACTTTCGTTGTGCACGTAGATGGTACCGACCTCACCGGTCGGCACTTCATTGAAGTCGGAGTCCAGGATCCGGATCTGGGTGCCCTCGGCCGGCTTTCCGGCGGTGTCGGGCGCCGCGCGCAGGTCCGCCGGCGTGGCGGTGGCGATCATGCCGGCCTCGGTGGCGTTGTAGTTGTTGTAGATGACGTCGCCGAACTGGTCCATGAACGCGACGACGACGTCGGGGCGCATCCGCGAACCGGATGCCGCGGCGAAGCGTAACGACTTGGCGCTGTATAGGTTTCGGACCTCGTCAGGCAGCTCCATGATGCGGTCGAACATCACCGGAACCACCGCCAGGCCCGTCGCCTGATGACGGTCGATCAGAGCAAGCGTCGCCTCGGGATCGAACTTGCGCCGGGTGATCACCGTGCAGGCCAACGAGGAGGCCAGCACCAACTGGGAGAACCCCCACGCGTGGAACATCGGCGCCACGATCACGATCGGCTCCTCGGCCCGCCACGGGGTGCGGTCCAGCACGCCTTTGAGCGTCTTGATTCCGCCACTACCACCAGAATGCTTGGCGCCTTTGGGAGTTCCGGTGGTGCCGGAAGTCAACAGGATCACTTTGCTTTTCTTGCCGGTGCGTTCGGGCCGCTGTCCGATGTGGGCCCGGATGAGCTTCTCGACGGTGTTGTCGTGCGGTTGGTCGACCCAGGCCACGATGCGGGTGGCATTCGGTGCGTCGGCCAGCGCACGGTCCACAGTCGCGGTGAACTCTTCGTCGTAGACGATGGCGTCCAGGCCTTCTCGGCTGACCACCTCGGCCAGCGCGGGGCCGGCGAAGGACGTGTTGAGCAACAGGATGTCCGCGCCGACCCTGTTGGCGGCCAACAACGCATCGACGAATCCGCGATGGTTGCGGCACATGATGCCGACCACCTTGGGCGTGCCGCCCGGCAGTGCCTGCAGCGCTGCGGCGAATGCGTGGCCGCGCTCATCGATTTGGCGCCAGGTGAGGGTGCCGAGTTCGTCGATCAGGCCGGGCCGGTCCGGACATCGTTGCGCGGCGCCGGCGAACCCGGAGGTGAAACCGATGCCCTCACGGCGCATGGCGGCTCCCATCCGCACATAGCGGTCGGGTCGCATCGGCGCGATCATGCCCGCGCGCCGCAGGGTGGTGATCAGACCGCGTACCTCTTGCAGACGAGACGCCACGGCTCAGCCCACAATCGGGAATCGACGTTTGGCGGCGAGCTCGTCGAGCCCCTGTTGCATCACCGACCGCACATACTCGTCGACTTCGTCGACGTCGGGGTCGTCGCCGAAATGCGCTGCGATATCGATAGGTTTCAGTACCTGCATGACGATCTTGGCGGGCAGCGGCAGGTTGGGCGGGATGGCGGCGCTGAACCCGAACGGGAAGCCGAACGACAGCGGCAGGATGTCGCTGCGCAGCAACCTTTTGATGCCCAGATTTCGGGCCAGCCAGGTGCCGCGAGTGAGGTACAGCTGGGTCTCCTGACCACCGATGCCGACCATGGGCACGATGGGCACTCCGGCTTCGATCGCGGTGCGGACGTAGCCCTTGCGACCGTTGAAGTCGATGACGTTCTCGGCGGCGGTGGGGCGGTACGCGTCGTAATCGCCGCCGGGAAAGACCACCACCACCCCGCCGGATCGCAGCGCCTCGGCGGCGTTCTTCCGGTTGGCCCGGATGTAGCCGGTCTTGCGGAAGAAGTCCGCCGTCGGGCCCATGAACAGGATGTCGTGGCTGAGCGTCAGCACCGGGCGGTCGTAGCCGAACTTGTCGTAGAAGTCGACACTGAGGATCGGGACGTCCATCGGGAACTGGCCACCGGAGTGATTGCCGACCACGAGGGCTCCGCCGGGCGGGAATTCATCGAGGCCGCGAACCTCGGACCGGAAGTAGGTCTTCACTATCGGGCGCATGACACTGACCATGCGCCTGGTCATTCCCGGGTCGAACTTCGCGATGTCGCCCCGGCCCGGTTTGTCGTTCACGTTGCTCACTGAGGCTCCCTTGCCGTCGAGTCCCTAGATCGTAGCGACCACCGGGCTGGGGCTGTGTGGGCATAGCTGACGAAATCGGTGCGTCGACGCCTTCGAGCGGGCACAGTGAGCAGTGCTCGATACCGCTTCAGAAGGGACTCTCAATGAAGAAGTCAAGCCGCCGATTCGGTGATTGGGGGTGAGTCGGCTTGCCAGGTGCGGTTGTCTCGGATGAGTGCGTAGAGGACGTTGGTGCGGCGTCGGGCCAGGCAGATCGTGGCTGGGATCGCTCGTTTGCCTTGGTCTCTTTTGCGCCGGTAGTAGGCCTTGGAATGCGGGTCACAGCGGATCGCGGTCAGTGCGGACATGTACATCACTCGGCGCAGTCGACGGCTGTAGCGCTTGGGCGTGTGCAGTCGGCCGGTGCGTTTTCCGGAGTCCTTGGATACCGGGGCCAGTCCGGCCCAGGCGGCGAGTTGGTCAGCCGATCCGATCAGCGCGGGATCGCCTACGGCGGCGAGGAATTCTGCGCCGAGCCGGAAGCCCATGCCGGGCAGGCTGGTGATCACCTCAGCGAGCGGATGGCGGCGAAATCGACCCTCGATATCGGCATCGGTGTTCTTGATGCGGTCATCGAGGGCGATCACCCCCTGCGCCAATTCGGCCACCAGTTTGGCGGCGACTTCTTCGCCGGGCAGGCGCACCGTTTGGGTCTTGGCGGCCGCCACCGCCGCCGCAGCGATCGTGGCTGCGTTGCGCACCCCGGCATCGGCCAGTATCCGCGTCAGCCGCGAAAGCCCCTTGTGACGAATCACTTTCGGTCTTTGATAGCGCGAGAGCAGCACCACCCAACCGCGATCCTGGGCCAGCCGGGCGGCCCGCTCCAGCGCCGGGCACACCGCGATGAGTTGCTGGCGCAGCCGGTTGATGGTGCGGGTGCGATCGGCCACCAGATCCGCGCGATGGGCGGTGAGCATCCGCAACTCGGTGATCAAGCCATCGTCAGCATGCAGCACCGGCAGATCCGCGCCACGCATGCGGGACTGGTCGGCGATCACCCGGGCGTCCTTGGCGTCGGTCTTGGCTTCACCGCCGCGGTAGGTCACCGAGGCCTGCCAGACCTGTCGGCCGGCCAAGTAGCGCACCGACTTACCGGCGTCGGCCAGCACCGTCAACAGCAGGCTGGCGTACACCGTGGTCAAATCCACCGTCCAGGTGACCTGTCCGGCCAACCCTTCGATCTCGCCGATCAGGTCGCGGATCGGTTGCTCATCATTGGCGAGCTTGCGCGAGAGCGCCACAGCGCCCTTGTCGTCGACCACGCACACCCAGTGGTGTTCCTTGCCGACATCCACACCAGCCCACAACTGGCCCGCCGCCATCGAACCTCCTCTTCGCTTGTTGCCCAACATGATCCCCATGGACAACTCCGCCAGCATTTCCTTAAACAAGCGATCACATCGCAGATCTCAATCAGTGGCCAGAGAAGTCCAGGCAGGCCGGGCGGCCAGTCCCTTCAAGCCGCACCCGCGGGCCGGCAACGATATGACAGCCCCACCCGGCCCACCCGGGTCACAGCACAACGTAACAACACGAAGTAACTGCACCTACGAACTTAAGGACGGCATGGGTGGCCGAGACAGGTGCTGGGGTCGGTTCCGGGTGCATCTCGGTCATCGCCCGACAGATGGACGCGATTCGCGACAGATTCATCGCTGAACTTTTCGACATGATGAAGGACGAGATACAGGGGCTCAAGCACGACCCCCGGCTGATGGACATGTGGCGTGCCAGCATCACCGAGAACTACGTCGCCGCCGTTCACTATCTCGAACGCGACGCGCCCACGGCGTTGCTCGAGGCTCCCGCTGCCGCCCTGGCCTATGCGCGGGCATCCGCGCAGCGCGACATTCCGTTGGCGCCGCTGGTGCGGGCGCACCGGCTGGGTCATGCGCGCTTCTTGGAGGTGGCGATGCAGTACGCATCGCTGTTGGCGCCGGAACAGCAGGTGCCGACCATCATCGACCTGGTCAACCGCTCGTCCCGCATCATCGATCTGGTCGCCGATCAGCTCATCCTGGCCTACGAAGACGAGCACGACAGGTGGCTCAGCCGGCGCAGCGGACTGCAGCAGCATTGGGTCAGCGAGTTGCTGACCGGGTCACCGGTGGACGTGCAGCGGGCTGAGAAGGTGCTGCGCTACGGACTCGACGGCCACCACGTCGGGGCCGTGGTGTGGGTGGATACCGCGGTGACCATCGACGAGGTGGTGGCGAGGTTCGACGAGGTGCGCTGCCTGATGGCCGCCGAGCTGGGCGCGACGGCCCGATCGCTGCTGGTGCCGACCGACGAACGCGAGGCCCGGCTTTGGTTTTCGGTCGCCGCTGCCCCCGATCCGGCCGCTCTGCGCACCGCCTTCGAGTCGGCGGGTGTGGGGGCGCGGGTGGCCTATGGCCGGTCATGCGACGGATTGCGCGGCTTTCGGATGTCGATGCGACAGGCCGAGTCGGTGAAGGCGGTGGTACTGGCCGGCGGGGACCGCCACGGCGCACCGGTCGTCGGCTACGACGACGTGGCGCCGGTGGCGTTGATGGCCGGCGACCTCGACGAGTTGCGGTGTTTCGTCGACGAGGTGCTCGGTGACCTCGCCGGTACCGGCGAGCGCAACGAATGGCTGCGTGAGACGCTGCGCGAATTCCTGCTCCGCAACCGAAGTTACCTGGCGACGGCGGAAGCGATGATGTTGCACCGCAACACGATTCAGTACCGTGTCGGTCAGGCGATGGAATTGTGCGCGCAGAACCTCGATGACCCCGACGCGGTGTTCAAGGTGCAGACCGCGTTGGAGGCCTGCCGGTGGATGGCGCCGGCTGTGCTGCGGGCACAAGTCTGATCTGCAGGTTCGGTGTCTGCGCATATGGTCGCGCGGCTTCCGGTGGCTTAGCGTTTGCCCACGTCATTCGTCGAATGGGAAGAGGTGGACATGGTTCGGCCCAGCAGCGCCGGCAGCCAGGCCGATTGGGTGCTGCGGCTGGTCAGCCAGATCTGCAAGCGGACCAATTTGCAGATGGACGTCTATCAACGGGCGATCGACCTCGCTGAAGCCGAGGGCCGTACTGAGCAGGTTCCTGCTCTGCGGCGGTTTCTGGGGCTGCACCGCCAGGACCGAAAACTCCTGTGCGAACTGATCGACCGTTCCCAGTCGACGGGGCAGCCGGCGGGCAAGCCATCCGTGCGTGATGAGGGGTCGCGTGGATGGCGTTGCCGGCGGGCCGGGTCCGGAACCGGACGAGATTGAATCACCTTTCACCGCAATAACTTCGGGCAAGTGCTCCGGTGGGGAGACAGGTCGGTCGCAGGTCCCCGATAGATTGGACTGGCCACTGAAATTCCCGCCTGGAATGAGGCCGCCATGGGATTCATCTCACCTGACCTTCCCGACGTCGATCACGCCGCCTGGCCGACGCAGTCGAGAGCAACGAGACTTCAGGTCGTCACCCGGCACTGGGCCGAGAACGGCTTCGGCACTCCCTATGCGGTGTACCTGCTCTATCTGATCAAGATCGGCTTGTACGTTGCGGTCCCCGCGGCGATCATCTCGCTGACTCCTGGGCTGGGCGGTCTGGGCCACATCGGCGAGTGGTGGACGCAACCGATCGTGTACCAGAAGGCAGTCATCTTCAGCCTGCTGTTCGAGGTCCTCGGCCTGGGCTGTGGATCAGGCCCACTCACCGGCCGCTTCATGCCACCGATCGGTGGGATCCTTTATTGGTTGCGGCCCAAGACGATTCGCCTTCCGGCCTGGCCCGGCAAGGTGCCCTTCACCCGCGGCGATTCGCGCGGCATAGTCGACGTCGCGCTCTACGTCGTCGTGTTGGGCAGCGCCGTGTGGGCGTTGCTCGCACCAGGGCACGGCGGGCCGGTCACGGGCGCCGGGGACGTCGGTCTGATCGATCCGCTACTGGTGGTCCCAACGATCGTCGCGCTGACGTTGCTGGGCTTGCGCGACAAGACGATCTTCCTTGCCGCCCGCGGTGAGCACTACTGGCTGAAGCTGTTCGTGTTCTTCTTCCCGTTCACCGACCAGGTGGCGGCGTTCAAGATCATCATGCTCTGCCTCTGGTGGGGCGCCGCGACTTCCAAACTCAACCACCATTTTCCCTATGTGGTGGCCGTGATGACGAGCAACAACGCACTGCTGCGCAGCCGGCTTTTCCTTCCGGTCAAGCGCCTGCTCTACCGTGATCACGTCAACGATCTGCGCCCGACCTGGTTACCGAAGCTGATGGCCCACGTCGGCGGCACCACAGCGGAATTCATTGTGCCCACGGTGCTGGTGTTCTTCGCCGGCGATCACCCGTGGCGGTGGTTCCTGATCGGGTTCATGGTCCTATTCCACTTCAACATCCTGTCCAATCTGCCGATGGGAGTTCCGTTGGAGTGGAACGTGTTCTTCATCTTCTCGCTGTTCTACCTGTTCGGCCACTACGGCTCGATACGTGCCACCGACCTGAGATCTCCGTTGCTGCTGGCCCTCATCGCGGTCGCGGTGGTCATCGTGATCGCGGGAAACATGTTTCCCGAGAAGATTTCGTTCCTGCCCGCGATGCGCTACTACGCCGGAAACTGGGCCACCAGTATCTGGTGTTTCCGCGCGGGCACGGAGGACAAGATCGAAGGCAACGTGGTGAAAAGCTCTGCGCTGGTAGTCAATCAGCTCACCAAGCTGTACGGCGCCGACACCGCCGAGGTGATGTCGGACAAGGTGGGGGCGTTCCGCGCCATGCACACCCATGGGCGGGCGCTCAACGGTCTGGTGGCGCGCGCAGTGGGCAACGAGGCCGATTACCGCATGCGAGACGGCGAAGTGGTGGCCGGCCCGCTGGTCGGGTGGAACTTCGGTGAAGGCCATCTGCACAACGAGCAGCTGCTGGAGGCGGTGCAACGGCGCTGCAACTTCGAGGAAGGCGATGTGCGGGTCATCGTTCTCGAGGGTCAGCCGATCCACATCCAGAAGCAGTGGTACCGCATCGTCGACGCCAAGACGGGTCTGATCGAATCCGGCTACGTCAACGTCAGCGACATGCTGACCCGCCAACCGTGGCCGGAGCCGGGCGACGAGTTTCCGGTTCATGTCACAACGCAGCCAGTGGTGCACGGAACCGCATGACCAAGATCCTGAACAAGGCGGTTGTCGTCGGCGCCGGGCCCAACGGCCTGGCCGCGGCGATCCACCTCGCCAGGCAGGGCATCGAGGTGCATGTCCTGGAGGCCCAGGACACCATCGGTGGGGGAGTGCGCTCGGGTGAGTTGACGGTGCCCGGGGTCATCCACGACTACTGCTCGGCGTTTCATCCACTGGGGGTCGGATCACCGTTCTGGAAGGAGATCGACCTCGAGAGCTACGGACTTTCCTGGAAGTGGCCGCAGGCCGACTGCGCCCACCCCCTTGACGACGGCACCGCCGCCATGCTCTACCAATCGGTCACCAAGACGGCCAAGGGGCTGGGCGCCGACCGCCGGCGGTGGAAAGCGGCAGTGGGTGGCCTGGCCAAAGGCTTCGACGACCTGGCCGAGGACCTGTTACGCCCGGTCATCAACGTTCCACGCCACCCGGTGCGGCTCGCGCTGTTCGGTCCGCGCGCGGTGCTGCCCGCCACCACGGTGGCCGGCTACTTCCGCACCGAACAGGCACGCGCCCTTTACGGCGGCGCGGCGGCGCACGCTTACACGCGACTGGACCGGCCGCTGACCGCATCCCTGGGATTGATGATTCTGGCCAGCGGGCACCGCTACGGCTGGCCGGTCGCCGAAGGCGGGTCCGGTGCGATCACCCGGGCCCTGGGTGCGGCGCTGCGTGCCGAAGGCGGACAGGTCACCACCGGCGTCAAGGTCACGAGTCGCCGCGATATCCCGACCGCGGACATCGTCATGCTCGACCTCAACCCGGCTCAAGTGCTGGCCATCTATGGCTATGCGATGCCCACCCGGATCAAGCGGTCCTACCGCCGCTACCGCGAGGGATCGTCGGCTTTCAAGGTGGACTTCGCCATCGAAGGCGACATCCCCTGGACGAATCCGGACTGCGCCCGAGCGGGGACCGTGCATCTCGGGGGCAGCTTCGAGGAGATCGCGGACACCGAACGGCGACGGGCGCAGGGCACTATGGTGCGGCGCCCGTTTGTACTGCTCGGACAGCAGTACGTGGCCGATCCGTCGCGCTCGGCGGGCAGTGTCAATCCGATCTACGCCTACGCGCACGTTCCGTTCGGCTACACCGGCGACGCGACCGCCGCGATCATCGACCAGATCGAGCGGTTCGCACCGGGATTCCGCGACCGCATCATCGCCACGGTGAGCACCAGCACCGCCGAACTGGAAGCCCGCAATGCCAACCACATCGGCGGCGACATCATCGGCGGCGCCAACGACAGGCTGCAGATCCTGTTCCGGCCGCGCATCGCGATCGATCCCTATCGGATCGGCGTGCCGGGCGTCTACCTGTGCTCGCAGTCTGCGCCGCCGGGTGCGGGAATTCACGGATTATGCGGGTATCACGCCGCGGAATCAGCGTTGCGCTGGTTGCGCTCGAAATAATTCGGCGGCACTACTGCGCCCGGACGTGCATTCTTCAACTCCGGGGCAGTCCTGCCCGCGGCTGTGACCAGCGATTCAGCCCGCGGCCCCGGTGGGGCCGGGCATAACCGGCTGGCCGGGCACGGGTCCACCCGTCGGCGCCGGTCCGGTCGGGTCGCCTTTCCCGGTTCCGGACATGGTGGTGATGGGGGCGCCTACCGGCGCCGGGACGCCAGCGGGCAGGGGAGCGCCGACCGGTACGGGCGCGCCGATGGGGACGGGTGCGCCGACCGGCACCGGCGCCCCGACCGGGACGGGTGCGCCGATGGGGACGGGTGCGCCAATAGGGATGGGTGCGCCGATGGGGACCGGTGCGCCGATGGGGACCGGTGCGCCGATGGGGACCGGTGCGCCGATGGGGACGGGTGCGCCGATCGGTACGGGTGCGCCGATGGGGACGGGTGCGCCGATGGGGACGGGTGCGCCGATGGGTACCGGAGCCGCGACCGGCCCGGGCACCACCAGCGGGGCCGCGGCCGGCACCGCCGCCCCGACCGGGCCGGGTACGACCACCGGCACTCCGGACATGCCGGTGATGGGAGCGCTGGCCGGACCGCCGCACACCTCCACGGGCGCTGCACCGGCCGCGGGTGCGGCTCCACCACCGGCCGGAGCTCCACCGGCGCCTGCCGGTCCTCCACCCGCCGGTGCTCCGCCCGCGCCGGCCGCTGCACCGCCGGCTGCAGGTCCGCCGTAAGCGCAGCACGCCGGTGCGCCGGCCGCTGCTCCGGCGGGTGCGCCTTCGGCAACGCCCGCCGTGCCTGACATTCCCTGGATGCACGCGGTGCCGCCCGTTTTCAGCGGCACGGCCGCCGCACTCGGGCTCAGTGCCAGTGCGGCCCCGCACACCCCCGCGGCGGCAGCAATCATCTTGAGGTTGAATCGATCAGCGATCGTCATCAACGTCAACTCCTTAAGTCGCGCTCCAGCAGAACCGTCTGGCCTTCCTGCACGGCCGCCACGATTGTTAGACGCGGATCCAAGACACCAACGGCGCCGCACCGTGCCGTTTCCAAATGGTGACGTTCACCGGAGTTTCCGCCCTTCACGTCGGGCCGCGGCGTGACGCGGTGTGGGGTCCGCGCACGTCGCCGAGTCCGGCGGTCTTACCGGCAAAGCGACCGTTAGGGCACTGATCTAGGCTGACCAAGAGCGCTGTGAGAAGCGGACACGAGGAAGAGGAGAGACACGTGACGGTCCGAGTTGGCATCAACGGCTTTGGTCGAATCGGACGCAACTTCTACCGGGCCCTGCTGGCTCAGCAGGAGCAGCGCTCAGCAAGTTCTGGGGCCGACATCGAGGTGGTGGCCGTCAACGACATCACCGACAACCACACGTTGGCGCATCTGCTGAAATTCGACTCGATCCTGGGCCGGCTGCCCTATGACGTGAGCCTGGAGGGCGAGGACACGATTGTGGTGGGCCCGGCCAAGATCAAGGCGCTGGAGGTGCGTGAAGGCCCGGCGGCCATGCCATGGGGCGATCTGGGTGTGGACGTGGTGGTGGAGTCCACCGGCCTGTTCACCAACGCCGCCAAGGCCAAGGGCCACCTCGAGGCCGGTGCCAAGAAGGTGATCATCTCCGCCCCGGCCACCGACCCCGACATCACCATCGTGCTGGGGGTCAACGACGACAAATACGACGGCAGCCAGAACATCATCTCCAACGCCTCGTGCACGACGAACTGTCTGGCGCCGGTCACCAAGGTGCTCGATGACGAGTTCGGCATCGTGCGCGGCTTGATGACCACCATCCACGCCTACACCCAGGACCAGAACCTGCAGGACGGCCCGCACAAGGACCTGCGCCGGGCCCGGGCGGCGGCGTTGAACATCGTGCCGACCTCCACCGGTGCGGCCAAGGCCATCGGGTTGGTGATGCCCCAGCTCAAAGGCAAGCTGGACGGGTATGCGCTGCGGGTGCCGATTCCGACCGGATCGGTGACCGACCTCACCGCGGAGCTGTCCAAGTCTGCCACCGCCGAGGACATCAACGCCGCGATGAAGGCCGCCGCCGACGGCCCGATGAAGGGCATCCTGAAGTACTACGACGCCCCCATCGTGTCCAGCGACATCGTCACCGACCCGCACAGCTCGATCTTCGACTCGGGGCTGACCAAAGTGATCGGCAACCAGGCCAAAGTCGTCGCTTGGTACGACAACGAGTGGGGCTACTCCAACCGCCTCATCGACCTCGTCAAGCTCGTCGGCAAGTCGCTCTAGCCGTGGCCGTCCCCACGCTCGCAGATCTGCTGGCCGAGGGCGTGTCGGGCCGCGGCGTGCTGGTGCGCTCCGACCTGAACGTGCCCCTCGACGATGACGGCAACATCACCGATGCGGGGCGGATCACCGCGTCGGTGCCGACCCTCAAAGCGCTGGTGGACGCCGGCGCCAAGGTGGTCGTCACCGCCCACCTCGGCCGGCCCAAAGACGGGCCGGACCCCAAGTACTCGCTGTCGCCGGTCGCTGCCGCGCTCGGCGAACAATTAGGCCGGCACGTTCAGTTGGCCGGGGATGTCGTGGGCTCCGATGCTCTGGCCCGCGCCGAGGGGCTTACCGACGGCGACATCCTGCTGCTCGAGAACATCCGCTTCGACAAGCGCGAGACGAGCAAGGACGACGCCGAACGTCTCGCCCTTGCCCGCCAGCTCGCCGAACTGGTATTGCCCGGTGGCGCTTTCGTCTCCGATGGTTTCGGGGTGGTGCACCGCAAGCAAGCGTCGGTTTACGACGTCGCCAAACTGCTGCCGCACTACGCGGGGACGCTGGTCGCCGACGAGATCAAGGTGCTGCAGCAGCTGACCAGCTCCACCGAGCGGCCCTATGCGGTGGTGTTGGGCGGTTCGAAGGTGTCGGACAAACTGGGCGTGATCGAGTCGTTGGCCACCAAGGCCGACAGTATTGTGATCGGCGGCGGCATGTGCTTCACGTTCCTTGCCGCGCAAGGGTATTCGGTGGGCAAGTCGCTGCTCGAAGAGGACATGGTCGATACCTGCCGCAACCTGCTGGACACCTATTACGATGTGCTGCGGCTGCCGGTGGACATCGTGGTGACCGAGGAGTTCGCCGCCGAATCGCCGCCACAAACCGTGGCGGCCAACGAGATTCCCGATGACCTGATGGGTTTGGACATCGGCCCCGGATCGGTGAAGAGGTTCACCACGTTGCTGTCCAACGCCAGGACTGTCTTCTGGAATGGGCCGATGGGTGTCTTCGAGTTCCCGACCTACGCCGACGGCACCCGGGGCGTCGCCGAGGCGATCGTCTCCGCGACCGGCAAGGGTGCGTTCAGTGTCGTGGGCGGCGGCGACTCCGCAGCCGCAGTTCGTGCCCTCAAGATCCCCGAAGACGCGTTCTCGCACATCTCGACCGGCGGCGGCGCATCGCTGGAATACCTTGAGGGCAAATCACTTCCGGGCATCGAGGTGCTCGGTGAGCCCCAGCCGACCGGAGGTGACTCGTGAGCCGCAAGCCGTTGATCGCCGGCAACTGGAAGATGAACCTCAACCACTTCGAGGCCATCGCGCTGGTGCAGAAGATCGCTTTCGCGTTGCCGGACAAGTACTTCGATAAGGTCGACGTCACGGTCATCCCGCCGTTCACCGACCTGCGCAGCGTGCAGACCCTGGTCGACGGCGACAAGCTGCGCCTCACCTACGGCGCACAAGACCTGTCCCAGCACGATTCCGGCGCCTACACCGGCGACATCAGCGGAGTCTTCCTGGCCAAGCTCGGATGCAGCTTCGTCGTGGTCGGGCACTCCGAGCGCCGCACCTACCACAACGAGGACGACGCGTTGGTGGCCGCCAAAGCCGCGGCCGCACTCAAGCACGGAATCACCCCGATCGTCTGCATCGGCGAGCACCTCGAGGTGCGTGAAGCGGGAAACCACGTGTCGCACAATGTCGAACAGCTGCGTGGGTCACTGGCCGGGCTGTCGGCCGAGCAGATCGACAAGGTCGTGATCGCTTACGAACCCGTCTGGGCCATCGGCACCGGCCGGGTGGCCAGCTCCGCCGACGCTCAGGAGGTGTGCGCGGCGATCCGCGAGGAATTGGCCGCGCTGGCGTCGCCGCAGGTCGCGCAGACGGTCCGCGTGCTCTACGGCGGTTCGGTGAACGCCAAGAATGTCGGCGACCTGGTGGCCCAGGACGACATCGACGGCGGCCTGGTGGGTGGTGCGTCGCTGGACGGGGAGCAGTTCGCGACGCTGGCGGCGATTGCGGCCGGCGGCCCACTGCCTTAGAAGGCATACCTGGCAGTCGGAGGGGTGGCCGGCAGTCGCATGCACTTCAAGCAACAAGCCTTAGGCGTTCTCCCAGAACGTCGAGTTAACGAGCTGGTGGGTTGACGATCCTGTCGCAGTAACGCGCTCGTGCCGACCGGTGTCGACAGAACCCGGGCCCATTCGTCCGTGGCCGGGTTGGTGCAGGTGCCAGGGCCGGGCCTACTGGCCGAAGAAGCCCGACTGCTGCGTGCCCCTGTTGAAGGCGCCTGAGCTGTTGCCGCCGCTGTTGTTGAGGCCCGACGTGAAGCCGGCGCCGGAGTTTCCGAATCCCGAGATCAACCCCACGTCGCTCGAGTTGAAGAAGCCTGACACCAGTGGACCCGTCCCCGAGTTGAGGAATCCCACTTTGAAGCCGCCCGTGCCGCCGCTGCCGCCGGAATTCATCACTCCGACGTGTGCGTTGGCGCCCGAGTTCAAGAACCCACTATCGAAGCTGCCTTTGTTCCCGTAGCCCGTGCTGAAGTCTCCGTGGTTGCTGCTGCCGGAGTTCTGAATGCCTGCGTTGAAGAAGCCTGAGTTCCCCGTGCCCGTATTGCCGAAGCCCGAGCTGGCGGCGGTCTGGTTGACCATGCTGCCGAATCCGGTGTTCAAGTTGCCGGAGTTGAATCCGCCGGTATTCGTGTCTCCCGAATTGCCGAAACCAGTGTTCACGTTGCCCGCGTTGAAGAAGCCGGTGTTGGTGTTACCGGCGTTGAAGCTGCCCGTCACTCGATCTCCAGCGTTGAAGGAGCCCGTGTCAAACGACCCTGAGTTGAAGTTGCCTGCGTTGGCCAGGCCGGCGTTCCCGAAACCTAGATTGTTGCTGCCCGAATTGCCGAATCCAGTGTTTGTCCCATTAAACAGCGCGACACCGTCCCCGGAGTTCCACATCCCGGTGTTGAGCGCACCCGAGTTGCCGATACCCGTATTCAGAACTCCGGAGTTGAAGGCGCCGGTCGCGAAATTTCCAGAATTGGCTATGCCCCAGCTGCCATCGCCGGAGTTGAAAAAACCAACATTACTATTCCCGGAGTTAAATAAGCCGATGTTGTTGTTGCCGGTATTCAGCGCGCCGAACCCGACTTGGTTGTTGCCGGTGAGACCAAAGCCGATGTTGCCGGTGCCAGAATTTCCGAATCCAATATTATGACTGCCCTTGTTGCCGGCCCCCCAGTTGTTGCTACCGGTGTTACCGAAGCCAACGTTGCGGTCACCGCTATTTCCCGAACCGTGATTGAAGTTCCCGGTGTTCCCGTTGCCGACGTTTCCGTCACCGAAGTTTCCACTACCAAGGTTGCCTCTGCCGCCGTCGGTGAGTGCTGAACCAGAATTCCCAAAACCGATGTTGTTACTGCCGAAATTTCCGGCGCCGACGTTTTGGGTGCCGCTGTTCCCACCGCCCACGTTTCCGGCGCCATTATTTCCCCCGCCCAGGTTGCCACTGCCTTTGTTCCCTCCACCGACATTGCTGTCCCCGAGGTTGCCGCTGCCAAAGTTTCTGTTGCCGGTATTTCCGCTACCGATATTGGTGTCACCAGTATTCCCGTTACCCAAGTTTCCGGTGCCCTTGTTTCCGGTGCCCACATTGACATTTTTCAGCGGGAACTCCAGTGGTGATAATTGTGTGGCCGCAGCAGAAGCTGCCGAATGGTATCCCGCCATCGCTGCTACGTCTTGTGCCCACATCTCTTCATAGGCGAACTCAGCAGCCGCGATCGCCGGCGCATTCTGCCCAAACAGATTTGTTAACACCAGTCGAACGAGTGCGTTGCGGTTAGCCGAAACCGCTGCCGGGTGAATCATGCCCGCCTGTGCGGACTCAAAGGCACTGATTACGGCACGTGTTTGCGCCGACGCTTCGGCAGCCTTCACCGCAGCCGCATTCAACCACGAAGCGTAGGGTGCTGCCGTTGCCGACATAGCCACGGACGCCGGCCCCTGCCACGCCTGGCCTGAGATGTCAGCGGTAACAGAAGCAAAAGAACGGGCCGCTGTCGCGAGTTCGTCAGCCAGTCCAGCCCATGCCGCCGATGCTTCCAGCATAGGGACCGGGCCCGCGCCGGTGAAGATGAGGGACGAGTTGATCTCTGGGCCGAAAACCAAATAATTCACCTGCGGTACATCCTTTCGTAATATTGCGCGCTCGCAGCGGACGTGAGTGTGCTGACTGCGCGACGAATGTCGACTCCGAAACCATAAAGCGGCACCCGTTCCTCGCGCATACGTTTTCAGACAATTGGTGCCACGGGGTTTCATCGACAACCTTGCACCCATGCCTGCCCGTGGAAGGCGGTTATCCTCGAGGGCCTGGTGGGCGAGCACGACTTCGGGACACGTTTCAGACAGTCGTTCTAGAATGCGAATCAGGCTGCGATCTCGGCGCGGCCAACAGGACAGTACTGACTGAATCTCCTGCCTTAAGCAATCAATTAAAGTGTTCTTCGAATTAGATTTGAGGGAGCGAAAGTCTGTTGCGTATTGCGTCCGAGTTGTACAGTTGGTGCTCCATTGTGGCCTCTTGATAGCGGAGACGGCTCATGTCGTTTGTTTGTGTGGCGCCGGATGTCGTAGCGGCGGCGGCGCGGGATTTGGCGCGGATCAGGCCTGTGATAGGCGCGGCCTATGCGGCGGGGCAGTCGACGTCGGTAATAGTGGCGGCGGCCGGTGCTGAGGTACCAGCGGCGATGGCGGCGCTGTCCGTGTCCAATAGGCGGCGATATCAGCAGCCGGTTGCGCAAGCGGCGGCCTCTCGTGTGCAGTCTGTGGCGGGGTTATCGGCAGTGTCGGCGGCGCATAGGGCACGCCCAGCCGCTCTCGCGGAGGGCACGGAAGTAGCGGCTCCAATGGATGAGCCCAGGTTACCTCTCGGCCGAGTCGGGGCAACACGGCCTTCTGTCGTCGCAAAGAAGAACCTAATCCGAATTCAAAGTGATGGGACCTACACATGTCGTCTTTCGTAATCGCTTCACCCCAAGCGTTGATAGTCAGCGCTTCCGACTTGGCGGAGATCCATTCCGTGGTGCGGGGGGCCAACGTGGCGGCATCAGCGGCGACGACGTTGGTAAGCGCCGCGGCTGCGGATGAGGTGTCGGTCGCGCTCGCGGCGTTGTTCGGCGCCTACGGTCGGGAGTATCAAGCGCTCAGTGAACAAGCAACGCTGTTTCATGAGCGATTCGTAGAAACGTTGAGTTCGACCGCGGCGATGTATGCCGGTGCCGAGTCGGCTGCTGCGACGCCGTTGCAGGCAGTGCTGGATGCGATCAACACACCCACGACGCTGTTGTTCGGGCGTCCGCTGATCGGCAATGGTGCCGATGGCGCGCCGGGTACCGGGCAGGCCGGTGGGGCCGGTGGCATCTTGGTGGGCAACGGGGGTAACGGCGGGTCGGGGGCGCCGGGGCAGGCCGGTGGCGCTGGTGGCGACGCCGGGCTATTCGGCAATGGGGGCACTGGCGGGGCCGGCGGAGCAGGCGCCGCTGGTCTGGTTGGCGGGACCGGCGGGCGAGGCGGCGCCGGCGGATTCCTAGGGGGTTCTGGCGGGACCGGCGGCGTGGGCGGTGCTGGCGGAACCGGCACCGCGACGTTAGCCGGTGGGACGGGCGGGGCCGGGGGGGCCGGGGGTCTCAACCGGGCGCTGGCGTTCTACAGCGGTGGTGCGGGAGGGGCCGGAGGGGCGGGCGGTCTCGGGGGCACCGGCAGCGCGGCGGGCGGGGCGGGCCTCAGCGGTGGGAGCGGCACCGCCGGCGGGGCTGGCGGGGCCGGGGGTGTCGGCGGTGGCAGCATCGGGTTCTTCGGCGGTGGGGGAGTGGGCGGAGTGGGTGGGGCCGGTGGTGCTGGCGGCCTGGGTGCCGACGGCGGTGCCGGGTCTGGTGTCGTTCCGGGCGGCGGATCGGGCGGTCACGGTGGGTTGGGCGGTAACGCCGGCGCCGGTGGGGCCGGCGGATTCGGCGGGACCTTCGGGTCCGACGGTGCGGCAGGCGCCACCGGCAACGGCGGCAGCGGAGGCGCCGGCGGACACGGCGGTGCAGGCTATGACCCGTCCTCTGATCCATCGGCAATTCCCGGCACCTCCGGGGGCGCCGGCGGCCAGGGCGGCAACGGTGGGGCGGGTGGAAACTCCGGTACCGGCGGCACCGCCGGCAGTGGCGGGAAGGCCGGGAGTGGCGGTGACGGCGGTGATGGGGCAAACGGCGCAGCCGGTACCAGCACCTCCCCCACCGGCGGCAACGGCGGGGCAGGTGGGTCCGGAGGCAACGCGGGGACCGCGGGGGCGGCGGGTATCGGCGGCAACCCGGGTAGCGCAGGTGGGGCCGACGATGGCGGTAGCGGGGGCGCAGGTGGACAAGGTGGTGCGGGTTATAACGCGGCCGCGGCGGCGCCCGGAACGCCCGGCGGTTCGGGAGGCGCCGGAGGAGCCGGCGGCGCCGGCGGCTTCGCGAGCGGCGCGGGCGCGAGCGGCGGCAGCGGTGGCGACGGGGGGGCCGGCGGCGCGGGAGGCGTCGGCGCCATCGGCAGCGGCGGGAATCTCAGCGCGGGCGGCCCCGGTGGTAACGGCGGTCGAGGTGGAGTCGGAGGCAGCGGCGGCGGTGCCCCCTCTGGCGGGATCAACGGTGGCGGCGGCCAAGGCGGCGCCGGCGGTACCGGGGGTAACGGCGGATCCAACCAAGCACCAATTCTCGGCGCGGTCATCGGCGGCGGTGGCGGCGGCGGTGGTGCCGGCGGAACGGGGGGCAGTGCTGGCGCCGGCGCCGGGGTCGCTGGCGTCGGCGGCCAGGGTGGTCAAGGCGGCGCCGGCGGGCAGGGCGGATCAGCCGTGAGTTCGTTCGCTACCGGTAACGGCGGCAGCGGTGGTGGCGGTGGCGGCGGCGACGCCGCTCAACTAGGCGCTGGCGGCAAAGGCGGTGGTGGCGGCGGTGGTGGCGGCGGAGGCGTCGCTGTATCAACGGTCGGCGCTGAAGCGTTTGGCGGTGGTGGTGGCGGCGGCGGAGGGTCCGGCAGCTCGGCAACTCCCAACGCCGGCGGTGGCGGCACCGGCGGCACCGGAAGCGGAGGAGTCGGCGGGAGCGGCGGGGCAGGTGGCCCCTTGTCCACCGGCGTCGGCGGAGGCGGCGGTGGCGGTGGTAGCGATGTCGGCAGCGGCGGTAACGGCAACAACGGTGACGCGGGCGGGACAGGCGGGACCAGCACCGGCAGCTCTGCTGTGGGTGGCAACGGCGGCGCCGCCGGCGGTGGTGGTGGCGGTGGCGGCGGATCTCCGATCATCACCCCGACCGGGAGCGGCATTGGCAGCCCCGGACAAAGCGCGCTGTAACGCTGTGCTCCACATCTGGTCAGCCGTCATTTAACCGGTTTCCAATCTGCAGAGCGACACCGAAGTCCCCACTGGCAGTGAAGCCGGTGGTGAAGGTGACGCCGGTCAACCGGCCGTGGCCCACACCGGCGTTTCACAGAGTGGCCGGTTAAAGGCTAGTCACCGGTATTTGATCAGCAACGCCATGCCGACGACGGAGACCAGCCAGATCCCGACGATGAACAGCGTCAACCGGTCGAGGTTCTTCTCCACCACCGTCGACCCGGACAGGCTCGACTGCACACCGCCGCCGAACAGTGTCGACAGGCCGCCACCCTTGGCCCGGTGCAGCAGCACCAGCAATACCACCAGCACGCTGGTGACCACCAGGGTGATCTGTAGAGCCAATTCCATGACGGGAAGCTTACCCAAGGGGCGATGGCAGGCGCCGACCGCGTCAGTCACCGATACTGGGACACATGGTTGAGGTGACCGATACCGCGCTGGACCCCATCGGCGACGTCCATCGCACCAAGCTGGGGCGTGAGGCGACCGAGCCGATGCGTGCCGACATCAGGATGTTGGGCGCCATCCTTGGTGACACCGTGCGCGAACAGAACGGCGAGGAGGTCTTCGACCTCGTTGAACGCGCGCGGGTGGAATCATTTCGGGTGCGACGATCGGAGATCGACCGGGCCGAGGTGTCGCGCATGTTCGACGGCATCAACATCCACCAGGCGATCCCGGTGATCAGGGCGTTCACCCATTTCGCATTGTTGGCCAACGTCGCCGAGGACATCCACCGCGAGCGCCGCCGCGCCATCCACGTCGCTGCCGGTGAGCCGCCGCAGGACAGCAGCCTGGCCGCCACCTACGCCAAGCTCGACCGTGCCGACCTGGATTCGGCGACCGTCGCCGACGCCCTCAAGGGGGCGCTGGTCGCTCCGGTGATCACCGCCCACCCCACCGAGACTCGACGCCGCACGGTCTTCGTCACCCAGCACCGGATCACCGAGCTCATGCGGCTGCACGCGGAGGGGCACACCCAGACCGACAGCGGCCGCAGCATCGAACTCGAATTGCGCCGCCAGATCCTCACCCTGTGGCAGACCGCGATCATCCGGCTCTCCCGCCTGCAGATCACCGACGAGATCGCCGCGGGTCTGCGGTACTACCCGGCCTCGTTCTTCGAGGTCCTCCCGAAGGTCAACGCCGAAGTCCGGGAGGCGCTGCGCGCCCGCTGGCCCGACGCCGACCTGCTGACCGGGCCGATGTTGCAACCGGGCTCCTGGATCGGTGGCGACCGGGACGGCAACCCGAACGTCACCGCCGACGTGGTCCGCCTGGCCACCGGCGGCGCCGCCTACACGGCGCTGGCTCACTACCTGGCCGAACTCGACCAGCTCGAGCAGGAGCTGTCGATGTCGTCGCGCCTGCTAGAGGTGACGCCCGAGCTCGCCGAGCTGGCCGAAGGCTGCCAGGACAAGGCGCGCGACGACGAGCCCTACCGGCGGGCGTTGCGGGTGATCCGTTCCCGGCTGAGCGCCACAGCCGCCGAGATCCTCGACGAGCAACCGCACCACCTGCTCGACCTGGGCCTGCCGGCCTATGTCACGCCGGGTGAGTTGAGCGCGGACCTCGACACCATCGATGCTTCGTTGCGCACGCACGGCAGCGCGGTGTTGGCCGACGACCGGCTGGCGTTGTTGCGGGAAGGCGTGCACGTCTTCGGTTTTCACCTGTCGGCCTTGGATCTGCGGCAGAACTCCGACGTGCACGAGGAGGTGGTCGCCGAACTGCTGGCCTGGGCCGGCGTGCACCCGGATTATACGTCGCTACCCGAAGACGAACGGGTCGAGTTGCTGGTCACCGAGCTCAGCACCCGCCGTCCGCTGGTCGGCGACCGGGCGAAGCTGTCCGAACTGGCGCACAAGGAACTCGACATCATCGGCGCCGCTACACACGCCGTCCAAACCTACGGTCCCGCAGCGGTTCCCAACTACGTCATCTCGATGTGCCGGTCGGTGTCGGACGTGCTGGAGGCGGCGATCTTGATGAAAGAGGCAGGGCTGCTGGACGCTTCGGGAGACGAGCCGTATTGTCCGGTCGGGATTTCGCCGCTGTTCGAGACGATCGACGACCTGCACAATGGCGCGGCGATTCTGCAAGCGATGCTGGAACTTCCGCTCTACCGCGCGATGGTGGCAGCCCGCGGTGACATGCAGGAAGTGATGCTGGGTTATTCCGATTCGAACAAGGACGGCGGATATATGGCCGCCAACTGGGCGGTCTATCGCGCTGAGCTGGCTCTGGTGGAAGCCGCGCGCAAGAACGCAATCAGGTTGCGGCTATTCCACGGTCGGGGTGGCACGGTGGGGCGCGGCGGCGGCCCCAGTTACCAAGCCATCCTGGCCCAGCCGCCGGGCGCGGTGAACGGGTCGTTGCGGCTGACCGAGCAGGGCGAGGTGATCGCCGCCAAGTACGCCGAACCGCAAGCGGCCCGACGCAATCTGGAAAGCCTGCTGGCTGCGACGCTGGAGTCGACGCTGCTCGATGTGGAGGGTCTCGGTGATGCCGCGGAGCCGGCCTATGCCGTGCTCGACGAGATTGCCACCCTCGCACAGCGCGCCTACGCCGAATTAGTTCATGACACACCGGGTTTCGTCGAGTACTTCATGGCGTCCACGCCGGTCAGCGAGATCGGGTCGCTCAACATCGGCAGCAGGCCCACCTCGCGCAAGCCCACCTCGTCGATCTCGGACCTGCGCGCCATCCCGTGGGTGCTGGCGTGGAGCCAGTCGCGGGTGATGCTGCCGGGCTGGTACGGCACCGGCTCGGCGTTCGAGCAGTGGATCGCCGCGGGACCGGAAAGCGAAGAAGACCGGCTGGCGGTACTGCACGAACTGTACGAGCGGTGGCCGTTCTTCCGCAGTGTGCTGTCCAACATGGCTCAGGTGATGGCCAAGAGCGATCTGGGGCTGGCGGCCCGCTACTCCGAGCTGGTGGACGACGAGGCGTTGCGCAGCAGGGTCTTCGACAAGATCGTCGACGAGCACCACCGCACCATCGCGATGTACCAGCGCATCACCGGCCAGGAGGACTTGCTCGCCGACAACCCGGCGCTGGCGCGTTCGGTGTTCAACCGGTTCCCGTATCTGGAGCCGCTGAATCACCTCCAGGTGGAGCTGCTGCGCCGCTACCGCTCCGGCGAGGACGACGAGCTGATGCAGCGCGGCATCCTGCTCACCATGAACGGACTTGCCAGCGCGTTACGCAACAGTGGATAACGGGCAATCCCTTCAGGCGAAGGGGGCCCCATGTCTGATCGCACAAATGACCGGGCGCCAGTGGCCGCCGCGGTTGCGGTAGCCCAGAACGGCGTCTTCGAGAAGTTCGCTCGTGCCGGTTTTGTGGTGAGCGGGATACTGCATCTGATCATCGGCTTCCTGGCGATCCGGGTTGCGTTCGGTAGCGGCGGCACCGCCGACCAATCCGGAGCACTGGCGGCGCTGGCGGGCCGCCCCGGCGGCCCCTTCGTCCTGTGGCTCGCCGCCGCCCTGCTGCTGACGCTGGGATTGTGGCGGCTCATCGAAACGGTTCTCGGGCGCGCGGCCGACCGCGATAGCGAGCGCTCATCGGGCGGTGCGATGCAGCGTGCCAAGACGTTCGGGGTGGCCTTGGTGTACCTCGGATTCGCCTATTCAGCCTTCGGTTTCGCCCGCGGAGCTGGGAAATCGTCGGGTGAGCAGAGCTCGACCATGAGCGCCCGTCTGATGCAAAGCACCGCCGGCACCATCGCGCTGATTGCCTGCGGGCTGGCCGTCGTCGCGATCGGCGGATATCACGTCTACAAAGGGGCCTGTCGCAAGTTCGTGGATGATCTCAACGGCAGATCGGGCAAGCTGGTCCGCCGGCTCGGGGTGGCAGGTTACGTCGGTAAAGGGGTCGTCATCGCCATGGCTGGTGTGTTGGTGGTCGTGGCCGCATCCCGCTCGGAACCGAGCAAGGCCACCGGACTCGACGGGGCGCTCAAGACCCTCGGTGCGCAGCCCTCCGGAGCGGAGCTGCTCATCGCCGCCGGCGCGGGCATTATCACCTACGGCCTGTACAGCTTCGTGCTGGCCCGCTCAACCAAGATGTGACCGCGCCGCCGCTTCAGCCTTTGCCCTCGAAGATGTCGTCGCGCAACGCTCCGGGCCCGGCTGCGGGATCGACGAACCATTCGTGCCGGAAGATCGCGCCCACCGCCTGCGGTGGTAGCCGCAACAGCACCTGGTAGACGCGTGCGCCCAAGCCGGTGCCAAGCTGCGAGCGATGAGCGGCCACCGCGTCCCGCTTCTGTCGGGCGACCTGGCGAACGTCGACGCGGTGGGTGATGGTGGCCCGTGGCGCGTAGGCATCGCCGAGCACGTCCGGCTCATACGGTGGCGGCAGACGCAGCAGACCGCACAGGTCGCTGATCCGGCGCAGCAGTTCGCGCGGCATGGTCGCCTCGAGAACCCTTGGCGTGCCGGCCAGCTCAGCGGCCCGGGTCCCGACGTGATGCACCTGCACATGGTCGCGGTGGCCGTACCCGCCGTTGGCCTGGTAGCTGAGCAGCAGCTGCGCGTCCTCGGAGCGAAGTATCGCCGCCAGGCGCCGCGCGGCCTCGTCGGCGTCGGCTCTGGCGAAACGCACCCGGCCCGGCGGGTCCGGATAGAAGTCCGGACCGTACCCGCTATCGGCATAACCCAGGCACTCCGTCCGGTGCACGCCGAGAATGGCTGTGCTGGCGTGCAATTCGTCCAAGCGGGTGCGCTCGTCCGCATTGTCCATCCGTCCGTCGGTGGCCGTGACGACTACCACCCGGTGGCCGGCCGCGGCCGCTTTGGCCAGAGTGCCGCCGGTCAGGATCACCTCATCGTCCGGGTGGGCGTGAAAGGCGACGACGGTGGCCATGCGGGTGAACGGACCCCAGCCGCAGGGGTCAGGACTCCGTTCGGCGTCGCGGCCGAGGCGGCGGTGTGGTGAGAACTACCGGCATGACGCGATCCTATCGGTCTTGCGGCGACCCGGCTTGTTCGGCGTATGCGGGCGTCAGCGAATGGCGAGATAGTCGACCGGACAGGGCCCCTCGGCCCGGGCCACCCCGCCGATCTGAGCGGGGACCGGCTGGGGATGTGACGTCCAACCCGGGGTCATCTCATACTCGCGCAGCAGACGGGTGCTGGCCGTGGTCATCGCGGCGAGCGAAAAGGGTTGCGCCGGACAGGAATGCCGCCCGTGCCCGAACGTCGTCACCAACGTCGGGGACGGCAGATCAACCGGTCTCGTCAGGCGGTGTCGCGTCCACCGATCCGGATCCCAGTCGCGCAGCCCCGGTGCCGCTGCGGTATTGAGCAACGGCAACAGCGTGGCGATGGTCCATCCCGGCGGAACCTGGTAGGTGACCTCGCCGGTGTCGAGGTCAACCGGAGACAGCACCGCTCGACTCATGATGGAACGCTGCGCCAGGCGCGTGGACTCCAGCGCACAGCGCTGAGCAAAATCCTTGTCCCCGCTGAGGATTCGTTGGTGGTGCACGGGTCGCTCGATCAGGTCGACGAGCACCCAGCCCAATGCGGAGGCCAGATTCGACATCGACGCGATGTGGATCAGTGCCACGTCGTGGGCGATGCCACGCAGTCGGGTCCGCTCCGATTCCCCGGTCCAGGCATTTACGATCCTGCCGAACAGGTCCTGATCCTCGTCGTCGCCGGCGACGTAACGCCGCACCGCGGCCGCGATCGTATCGGTCACCTCGTCCAGCGCGGCCCGCTCGGCGCGCTTGTCCGACGCGCGCACGGCCGCCATCCGATCGGGGTGCACGAACGCATCCGCGCCGTCCAAGGTGTCGAAGGCGCGCACCAGACGTTCGAAAGCCGCGCCGTCTTCGCATCCCGGGCCGGCCCAGGAGGCGAGCCCCATGCGGTGTCCGAGTCGGCGGGTGAGGTGGAAGACGTCCACCGAACCGGCCGAGCCCAACTCGTCGGTGGTGTGTCGCAGCGCCCGGTCCAGATTGGCCAAATGGCCGGCGACATCGTCGCGACGAAACAGGTTGCCCGGCAAGGTGCGACGCCCGGCAAAGATCTCGTCGGGCAGCTTGCGCCGCAGCATCAAGAAATCGGCGACGCCCTTGCTGGCCTGTTCTTCCGGCAGGTTGTAGAAAGACTCGACGCCGGCAGGGGAGAACGTGAACAGGTAGCGGTCAGTGCCGCTTTTCACCACAAACGTGTCGCCCCACCGCTCGCGGGCCGCAGCAATGGTTGCGACGGCATCTTCGACGGCGACGTCCCACGGCAGGCCGGTCCCTTGCGCAAAGGGCGGGGCGGGAATCGGGTCGGCAAGCGTCACGGAGTCAGCGCACGCCCCGGTTTCGCAGCCTGTCCAGCATCCCGCGCACCATGTGCTCGGTGACGTTGATCGGCGCCATCATCGTCTCGCCCCACGTCACGATGTTGTCCATGCGCTCCAGAATGGCCTCCACCGGCTGCAGCACGGCGAGCAGACGCTTGGCGAGATCGTCGAGGCTGGAAAGGGTTCCGTCGAGATGGTCCAGGCCGGTCTCCAACCGCGTGACGGTGCTGTTGAGCGCCGACAGTGACCTGTTCAGTTCCGCCAGGGAGGTGCCGAGGCCATCCAGGACGTCCTCGACCTGCTCGACCGTCTTGTCGGCATTCAATGCCGCCTGCGTGAGCGTCTTCATTCTTTGCCGGGCTGGGTTCGGGCGGCCGCCGCTTCTGTCTGCCATGACGGTCATTCTTACCAGCTTGACAGCGGGTGATACAGCCCCGTCAGCGTCCCTGCAACGTCAACGGGGAAGTTTGCCCGCGGCGGCCTCGTCCAGCAGCCACCGGGTCGCCTCCCGGCCAATGGCCCCCGCGGCCGGCAGGGACACCGGGTTGGCGCCGCTCACCGCGGCCGCTACGGCCTCGGCCTTGCCCGCCCCGGACACCAACAGCCATACCTCGCGGGAACGCTGAATCGCAGGCAATGTCAATGTGATCCGCAGTGGTGGCGGCTTGGGGCAATCTTCGACCGCCACCACCATGCGACGGGACTCGCGCACCGCGGGGGTGTCGGGGAACAGCGAGTTGACGTGTCCTTCCGGTCCCATGCCAAGCAGGTGGACGTCGAAACCCGGTGCCGGTTCACCGGGTCCGGCGTTGGCCGCCAGGATCTGCTCGTAGGCCAGCGCCGCGGCCTCGATGTCCGTGCCGTAGTCGCCGTCGCTGGCCGCCATCGGGTGCACCTGGCTGGTCGGGATCGCGATGCGGTCGAGCAGCGCCTCGCGCGTCTGTTTCTCGTTGCGCTCGTCGTCGTCCTCGGGAACATAGCGCTCGTCCCCCCAGAACAGGTGTACCGCGGACCAGTCGATCGGGTGTGCAGCGAGTTCGCGCAGCAGCGCGACGCCGTTCCCGCCGCCGGTCAATGCGATCAGCGCTCGCCCTCGCGCCGTCGCGGCGGCCGCGATGGTGTCGGCGAGTCGCTGGGCCGCGGCGTGCACCAGAGCCTCGCCGTCGCGGAAGACCTCGATGTCGGGACTCACTGGTACTGCACCTTCTTGATGCCCTCGAGCGCGTCGTGGTAGATCTCGTCGGCATCCAGCCGGCGCAGATCTTCGGCCAGGCATTCACCGGTTAACCTGCGCGCCAACGGAACCAGCGCCTCGGGTTTGGCTGTGCGGCGCAGCGTCGCGGTGGTTCCGTCCTGAGGCCGGCTCAGCACGATCGTCTCGCTCTTGCGCACCAGCTCCACGGTGAGCTCGCCGACCTCCCGGCGAACCGGGCCGTCGATCCGGCTGGCCAGCCAGCCTGCGAGCACGTCCAGGGCCGGTTCTGTTTCCAGGCCCGATATCCGGGCCGACTCGATCGGTTCGTGCGGTGGCAGGTCGACGGCCGAGGTCAGCAGCGCCCGCCAATAGGTGATCCGACTCCAGGCCAGGTCGGTGTCGCCGTCGGCGTAACCCGGCAGCCGGCTCTTGATCGCGGCCAACGGGTCGGCGGCGTTGGTGGCGTCAGTGATACGGCGAATGGCCAACTTGCCCAGCGGATCCTGTGCGGGTACCGCCGGGGCGTTGTCGGGCCACCAGGCCACCACCGGAATGTCGGGCAGCAGGAAGGGAATCACTACGCTGGCGGCGTGCCCCGACAGTGCGCCGGACAACCGCAGCACGACCACCTCCCCGGCCCCGGCGTCCCCGCCGACTCGGATCTGCGCGTCCAGGCGCGGTTCGTCGGCGTACGGGTCGCCCCGCATGGTCACGATGATGCGGCTCGGATGTTCGTGGCTGGCGTCGTTGGCCGCCTGGATGGAGTCCTCGACGATGGCCTCGTTGTCCGGCGCAATGATCAGTGTCAGCACCCGGCCCATGGTGACCACGCCGGCCATCTCGCGCATCTCGTCGAGCTTCTTGTTGACGGCGGTCGTGGTGGTCTCAGGCAATTCGACGATCATCTGCGCCGCTCCTCCTCATCGCTGCGCGGGTCATTCGCGCGATCACGGACGCCGCCATTCGCGGCCGGTGCGCCGCAGCATCTCGAACGCCGACTCCGGCCCCCAGGTGCCCGCCTCGTACGGGTCGGGCTTGCCGTGCGAGGCCCAGTTGTCCAGCGCGGGATCGAGTATTTCCCAAGCCAATTCGACCTCGTCGTTGACCGGGAACAGCGAGGGCTCACCGAGCAGCACGTCGAGGATCAGCCGCTCGTAGGCTTCCGGTGATTCCTCGGCGAAGGCCGAGCCATAGGAGAAGTCCATGTTGACGTCGCGGACCTCCATCGCGGTGCCGGGCACCTTGGAGCCGAACCGCAGGGTGATGCCTTCGTCGGGCTGTACCCGAATGACCATGGCGTTGGTGCCCAGCTCATCGGTCATGGTGGCGTCGAACGGCAGATGTGGTGCCCGTTTGAAGACCAGCGCGATCTCGGTGACCCTGCGGCCCAACCGTTTTCCGGTGCGCAGGTAGAACGGCACGCCGGCCCACCGCCGGGTGTCGACCTCCAAAGTGATGGCGGCGAACGTCTCGGTGGTGGAGTCCTTGGCGAACCCTTCCTCGTCGAGCAGACCGACCACCTTCTCGCCGCCCTGCCAGCCTCCGGTGTACTGACCACGGCTGGTGGTCTCGTTGAGCGGCTCGGCGAGCCGGGTCGCCGACAGCACCTTGATCTTCTCTGTCTGCAGCGCCTTGGGGGTGAAGCTGACCGGTTCTTCCATCGCCGTGAGCGCCAGCAGTTGCATCAAGTGGTTCTGGATCACGTCGCGTGCCGCACCGATGCCGTCGTAGTAGCCGGCGCGCCCGCCCAGCCCGATGTCTTCGGCCATGGTGATCTGGACGTGATCGACATAGTGGGCGTTCCAGATCGGGTCGAACAACTGGTTGGCAAACCGCAGCGCCAGAATGTTCTGCACCGTCTCCTTGCCGAGGTAGTGGTCGATGCGAAAAACCGACTCCTCGGGGAAGACCGAGTTGACCGTCCTGTTGAGGTCCTGCGCGCTCGTCAGATCGTGGCCGAACGGTTTTTCGATAACAACTCGAGCCCACCTGTCCTCGCGAGGGCGCGCCAATCCCGACTTCTGCAACTGCTCGCACACCACCGGGAACGACTTCGGCGGAATCGCCAGATAGAACGCGTGGTTGCCCCCGGTGCCGCGTTCGGCGTCGAGCTTCTCCAGAGTCTCGGCGAGCTGGTTGAACGCCTCGTCGTCATCGAAAGCGCCCGGCACGAAACGGAATCCCTCGGCCAGTCGGTCCCAGTTCTCCTGCCGGAACGGAGTCCGGCAGTGTTCCTTGACGGCGTCGTGCACCACCTCGCCGAAATCTTCTGTGTCCCATTCGCGGCGGGCGAAACCGATCAGAGAGAACGTGGGCGGCAGCAGTCCGCGGTTGGCCAGGTCGTAGATGGCCGGCATCACCTTCTTGCGGGCCAAGTCACCGGTGACCCCGAAAATCACCATGCCACAAGGTCCGGCAATCCTGGGTAGCCGCTTGTCCCGCTTGTCGCGCAGCGGGTTCAGCCATCCCGCGGCGGCGGCTGAGTTCATTTGTCGGCGGAGTCGAGCTGCGCCTGCGTCTCCTCGAGCAGCTCGCTCCAGGATTCCTCGAACTTCTGCACACCCTCGTTTTCCAGTACCAGGAACACATCAGTCAGATCGATCCCGATCGCGTCGAGCTTGTCGAATACGCCCTGGGCCTCTGATGCGGTGCCGGAGACGGTATCACCGTGGATGGTGCCGTGGTCGGCCACCGCGTCAAGTGTCTTCTCCGGCATGGTGTTCACCGTGTTCGGGCCCACCAACTCGGTGACGTACAGCGTGTCGGAGTAATCGGGATTCTTGACACCGGTGGACGCCCACAGCGGCCGCTGCACCCGGGCCCCGTCGGACTGCAGCGCCTGGAAGCGCTCGCCGCCCTCGAAGACCTCCTGGTAGGCCGCGTAGGCCAATCGGGCGTTGGCTACCGCTGCCTGGCCCCGCAGCGCGCGCGCCTCGTCGGAGTCGATCTTCTCCAGCCGCTTGTCGATCTCCGTGTCCACCCGGGAGACGAAAAACGATGCCACCGAGTGGATCTTCGACAAGTCGTGGCCGGCCTGCTTCGCCTTCTCGAGTCCATCGAGGTAGGCGCCCATCACGGCGCGGTAGCGCTCGACGGAGAAGATCAGCGTGACATTGACCGAAATGCCTTCGGCCAGAGTCGTTGCGATGGCCGGGATGCCCTCTTCGGTGGCCGGGATCTTGATCAGCAGATTCGGCCGGTCGACGATCTTCCACAACTCGACCGCCTGCTGAGTGGTCTTGTCGGTGTCGTGCGCCATGCGCGGGTCGACCTCGATTGACACCCGGCCGTCGACTCCGTCGGAGGACTCCCACTGCGGCCGCAACACATCACAGGCGTTGCGGACGTCGTCGGTGGTGACGGTACGGATGGTGGCGTCGACATCGGCGCCGCGCTCGGCCAGCTCGGCAATCTGGTCGTTGTAGGTGTCGCTGTCGGCCAGCGCCTTCTGGAAGATCGACGGGTTGGTGGTGACCCCGACGACGCTCTTGGTGTCGATCAGTTCCTGCAGGTTGCCTGATTTGATCCGGTCCCGGGACAAATCGTCGAGCCAGACGGATACGCCCGCCGCGCTCAGCGCGGCGAGGTTGGGATTCTGGGCCATGCGATCACCTTTTCTCAGTTATCGAGTGCTTCTTCCGCAGCGGCTGCGACGGCTTCGGCGGTGAAGCCGTACTCGCGGAACAGCGTCTTGTAGTCGGCGGATTCCCCGAAATGCTCGATCGACACGATCTTTCCGGTGTCGCCGACCAGCTTGTGCCACGACTGAGCGACGCCGGCCTCCACGGCTACCCGCGCCGACACCGTCGGCGGCAGCACGCTGTCGCGGTACTCGTCCGGCTGCGACTCGAACCACTCCACACACGGCATGGAAACGACCCGCGCCAGAATGTCCTTGTCCGCCAACAACTTCTGCGCCTCGACGGCGAGCTGAACCTCCGAGCCGGTGGCGATCAGCACCACGTCCGGATCTTCGTCGCCCTCGGTACCGCCGAGCACGTAGCCGCCGCGCGCTACGCCGTCCAGATCGGTGCCCTCGAGCACCGGGACGTTCTGGCGGGTCAGGATCAACCCGACGGGTCCGCTGCCGTTGCCGCGGGCCAACACCGTACGCCAGGCATAGGCGGTCTCGTTGGCGTCGGCCGGGCGTACCACCGAAAGGTTCGGGATGGCCCGCAGCGCCGAGAGATGTTCGATCGGCTGGTGCGTCGGGCCGTCCTCACCCAAGCCGACCGAGTCGTGCGTCCACACGTAGATGGTGTCGATGTCCATCAACGATGCGAGCCGCACCGCTGGGCGCATGTAGTCGGAGAACTGCAGGAACGTCCCGCCGTAGGCCCGGGTCGGGCCGTGCAGCACGATGCCGGACAGGATCGCGCCCATCGCGTGTTCGCGAACGCCGAAATGCAACGTGCGACCGTACCAGTGCGCGGTGTAGTCCTTGGTCGAGATCGACGGCGGACCGAAGGAATCGGCGCCCTTGATGGTGGTGTTGTTGCTCCCCGCCAGATCAGCCGAACCGCCCCACAGTTCGGGCAGCTTCGGTCCGACGGCGTTGAGGACCTCGTTGGACGCTTTGCGGGTGGCGACCGCGTCGTCGCTGGTCTCCCAGTGCGGCAGGTCGGCGTCCCACCCTTCGGGCAACTCCTCGGCGGTCAGCCGATCCAGCAGCGCCTTTCGCTGCGGTTCGCGCTCCGCCCAGGCGTCGAACTCGGTCTGCCACTGCTGGTGTGCTTTCCGGCCGCGCTCCACCAGCTTGCGGGTGTGAGCGATGACCTCGTCGCGTACCTCGAACGTCTTGTCCGGGTCGAAGCCGAGGATCTTCTTGGTGGCCGCCACTTCCTCCTCGCCGAGCGCGGCGCCGTGCGCCTTTCCGGTGTTCATCAGGTTGGGCGCCGGGTAGCCGATGATGGTGCGCAGCGAGATGAACGAGGGCCGGCCGGTCTCGGCTTTCGCGTTGGCGATCGCCTCCTCGATTCCGACGACGTTCTCGCCGCCCTCCACTTCCTGGACGTGCCATCCGTAAGCGCGGTAGCGCTCAGCGGTGTCCTCACACAGGGCGATGTTTGTGTCGTCCTCGATGGAGATCTGATTGCGGTCATAGAACACGATCAGGTTGCCCAGCTGCTGCACCCCGGCCAGTGACGACGCTTCAGAGGTGACGCCCTCTTCGATGTCCCCGTCAGAGGCGATCACGAAGATGTAGTGATCGAATGGGCTGGTGCCCGGTTCTGCATCCGGGTCGAACAAGCCGCGCTCATAGCGCGACGCCATCGCCATGCCGACCGCGGAAGCCAATCCCTGGCCGAGCGGGCCGGTGGTGATCTCCACACCGTCGGTGTGCCGAAACTCCGGGTGCCCAGGAGTCTTGGACTTCCATGTGCGCAGCGCCTCGATGTCGGAGAGTTCGAGACCAAATCCACCCAGGTAGAGCTGCAGGTAGAGGGTCAGGCTGCTGTGGCCGGCGGACAAGACGAAGCGGTCACGTCCCAACCAGTGCACGTCGCTGGGATCGTGGCGCATCGCCCGTTGGAACAGCGTGTAGGCGAGCGGCGCGAGACTCATCGCCGTGCCGGGGTGGCCGTTGCCCACTTTTTGGACGGCGTCGGCGGCCAGAACGCGGACCGTGTCGACCGCAGCCGAATCGATCTCGGTCCAGTCGTCGGGGTGGCGCGGTTGGGTGAGCGCGGAGATCTCTTCAAGTGTGGTCATTCAGTCCTCAGTCCTGGGGTCATCAAACTGATCAATCCCACCCTAGTGCGGGATTGCTGGCGTCTGCAGGCCCAGATTGCGTGTACCCGCGGAAGCCTGTGTGAAAATATCCTGTCGCGGGTTGGTGGTTCGCATCAGCGCCGCGGTGGGCGGATGTGGTCGAGAAATTCGGGCAAATCGACCCTCCGAGCCGTTGGCCGTGAGTACGCGGTCTACCATCATGCGTAGTAGAAGCTGTGCGCGGCTGCGATTTTCCCGAGGAGTTATCTGCGTGAGCGTTCGCGGCCGCCCAGAAATTGAGGCGCCGGGCCGGACTTCAGGCCGGATCACCGGCACCTTGCTGGCGTATCTGGCGCTGACCAAGCCACGGGTGATTGAGCTGTTGCTGGTCACCGCGATACCGGCGATGCTGCTCGCGCACCGCGGGTCGGTTAACCCACTGCTGATCCTTAATACGCTGGTCGGCGGGATGATGGCCGCAGGCGGGGCGAACACGCTGAACTGCGTGGCCGACGCGGACATCGACAAGGTGATGAAGCGGACTGCGCGGCGGCCGCTGGCGCGGGCCGCGGTGCCGACCCGCAACGCGCTCATCTTCGGCCTGGCTTTGAGCGTCGCGTCCTTCTGCTGGCTGTGGTGGACCACCAACCTTCTGTCGGGTCTGCTGGCGGTCGCCACCATCGCGTTCTATGTGTTCGTCTACACGCTGCTGCTCAAGCGGCGCACTCCGCAGAACGTGGTGTGGGGTGGCGCGGCCGGCTGCATGCCGGTAATGATCGGATGGTCGGCCGTCACCGGCACCATCGGCTGGCCGGCGCTGGCGATGTTCGCGATCATTTTCTTCTGGACTCCGCCGCACACCTGGGCTCTGGCGATGCGGTACAAGGAGGACTACAAAGTCGCCGGTGTGCCGATGCTGCCCGCCGTGGCCACCGAGCGTCAGGTCACCAAGCACATCGTGATCTACACCTGGTTAACGGTGCTGGCGACTTTCGTGCTGGCCCTGGCGGCCGGATGGCTGTACGCCGCGGTGGCGGTGGTGGCCGGGGTGTGGTTCCTGACAATGGCCCACCAGTTGTACGCGGGGGTGCGCGCGGGTGAACCGGTGAAGCCGCTGCGCCTCTTTCTGCAGTCGAACAATTACCTGGCGCTGGTGTTCTGCGCGCTGGCCGTCGACTCGGCGATCGCGCTGCCCACGCTGTTCTAGGTTCAGCCCCCCGAGGCGAGCGTTTACTGCGATACAGCGGCACGCCGGTGGTGCCGTGATTCTGCGCGCGCTCGCGGGCGGCTGGGTGAGCCATCCAGAACCATCGCGATCCAAACCTCGCCTATCCAGGGTCGCCGCCCGCCGCCCAGAGCAAATGCTCTCGTGTGCAAGGTCTTTCGCGTCAATCTGGCCAGTCCTGGGTACACGCAGGCCGGCATGGCGCGCACTCTCGATTTGCGCTACTCCCGGTAGCGATATCGAATTCTGGTGACCCGACCACGAGAGGAGTGCCGGCATGACGTACTGCGTCCTTCCCACAGGGCCGTGCACCTCCTGTTCGGCCACCGGGTATCCGTTCCGCATCGGCTGACCGTGGCTGCTCCCGTCTGGATGGCTTCGCCTCCGGAGCTGCATTCGGCGTTGCTGAGCAGTGGTCCGGGCCCGGCTGCGCTGGTGATCGCCGCCGAAGCGTGGGCCGCGTTGAGCGCCGAATATGTCTCCGCCGCAGACGAACTCGGCGCGATTCTGGCTACAGTGCACGGCGGTGCCTGGCAGGGGTCGAGCGTCGAGTCCTATGCGGCCGCCCACCTGCCGTATCTGCAATGGCTGACGTCGGCTGGGGCCGCAAGTGCTGCGACGGCTGCCCGGCACGAGGAGGCGGCGGCGGCCTACACCGTCGCATTGGCGGCTATGCCAACATTGCTCGAACTGTCGGCCAACCACGCCGCGCACGCTGTGCTGGTCGCCACCAACTTCTTCGGCGTCAACTCGATTCCCATTGCGCTGAACGAGGCCGACTACGTGCGGATGTGGGTCCAGGCCGCCACCACCATGGCTACTTACGACGCCGTTTCCGCTGCGGCGGTCGCCGAAACACCGCCGACCGGCCCGGCGCCACAGATCGTGCACACCGCCTCGGAGTCGGACCCGTTGCAGCAGATCCAACAGATCCCGCAGCAGCTCTTCCAATTCGCACTGCGGCTCATCGGGATCAACTGGGATCCCGCCGCCGGCACCCTCAACGGAATCCCGTACGCTTCCTACACCGTGCCCGGGCAACCGGGTTACTGGATCTCCCGGCTCTTCCTTTTCGCTCAGGACTTCCAAGGGCTGCAGAACTGGATTCAGCTGCTGCTGACGAATCCGGTGGCGGCCCTGCAATCGCTTAGCGGCATCACCCCGGTGCAGATCGTCGCCTATCTGGCGCTCCACCCCGTGCTCGCCGGCGTGATCGCGTCCTCGCCATTGTGGTCGGCGCTTGCCACGCTGCCCGCCGCGACGGCTAGCGTCGCCGCAGTGGCGGCGTTGGCCGCCATACCGCCCGCCGAGCTGGCGGTCGTGCCGGAGCTGGCGCCTGTGGCTGAAGTCGCCGCCGCGGCCCCGGCGAAATTCGCCCCAGCTCTTGCCGGGTCGGTGGCGCCGGGTGCCGCGCCGGCCGCTCCCGTATCGACGGTCAGCACGATCAGCGCAACCTCGCCCTCGGCGCCGCCGCCCGCGCCGGCTGGCCAAGCCTTCGTTCCCTATGCGATCGGCGGCGGGCCGGGGGTCGGCTTCGGGCCTGTTCATCGCGGCAACACGAGCGCTCGCGTCCGCGCCAAGGCCCCGGAACCGGACAGCGCCGCCGTCGCGGCAGCCACCGCGGCCCGCAGAAAGGCGCGCAAGCGTCGGCAACAGGGGGAGCCGCAGCGCGGCTACGCCGATGAATTCGCCGATCTTGCAAGCGATGCGGATTCAGAACCGACGTATTCGGCACGCGGCGCCGGTGCTCTGGGGTTCACCGGAACGGTGTCGCGCGATACTGCCCAGCCGGCCGGTCTGATCACCCTGGCCGGCGACCCGTTCGACAGCGGTTCGACGCTGCCGATGCTTCCCACCACATGGGAGTCCGAACCCTCCGAGGAGTAACGCAGGCACAGGGGCGAGCCGAAGGAACTGGTTCACAATCTGTGGCACGGCGGTGCGCGATCACATCCGGTGCTACGCCAAGCCGGGCGAACCATCCTTTCCCACCAACCGTCCACCGGTTCCACCGCGACCGATACTGCCCACGGTCGGGCCGGTACCGGCATTGCCGCCGTTGCCGCCATCGCCGATCAGCCAGGCGTCGCCACCGGCACCGCCGTTGCCGCCGGTCGCCGCGGGCCCTGTCGCCGACGTCCCCCCACCGGCCCCGCCGTCACCACCGTTGCCGATGAGCCCAGCCTTGCCGCCGGCCCCGCCAGACCCGCCAATTGTGTCTATGCCAAGCGACCCCGCACCACCGGCACCGCCGGCCCCGCCATTACCGAAGACGAGGCCGGCGTTGCCACCTGCTCCTCCGCCCCCTCCGTTGCTCCGGTCGCCGAACCCGCCGGTGCCGCCGGCCCCACCCTGACCAAAGAGCAGGGCCGCGCGCCCGCCGGCGCCACCGGCTCCACCACCGCCGATGAGTAGCCCGGCGTTGCTCCCGACTCCTCCGGAGCCGCCTGCTCCACCGTCGCCGGCAAAGATGCCCGCGTCCCCGCCGGCCCCTCCGGCGCCGCCGCTGGCCGGGCTGTTCCCGCCGCTGCCGCCGGCGCCGCCAGAACCGACAAGCATCCCGCCCGCGCCTCCGGTCCCGCCGTCCCCGCCAGCCGCGTCACCGAACCCAGCGGTGCCCCCAGCGCCGCCGTCGCCGATCCACCCTGCGCGGCCACCGGCGCCGCCCGCCCCACCCGTACTGCTGATGGTGCTGAGTCCGCCGGCTCCTCCGTCGCCACCGGATCCCAGCAGCCCGCCGTCTCCTCCGGCGCCGCCCGCACCCGCCGTGCTGAACGGCCCGCTGGAACCGCCAACGCCGCCGTGCCCGCCGTTGCCGACCAGCATGCCGCCGTTGCCGCCGCGGCCGCCGACCCCGCCGCGGTCCTGGCCCATCCCACCGTTGCCGCCGGCGCCACCGGGACCGAAGAGGCCTCCCGCGCCGCCGGCACCCCCGGCCCCGCCGCCCGCCGAGCCCCATCCACCGTTGCCACCGTGGCCGCCCGCTCCAAACACCCCGCCAGCGGCCCCGCCGGCTCCACCCGCGCCACCGACTCCGCCGGCCAAATCTCCGCCGGCGCCGCCGGCTCCTCCGGTACCGAAGAGGCCGGCCGCTCCGCCCCGGCCGCCGGTCAGTCCCGGTGCTCCCGATCCGCCGGCACCACCGTTACCGATCAAGATCCCGCCGGGCCCGCCGTCCGCGCCGGATCCGGGCCTGCCATTAACACCATTGCCGATCAGCGGACGTCCGAACAACCCGACAGTGCTGGCGTTCACTGCGTCAAGCGCCATCTGTAGCGGCGAAGCGCTTGCCGCTTCGGCACTGCTGTATGCATGGGCACCCGCAGTTAAGGCCTGCGCAAACTGGTCCTGGAACACCGCGGCTTGCGCACTGAGCGTTTGATACGAATCGGCGTATTCGCTGAACAGCTTTGCGATGGCGGCGGACACGTCATCGGCGCCGGCCGCCAGCAACCTCGTCGTCGGGATGGCCGCGGCTCCATTTGCGGTGCTGAGCGCCGCGCCAATATTTGCTAGATCGGTTGCGGTCGAACCGATTACGCTCGGCACCGCGGTCATGTACGGCATGCCAACTCCCACTTTCGCCCGTCGGATAGGAGGGAAGTGTAGAGCGTCCGAGGACCTGCGCGCGGGCAGACGCAATGCGTTGGCCATTTTCTCAAGCGCGGCGCAAGCCCTTCAAGCCTGAACGTTCAGGGCAACAGCACGATCGAGCCGGTGGTCCGGCGGCCTTCGAGGTCGCTATGGGCGCGCGCGGCCTCGCGCAGGGGATAGCTGCCGCCGAGCTCGACCCGCACGGCCCCGCTGCCGATAGCGTCGAACAGTTCGGCCGCCCTTTGGCTGAACTCTTCACCGCTACGGATGAAATGCGCCAGCGAGGGTCGGGTTAGATACACCGATCCGGCGTAGTTGAGCCGCTGCGGGTCGAACGGCGGGACCGGTCCGCTGGCGGCACCGAACAAGGCGAGGGTGCCGCGCACGGCCAGACTGGCCAGGCTGGCGTCGAACGTGCTGGCGCCGACGCCGTCGTAGACCGCGGCCACACCGGCGCCGGCGGTGAGATCGCGAATCTGCCGCCCGAACTGGTCGGTATCGGCGGGGTAGGGAAGGACCTCGACGGCGCCCGCATCTCGTGACAGCCGCTCTTTCTCCGGCGTCGATACCGTCGTGATCACCCGCGCACCCAGGTGGGTGGCCCACTGGGTCAGGATCAGGCCCACGCCACCGGCGCCCGCGTGCACCAACACGGCATCCCCGCGCTGTACCGGATACACCGACGTCAGCAGGTACTGCGCTGTCAGTCCTTTCAGCAAGGCCGACGCGGCCACTTCAGAGCTGATACCCTCGGGCACTTTGGCAGTCAAAAATGCTGGCGCAGTGCAGAATTCGGCGTACGAACCGTTCACCGAAGCGCTCACCACCCGGTCGCCCACACTGATCTCACCCTGGACGTCCGGACCAACGGCGGCGACCGTTCCGCACACCTCGGTGCCCAGAACGAACGGGAGCGGGCGAGGGTATTGGCCGGAACGGAAGTAGGTGTCGATGAAGTTGACGCCGATCGCCTCGGAGCGGATCAGTAGCTCGCCCGCACCGGGTTCGGGTTGCGGGATTACTTTGTAGCTGAGGACTTCAGGGCCGCCGGTTTCGCTGACTTCGATCGCATGCATGCCGATATCATGCCCGGGCATGAAGTTAGCCCGACCGGACACCTTCCATCCGCGCATCGTGCTGGCCGGCGGTCCACGGCGAGCTTCCGGCGACGACGCCGGATTGGTGGCCGCGCTGCGGACCCGAGGTCTGCATGCCCGGTGGTTGGCGTGGCACGACCCGGACGTCGCTGACGCGCATCTGGTGATACTGCGCGATGCCGGGTCCTGGGCCGAACGGCGCGACGAGTTTCTGGCATGGACCACCAGCGTGCCGCAACTGCTTAACCCCCCACGCGTCATCGCTTGGAACGCCGACCGGGCCTATCTGGACGAACTGGCCGAGCAGGGCGTGCCGACGGTGCCGAGGGAGCGTCGGCAACCGGGGCAACCCCTGCGCTCAACGTCTGACGGCTATTTCTACGTCGGACCTGTCGTCGGATCGGGAATGCGGCGTTTCTCCGACCGGCTGGACGCACAGCGCTACATCGCCGAGGCCGCGCACGGCGTCTTCGTGCAGTCCGATCCGGCACCGGAAACCGTGCTCGTGTTCATCGGCGGCAAGCCGTCGCACGCGTTCGTCATGCAGGACGGCGGCCTTCACCAAGGCGAGGCAGATTTCGAACTCTGGGACGTGGGAGCAGCCGCGTTGGCAGCCGCTCCGGGTGAATCGCTGTACGCGCGAGCGCGCCTGGCCGGGTCGCGGCTGCTGGAGCTGCAGCTGGTGGACCCGTCGCTGGGGTGGCTGCGCCTGAGCGCCGAAACGCGCGGCCTGGCCCAGCGTCAGTTCGCTCTGGCCGTCGAATCAGCGTTGGAGCGCCTCGGGCTCGGCCCGTTCTCGCATCGACGCCCATAGCGCCGCCGTGGCGGCGGTGCACGCCGCGGCACCGGCGACGTGCACAGCGACCAGCGCTGCCGGGACTCCGGTGTAGTACTGGGCGGTGCCGACGCCGGCTTGAGCTACGACGAGTGTGATGAGCACGCCCAGCCGCTGTATCACCGCGCGGCCGGCGTGCACCGCCCACAACCCGAAGCCCAGACCGATCAACAGCGACAGGTACGACACCAGCAGCGACGAGTGCATATGCACCAGCGTGTTGATCTCAACCTTCAGCCGCGGCACTGTCCGGCTGGGACTCTTGTCTCCGGCGTGCGGCCCGGCGGCGGTGACCAACGTTCCCGTGACCAACACCACCGCCAGGTTCAGCGCGCTCAGCACGGTCAGCGTCCGCAACGGCCGCGCGACCCGCTGCCGTACTTCGCCGTCGTCGGGCTCGCCGACTTTGACGAACAGCAGCACCGACAACCAGACCATCGTCATGGAGGCCAGTAGGTGAATCGCCACCGTCCACCACAGCAACCCTGTCCGCACCGTGATGCCGCCGATGATGGCCTGCACGACGGTCGAGGCCGGCATCAGCCAGGCGTAGGCCAGCACCTCGGTGCGCCGGCGTGCTCGGGTTACCGCCAGCACGGCCAGCGCCGCGGTGATGATCACCGCGAAGGTGATCATCCGGTTGCCGAACTCGACGGCCTGATGGATCCGAGGTACTTCCGAGACCGCGACCGGGGTGAAGCTACCTGGAAAGCACTGTGGCCAGGTTGGGCAACCCAATCCGGAGGCGGTGACCCGGACGATGGCTCCGGTGACTGCGATGCCGCCCTGGGTGAGGATGACCAGAGCTGCGATGATCCGCTGGACGCGCAGGCTGGGGTTGGGGAGCAAGTCCACCAGCCGCATCAGCACTCGTCCAACGCCCACCGCTCGATCGTAACTACGACTACGTCGCGTAGTAGAAGCGGGCTTGGCCGCTTGTCTGCTGCGAGATTGACGCTACGCACAGCCGCGGCGGCGCGTCGTGTACGTAGTGTCAGTGTCGCGAAAGCCGCGGCGCCGCAGCGCTGCGGATACCTGCCGCACAACCTGGTCGGGTCGATCCTCGGCAATCACCCGGATCACGGTCCAGCCGAGATCGCTGAGCTCCTTCAATCTGCGCAGATCGCGCACGTACTGGCGCCGGTTCGTGCGGTGCTGGTCGCCGTCGTATTCCACAGCGACCTTGAAGCGTTCCCAACCCAATATCCAGCAGGGCCACTGTCCGGTGATCGACCACGACAGGAATCTGGGTCTCCGGTCTCGGCAGTCCGGCCTCGATCAGCAGCATCCGCAGCCATGTCTCCTTCGGTGATGCGGCACCCGGGTCGATCTTCGGGAGCAGTGTTCTGAGTTGCCGCACGCCTCGGGCTCCGCCGTATCGGGCGGTCAGCATGAAAGTCGCCTCGGTGGAAAAGGGCGTTGCCCGCATCAACGCATCGAGGTGTGCGATCGCATCGGCCGCACTGAGCTGCCGCCCCAGTTCGAAGGCCGTACGTGCAGGCGTGGTCACAGGCAGGCCGGCAACCTGGGTCACTTCGTCATTGTCCACCCGGTAGTTGCGGGTGATTATTCCGGTGGGCGGCCGGGGATTGCGCCACAACAGCTCGACGGGCTCGTCCTCATCGATCCAGCGCGAGCCGTGCAACGCCGCAGCGGCCAACCCGGCCAGTATCCCGCGGCGACCCGACCACAACCAGGCAGCCGCTGACCGAGTGCGTAACGAAAGTTCCGTGTCGTGCAGCACGTAGACGTCGGGGTAGATCGCCCGGTACTGCGTTCTCAGCTGGTACCGGCTGACCTTCTCCTGCCGCAGTGCCTCGCTGCCGATGCATATTTTGTACACGCGGGCTTGGATGAGTTTGACCAGTCCGGCGGTTCCGCCGACATGTCCGCTGACACTGTCCGCCGACATGTCCGCCGACACTGTAAGCCGACATGTCCGCCGACACTGAAGCCACGCACAGCTGCAGCGGCTTGCCGTGTGCGTGGTGGCAGTGTCGCGGGCAAGAAGGCAAGAAGTCAGGTGAAGCGAAAAAACCGCCGAGCCGCCAGCGCGCCCACTCCACCCCAGATCGCGAGCACACCCAGGCCGAACCAGTCCACCGACAAACTCATGGCCTGCGACAGCGACTCCGTCAGCGCGCCCGACGGCGTCAGCCGCGCCGCCCATTTGACCCCGGACGGGATCATGCCCGTTTCCAAGGTCAAAGCGCCGAAACCGGCGAAGGCGAACCACAGCAGGTTTGCCAGCGCCAGCACGATCTCGGCCCGTAGGGTGCCCCCCAGCAACAGGCCGAGCGCCGCGAATCCCGCCGTCCCCAACGCGATCACTGCGCCGCCCAGCGCCAGCGCGGCCGGCGGGGGTCGCCAACCCAGTGCAAAACCTATGGCGCCCAACACAATTGATTGGAGAAAAACAGTGAATATAACGGCCAGTGCCTTGCCGGCGATGATCCCCCACACCGGCAGCGGGGTGGCTCCAAGCCTCTTCAACGCCCCGTACCGGCGATCAAATGCCACCGCGATCGCCTGGCCGGTGAAGGCCGTGGAGATCACGGCCAGCGCCATGATGGCGGGCGTGAACACCGCGGCGCGGTGCTCGCCGAAGGAACCGAGGGGCAGCAGGGTGAGTCCGACCAGCAGCGTGATCGGAATGAACATCGTCAACAGCAACTGCTCCCCGTTGCGCAGCAGCAGCTTGGCCTCCAGGCTGAACTGCGCTGCCAGCATCCGCGGAACCGCGCTTGGACGCGGGTCCGGTGTGAAAGTGCCCGCGGGGAAAGCGTCACTCACGGTCGCAACCTCCTGCCGGTCAGGTCGAGGAAGACATCTTCCAGGCTGCGTTGCTCCACGCGCAGATCGGTGGCCAGCACGTCAATCTGGGCACACCACGCCGTGACCGTCGCCAACACCTGCGGACCGACAGCACCTTCGACCAAGTACTCTCCGGGCGATAGCTCGCTGGCCCGGTGACCCTCAGGCAGCGCCGCGGTCAGCAGCGACAGGTCAAGTCGCGGCGGGGCACTGAATCGCAGCTGGTCTTTCGCCCCGCTGCGCATCAACTCGGCCGGTGTGCCCGCCGCGACGATCGTTCCCTGGTCGATGATCACCAGCCGGTCGGCCAGCTCCTCGGCCTCCTTGAGCTGATGGGTGGTCAGCACCACCGTGACGCCATCGCGGCGCAGCGCATCGATCAGCTCCCACACCAGCAACCGTGCGTGGGCGTCCATACCAGCGGTCGGCTCGTCGAGAAAAACCAGTTCGGGGCGCCCCACCAGTGCACAGGCCAGGGCAAGCCGTTGCTGCTGACCGCCGGAGAGCCGCCGATACGTGGTGCGAGCGGCCTCGGTCAAGCCGAGCGTTTCCAGCAGCCATCGCGGGTCCAGGGGGTCGGCGGCGTAAGACGCCACCAGGGTGAGCATCTCGCCCGCGCGGGCCGCCGGGTAGCCGCCGCCGCCCTGCAACATCACGCCGATGCGGGGTCGCAGGCGGGCGTTCTCGGCGACCGGGTCCAGTCCCAGCACCTCGACGCTGCCGGCGTCCGGGCGGATGAAGCCCTCGCACATCTCGACGGTGGTGGTCTTTCCGGCGCCGTTGGGACCCAACAACGCGAACACCTCGGCGGCATGCACCTCGAGATCGAGACTCGACACGGCCTTCACGGACCCGTATTGCTTGCATACCCCGCGTAGTCGTACCGCGATGTCGCGGTGCTGGGGGACGGAGCTCACGTGGAATCAGCGTAGGCGTCGGGCACCGCTTCATGGGACGGGGGAGCGGTAGCAGTGACCGGTGTCACCGCCGGCTCGGGCGGCGGAGCCTGTTCCGGCAGGGGCTGCCACGGCAGCCGGTGATAGGTCAGCGCGATGAGCACAACCACGATGAAGGCGCTGGCCAAAGTCGCGTCGACGATCTGGAACAGCGCAAACCGGTCACCGTTGGCGGTCGGGCCGAAGATGCCGACGATGAGGGTGACGATGATCGCCGCCACCCGGAATTTGGTCCGCGTCGCCCAGGCGGCCAGCGGAATGATGGCCCACAGCAGGTACCAGGGCTGCACGACGGGAAACAGCAGCACGGTGAGGCCCAGCGCTACTCCGAGGCCGCCGATCGGGTGCAGCCGGCCACGGAATACGGCGATGAGCAGCCAGCAAACCATCACCATGATGATCAGCACGCCGATCGCACGGGTCAGGGCCAACACGGCCGTGGTGTGGTCGCCGAGACCGAGGAGAATGCCCACTTGCCCGGTGCCGAGTGCCAGCAGGGTCGGCGGCGACATCCAACTGCGCACCACATTGGCGGTGCCCAGCGTGAAGATCCAGCCAAACCCGAGCCCACTGGCCCAGCCCACCACGCCCATCACCACCAGCGACAGCGCCGCCATCGCCGTCCCGGACAGCAGGAATGCCTTGACTGTGCCGCCGCAGCGGTAGGCCAGCGCCATCGTGACAAAGCCCAGCGCGAGCAGTGACGGCAGCTTCACCTGCGACGACAGCGCGATGAGGATCGCGCCCCCCAGCAGCAGGCCCAGCGGTTGCCAGTCAGGTCCGATCCGCCACGATGGGGGTTTGAGCGGGCGGCCGGAATCGATGCCGCGCAAGGCGAATTCGGCACCGGTCAGCATCAGCCCGAGCATCAGCGCCTCATTGTGGATGCCCGCGACCAAGTGCATGAACAGCAGGGGATTAGCTGCGCCGAGCCACAGTGCGCTGACCTCGGCCACCCCGCACCGGCGTGCCAGCCGAGGCGTGGCCCACACGATCAGCGCAACGCCGAACAGCACCACCAGCCGGTGGCACAAAACCGCGGCGACGATGTTCTCACCGGTGAGGGCCGAGATGCCGCGTCCGATCCACAGGAAAAGCGGCCCGTAGGGCGCCGGGGTCTCCCGCCACAAACTGGGCACCGACAGCGTGAACACGTGGCCCAGGCCCAGGCCGGAGGCCGGTCCCACCCGATATGGGTCGAGTCCCTCCAGCGAGATCTGGCTCTGCGCCAGGTAGGAATAGACGTCTTTGCTGTACATCGGCGGTGCGATCAACAGCGGCAGCATCCACAGCACCAGCGTGCGGTCAAGTTCGCCGCGCGACATCCGCCGCTTGCCGGACGCGAACCGGCCGAGCATCAGCCAGGCCAGCGCCATCATCACCGCGCCGGTGGTGGTCATGGTCAGCGACACGGTCTGGATGCGCGACGGCAGATTGAGTAGCCGCACTCCGAAGGTCGGGTCTTGCACCACTGGCCTGGCTCCATCGCCCAGCGCGCCGATCGCCATCAGGACCGTGCCCGTGGCGCCGAACAACCGGGTCCGCTGCATCGCGGTGCGCTCGGCGGCGTTGAGTGGTTTGCCCACCGTTTGCTCGTCGCCGTGCAGACTGGCGATCGAGGAGCTCAAGGTGTGGTGGCGGGCTGCCATCAGAGCAGACTAGCCGCCTCGGGAACCAGCGATGTTCTTCTCGTCACGTAAGGGCACCCTTGCTGGACCGATCACCGGAATTGCGACACACTGGTGTTGTGAAAATCCAAACCGAGTCGCCTGCTGCCATCCCCGCAGCCGGCGCCGTCGGCTCGGATGGCCACACGCGGCGCGCCATCGTGCGCCTGCTGCTGGAATCCGGGTCAATCACCGCTACCGAGATCGGAGACCGGCTCAGCCTGGCTCCCGCCGGTGTGCGACGGCACCTGGATGCGCTGATCGACGCCGGTGATGCCGAATCGGTAGCGGCGGCGTCCTGGCAGCAGGTGGGGCGCGGACGGCCCGCCAAACGTTACCGGTTGACCTCGGCCGGGCGGGCCAAGCTGGACCACGCTTACGACGATCTGGCGTCTGCCGCGATGCGCCAGCTGCGCGAAATCGGCGGCGAGGACGCAGTAAAGACGTTCGCGCGGCGGCGCATCGACGCGATTCTTTCCGGGGTCGAGGCGGCTGAAGGACCCGATGAGGATGCCGTCGAAGAGACCGCCGACCGGATCGCGCAGGCGCTGACCAAAGCTGGTTACGTGGCCACCACCACTCGGGTGGGTGGCCCGATCCACGGCGTGCAGATCTGCCAGCACCACTGCCCGGTCTCGCACGTCGCCGAGGAATTCCCGGAGCTGTGCGAAGCCGAGCAGCAGGCCATGTCGGAAGTGCTCGGCTCTCACGTGCAGCTGTTGGCGACGATCGTCAACGGTGACTGCGCCTGCACCACTCACGTACCCCTAGCCCCGGCGCCCAGCCCGCGCCCCACCCCAACGAGCACTAAGGGAGCGTCATCATGACACTCGAAGCCGCACGGACCGTCGAGCCGCTCACCCAGGAGCAGACCATCGAGTCGCTGGGCAGATACGGCTATGGCTGGGCCGACTCGGACATCGCAGGCGCCTCGGCTCGCCGGGGTCTTTCACAGGCGGTCGTGCGTGACATCTCCGCGAAGAAGAACGAGCCGGAATGGATGCTCAATATTCGGCTCAAGGCCCTGGGAATCTTTGAGAAGAAGCCCATGCCTAACTGGGGTTCCAACCTCGAGGGCATCGACTTCGACAACATCAAGTACTTCGTGCGTTCCAGCGAGAAGCAGGCTGCGACCTGGGATGACCTGCCCGCGGACATCAAGAACACCTATGACAAGCTGGGCATCCCGGAAGCCGAGAAGCAGCGGCTGGTCTCCGGTGTCGCCGCCCAGTACGAGTCCGAGGTCGTCTATCACTCGATTCGTGAGGATCTCGAGAAGCAGGGCGTCATCTTCCTGGACACCGACACAGCGCTGCGCGAACACCCCGACATCTTCAAGAAGTACTTCGGCACCGTGATTCCGGCGGGGGACAACAAGTTCTCCGCTCTGAACACCGCGGTCTGGTCGGGTGGCAGCTTCATCTACGTGCCTCCGGGTGTGCACGTAGACATCCCGCTGCAGGCGTACTTCCGGATCAACACCGAGAACATGGGCCAGTTCGAGCGGACGCTGATCATCGTCGACGAAAACGCCTATGTGCACTACATCGAGGGCTGCACGGCGCCGATTTACAAATCGGATTCGTTGCACTCCGCGGTGGTGGAAATCATCGTCAAGCCCGGTGGCCGTTGCCGCTACACGACCATTCAGAACTGGTCGAACAACGTCTACAACCTGGTCACCAAGCGGGCCCGGGCCGAGGCCGGTGCCACCATGGAATGGGTCGACGGCAACATCGGATCCAAGGTGACCATGAAGTACCCGGCGGTGTGGATGACCGGCGAGCACGCCAAGGGCGAGGTGCTGTCGATCGCTTTCGCAGGTGAGGACCAGCACCAGGACACCGGTGCCAAGATGCTGCACCTGGCGCCGAACACGTCGAGCAACATCGTGTCCAAGTCGGTTGCGCGCGGCGGCGGCCGCACGTCCTACCGCGGCCTGGTGCAGGTGAACAAGGGCGCGCACGGCTCTAAGTCGAGCGTGAAATGTGATGCGCTGCTGGTCGATACGATCAGCCGCAGCGACACCTACCCGTACGTCGACATCCGCGAGGACGATGTCACGATGGGCCACGAGGCCACCGTGTCCAAGGTCAGCGAGAACCAGCTGTTCTATCTGATGAGCCGTGGGATGACCGAGGACGAGGCCATGGCGATGGTGGTGCGCGGATTCGTCGAGCCGATCGCCAAGGAACTGCCGATGGAGTATGCGCTGGAGCTCAACCGGCTGATCGAGTTGCAGATGGAGGGTGCGGTCGGATGACGTCCGTTGGCGACGATGCAGTGGGGGAACCCACAGCCGCGCAGCGGCGAGGGGGACGTAGCGATGAGGTGGGGGCACCTCTCGCTTGCGGGGGAGAGTGGCGCAAATGACAGCCGCACTGAACAAGGGCGAATTGTTCTCATCCTTCGATGTCGACGCGTTCGAAGTGCCGCACGGGCGGGATGAACTCTGGCGCTTCACCCCCCTGAAGCGGCTGCGCGGTCTGCACGACGGCTCTGCGGTGGCCACCGGCGCCGCGAGCATCACGGTCGGCGAGCAGAACGGCGTCACCGTGGAGACGGTGCGCCGCGGTGACGAGCGCCTCGGGCAAGGCGGAGTTCCCGCCGACCGCGTTGCCGCTCAAGCATTTTCGTCGTTCAATGCCGCGACTCTGGTGACGGTCGGCCGCGACACCCAGGTCGGCGAGCCGATCGGCATCACCGTCGCCGGACCCGGCCGGGGTGCCACCGCCTACGGGCACCTGCAACTGCGCGTCGAGGAACTCGGTGAGGCCGTGGCCGTCATCGATCACCGCGGCAGCGGAACGTACGCCGACAACGTCGAATTCGTCGTCGACGATGCTGCCCGGCTCACCGTCATCTGGATCACCGATTGGGCCGACGATGCGGTGCACGTCAGCTCCCACCATGCCCGGCTCGGCCGGGACGCGGTACTGCGCCATGTCACCGTCACCCTGGGTGGCGAGCTGGTCCGAATGGCCGCGAACGTGCGTTTCGGCGGACCCGGGGGAGACGCCGAATTGCTGGGCCTGTACTTCGCCGACGACGGCCAGCATCTGGAGTCGCGGCTGCTGGTCGATCACGCCCGGCCGGACTGCCGGTCCAACGTGTTGTACAAGGGTGCGCTGCAAGGAGATCCGTCCTCGAAGCTGCCCGACGCGCATACGGTGTGGATCGGTGATGTGCTGATCCGCGCCGAAGCCACCGGCACCGACACCTTCGAGATGAACCGCAACCTGGTGCTGACCGACGGTGCGCGCGCCGACTCGGTGCCCAATCTCGAGATCGAGACCGGTGAGATCGCAGGGGCCGGACATGCCAGTGCGACGGGACGTTTCGACGACGAGCAGTTGTTCTATCTACGCTCCCGCGGCATTCCCGAAGAACAGGCCCGGCGCCTGGTGATCCGTGGCTTCTTCGGCGAGATCATCTCGAAGATCGCGGTGCCCGAGGTACGGGAGCGACTGACGGCGGCCATCGAGCGAGAACTGGAAAAGACGGAGAAGGCAACCACCGCATGACAACCCTGGAAATCAGAGACCTGCACGTCAGCGTCGAGAACCCGAATGCTGCCGAGGGCGAACGCGAAATTCCCATCCTCAAGGGCGTGGATCTCACCGTGACATCCGGTGAGAAGCATGCCCTGATGGGGCCTAACGGCTCGGGCAAGTCAACGTTGTCCTATGCCATCGCCGGACATCCGAAGTATGTCGTCACCTCAGGGTCGATCACACTCGACGGCGAGGACGTGCTGGCGATGAGCGTCGACGAGCGGGCGCGGGCCGGACTGTTCCTGGCCATGCAGTACCCCGTCGAGGTGCCCGGCGTCTCGGTGTCGAATTTCCTGCGCTCGGCCGCCACGGCCATTCGCGGCGAGGCGCCCAAGCTGCGGCACTGGGTCAAAGAGGTCAAGGCAGCAATGTCCGCCCTCGAAATCGATCCGGCTTTCGCCGAGCGCAACGTCAATGAAGGCTTCTCCGGCGGTGAGAAGAAGCGCCACGAGATCCTTCAGCTTGAGCTGCTCAAACCGAAGATCGCCATCCTGGACGAGACCGACTCCGGTCTGGATGTCGACGCGCTACGGGTGGTCAGCGAGGGAGTGAACCGCTATGCCGAGGCAGAGAACGGCGGCATCCTGCTGATTACGCACTACACCCGTATCCTGCGTTACATCAAGCCGGAGTACGTGCACGTCTTCGTCGGCGGTCGCATCGCCGAATCGGGCGGCTCGGAACTGGCCGATGAACTTGAGCAGAACGGCTACGTGCGCTTCACCCAAGCGGCAACCGCCGGGGCCTGAGCATGTTGGACGTCACGGCGATCCGCGCCGATTTCCCGATCCTCAAGCGCGTCATGCGCAGCGGAAATCAGTTGGCGTATCTCGACTCTGGGGCGACTTCGCAGCGTCCGCTGCAGGTGCTCGATGCCGAGCGTGAGTTCCTCGTGACTTCCAACGGCGGTGTGCATCGCGGCGCGCACCAGCTGATGGAAGAAGCCACCGACGCCTACGAGCAGGGCCGCGCGGACATCGCGCGTTTCGTCGGGGCCGATCCCGGTGAGCTGGTCTTCACCAAGAACGCGACCGAGTCGCTGAATCTGGTGTCGCACGTGTTGGGGGACAGCCGTTTCGAGGCTGCGGTCGGACCGGGCGACGTGGTCGTCACCACTGAACTGGAGCACCACGCCAACCTGGTGCCCTGGCAGGAATTGGCCCGCCGCACCGGTGCCACCCTGAAATGGTTCGGGGTGACCGAAGACGGCCGCATCGACCTCGACTCGTTGCCGCTCGACGAGAAGGTCAAAGTCGTTACCTTCAGCCATCATTCGAATGTCACCGGCGCACTGGCGCCAGTCGACGAGTTGGTCCGGCGGGCCCGCGCCGCCGGCGCCGTCACCGTGCTCGACGCCTGCCAGTCGGTGCCGCACCAGCCGGTCGACTTTCACGCACTCGGTGTCGACTTCGCCGCTTTCTCCGGGCACAAGATGCTGGGGCCCAACGGTATCGGCGTTCTCTATGCTCGCCGCGACATCTTGGCCGCCCTGCCTCCTTTTCTTACCGGCGGCTCGATGATCGAGACCGTCACCATGGAGGCCTCTACCTACGCGCCCGCCCCGCAGCGCTTCGAAGCCGGCACCCCGATGACCTCGCAGGTGGTCGGATTGGCGGCAGCCGCAAGGTATCTGGATGCCGTCGGCATGCCGGCTGTGGAGGCGCACGAACGTGAGCTGGTTGCCAAAGCCATCGAGGGCCTGTCCGCCATCGAGGGTGTGCGCATCGTCGGTCCCGCAACGATGGAGAACCGTGGCTCGCCGGTCTCGTTCATCGTCGACGGCGTACACGCGCACGACGTCGGCCAGGTGCTCGACGACGAGGGCGTGGCCGTGCGCGTAGGACACCACTGCGCCCTGCCGCTACACCGCCGGTTCGGCCTGGCGGCTACCGCGCGGGCATCATTCGCGCTGTACAACACCGAAGAAGAGGTCGAGCGCCTGATTGCCGGCGTGCGACGGTCTCTGGAATTCTTTGGGAGAGACTGACGTTGCGCCTCGAACAGATGTACCAGGATGTGATCCTGGACCACTACAAGCACCCGCACCACCGCGGGCTTCGGGAACCGTTCGGCGCTCAGGTGTTTCACGTCAACCCCGTGTGCGGCGACGAGGTGACGCTGCGCGTCGCGCTGTCCGCGGACGGCCAGACTGTCGCCGACATCTCCTACGACGGCCAGGGTTGTTCGATCAGCCAGGCATCGACATCGGTGCTGACTGAACAGGTGATCGGACAGAGCGTGCCGCAGGCACTCAAGACACTCGACGCTTTCACCGAGATGGTCTCCTCGCGCGGCAACGTGCAAGGCGACGAGGAGGTGTTGGGCGACGGAGTGGCGTTCGCAGGAGTGGCCAAGTATCCGGCGCGCGTGAAATGCGCATTGCTGGGCTGGATGGCGTTCAAAGATGCACTGGCGCAGGCCCACGCGTCCTTCGAGGAGGTTGCACAATGAGCGAGACCACGGCACCCGACGAGGAACTGCTCGCTGATGTCGAAGAGGCGATGCGCGACGTCGTCGACCCGGAACTGGGGATCAACGTCGTCGACCTCGGCCTGGTGTACGGCCTGAATCTCGAGCAGGGTGACGAAGGAACGGTCGCCCTGGTCGACATGACGTTGACGTCCGCGGCATGCCCGCTGACCGATGTCATTGAGGACCAGTCGCGTTCGGCGTTGGTGGGAAGTGGCCTGGTCGACGAGATCAAGATCAACTGGGTCTGGAACCCACCGTGGGGGCCAGACAAGATCACCGAGGACGGCCGCGAGCAGCTGCGCGCCCTCGGCTTCACCGTGTAGCTGCCGGCTTGCCGCTCACCGTGCGTGACGCCACCGTCGCGTTCGGCGGAGCCGACGCGGCCTCATGTCCGTGCGGACCGACGTCGTCCGGGCACTTCCCATTGGCCGCCGACCGCAGGCTGATCGACGTTGCGTGTAGCGCGCCATTGTGTTCGCTGCCCCGAGCAGTGATGCATTTGCCTTGTGCAATGTTCTGTGAAGTCGCAGAGGCTTCTCTGGTGTATCGGGTTTTGTCCGAGACTGTCACCGTTTGCGGTGCGCCGGCCGTGTTGACGGTCAGAGTGTCCCCGCTCACCGACGCCACCGTGCCCTGGATCGGTGCGGGGTGGCCCGGCGTGGTGGGTTGCTTGCCTTGCGGGCATTTGCCGTCGGCGGCCTGGCTGACGCGCACCGATGCCGCTGGATGACCTGTGTCCTTGGACCTTACGTTGACACAACCTCCCGCGGTGACGTCGATCAGAGCCGCGGCCGTTACCTGGGTGATTTTCGTCGAACCGGTGAAATCCACAGTGGCAGTTCCGTTTTGTTGCGACACCCGTACCGCATTGCCGACGACGGACGCGATCAATCCGCGCACTTGCGTTTCGCCGTGGGGCGGAGCTGTGGCGCCGGTGTTCGGGGAAGCCACGGTAGTACTCGGCGACGTTGTAGGACTAGAGCTGTGCGACGAGCTGCACGCCACCAGGGACAGGCCCGCGGCAACGGCAAGGATCGCGCTACGAGTAGATGACAAAGTTCCTCCCAATTCGTCGGTGATTCCCGACGATCCGGTCTACCCGTTCATGCTGTGCGCACTCGGTGCTTAAGGCCGTCTGGCCAGGTGCCTCAGCTCACCAATCCAGAGCTGAAGAAGAGCGGTCAATACCGTTGCGGCCTCATCATTTTCGATTGATGTGTCACCTACGTCGGTCAACTGGCACGCTGTGATCTGACTAGGGAGTGCCGTTGGCGCCGGGCACGCCGAACAGCTGCCCGGCAGTGCCACCGGCGCCGCCGGCTCCGTCGATGCCGCCGGCTTCGCCAGCGGCGCCGCCCGCGCCACCATGCCCGCCGTTGCCGATCAGCCGGCTGTTTCCGCCGTTACCCCCGATACCGCCGTTGCCGCCCACATCGAAGCCGTCACCGCCCGTCCCGCCCGCCCCACCGGCGCCACCGTCGCCGTACAACCAGCCGCCATTACCGCCGGCGCCACCGTTGCCCCCCAGCGAACCGAGCGGACCGATTTGATGGTTGGCGCCGGCACGTCCGCCGACGCCCCCGTTGCCGATCACCCCCGCGTCGCCACCGGCGCCTCCGGTACCGCTGTTCCCGGCGGTAGCTCCATCGCCGCCACTGGCCCCTCGTCCTCCCTCGCCGCCATTGCCGTAGAACCGGCTGGTGCCTCCGGCACCGCCGTTGCCGCCGCTGCCGCCCTGGCTTCCGTTGGACGCACCACCGGTGGCGATACCGTTCCCACCGATACCGCCGTCGCCGCCGGCCGCGCCAGAACCGCTCAGCCACCCGCCCGATCCGCCGACGCCCCCGACCCCGCCTGCACCCCCAAAGCCAATCGCGAGGCTGCCGCCGACTCCCTTGCCGACGCCACCCCTGCCGCCGTCCCCAGCGCCGCCGCCCTGGCCGAACAGTCCAGCGTTGCCGCCCGCCCCGCCTGCCCCACCTGCCCCACCGACCCCAGTGCCGGCGCCGACACCCGCGCCGCCGCGACCACCAGTACCGCCGGCGGCAGCTGCTCCGGCCAGCCATCCGCCGTTTCCGCCGCTACCGCCATTGCCACCCGCCCCGCCGGAAGCACTCGTGTTGTCGGCGATGCCGTCTGCGGCGCCACCCGCCCCTCCGATCCCACCGGCGGCACCGTTGCCGATCAGGCCCGCGTGGCCGCCGGCCCCCCCGGCACCGCCGGCGCCGGCCACTACGTCGCCTGCGCTCGATCCGCCGGTGCCGCCTGCCCCGCCGCCACCGCCACTCCCATAAACCCAGCCGCCGTTACCGCCCGCCCCGCCAGCACCGCCGGCCCCGTTATTTTGGCCAGTGCCGCCGCTCCCGCCGGCTCCGCCGTTACCCACCAATCCGGCATGGCCGCCGGCTCCTCCTGCCCCTCCGGGGCCGCCGCGGCCCCCGTCACCACCGGCCCCTCCGGCCCCGCCGCCCCCGATCAACCCCGCGCTCCCGCCGGCCCCGCCGGCCCCGCCGGCCCCGACACTTCCGACGCTGCCGTTACCGCCAGCGCCGCCGAGGCCGTACAGCAAGCCACCGTCGCCGCCCGCCCCTCCGGATGCGCCGGTTCCTCTGGCCGAGGCGGTTCCGCCGTCGCCGCCTCTGCCACCGTTTCCGATCAGGCCGGCGGCCCCGCCGGCCCCGCCCGGCTGACCTGTCCCGCCGGACCCCCCATTTCCGCCGTTGCCCAACAGCAGCCCACCGGGACCGCCGGACAGCCCGCTGCCCGCCGGAGCGTTTGCACCGTTGCCGATCAGCGGACGCCCCAACAGCACCTGAGTGGGCGCGTTGATGGCATCGAGCAGTTGCTGCTCGGCGATCTGCAGCGGTGAGGCGTTGGCCGCCTCTGCGGCTGCGTACCGTCCGCCGGCGGTGCGCAGTAGCTGCTCGAACCGCTGGTGGAAGGCTGCTGCTTGGGCACTGAGGGCCTGGTAGTCCAGCGCATGGCCGGAGAAAACGGCCGCGATCGTCGCCGATACCTCGTCGGCACCGGCTGCCAGCACGCCGGTGGTGGAAGCTGCCGCCGAGGCATTGGCTTCCGTTATCGCCGAACCGATTCCGGTCAGCGTCGTCGCCGTCCCGGTCAGCGCATCCGGCAACGCCGACACAAACGACATCGCTACCTCCGTGTCTTTTCGTGGGGAGCGTTCAGAAGACGTCTTCGGCGACGCGCATGATGTCGTCGTCGATGTTTTCCAGGACGGTGCGAACCCCGGACAGCTTCGGCAGCATGTTCTTGGCGAAGAAGGCCGAGACCGCGACCTTGCCCTCGTAGAAGGCCTTGTCGTTTGCAGATGGTTCACCCGAGAGTGATGCTGCGGCGACGTTCGCCTGCGCCAGCAGTCGCCACCCGATCAGTAGGTCGCCGACGGCCAGCAGGTAGCGCACCGACCCGAGTCCCACTTTGTAAATGTCATTGGGGTGTTGGGCGGCCGACATCAGGTATCCCATCAGCGCAGTCGTCATGCCGGTGACGTCTTCGACCGCGGCCTGCAGCAGCTCGGCCTGGTCCTTCAACGAGTCGGCGGTGGCGTCGATGGTCTTGCTGATCTGGGCCGTCACGTGCTGCAAGGACTGTCCGTGGTCCCGCACGATCTTGCGGAAAAAGAAGTCCATCGCCTGGATAGCCGTAGTGCCTTCGTAGAGCGAGTCGATCTTGGAGTCGCGGATGTACTGCTCGAGCGGGTAGTCGGTGAGGAAGCCCGATCCGCCCAGCGTCTGCAGCGATTCGGTGAGGATCTCGTAGGCCCGCTCCGAGCCCACGCCTTTGACGATGGGCAGCAGCAGATCGTCCACGCGGTGTGCTAAGTCGTGGTCTGCCCCCGAAACGTGTTGTGCCATCGCATCATCTTGATGCGCGGCGGCATAGAGATACACCGCCCGCAGCCCCTCGGCGTACGCCTTCTGCGTCATCAAGCTGCGACGCACGTCGGGGTGGTGCATGATTGTCACTCGCGGTGCGGTCTTGTCCGTCATCTGGGTCAGATCCGCGCCCTGTACCCGTTCCTTGGCGTAGGCGAGTGCATTGAGATAACCCGTGGACAAGGTGCCTGCCGACTTGACACCGATGGTCATGCGGGCGTTCTCGATCACGTTGAACATCTGCGCGATCCCGTTGTGCACACCGCCCACCAGATACCCGACCGCCGGAACGTCGGTGGCGCCGAACGTCAATTCGCACGTGGGGGAGGACTTCAGGCCCATCTTGTGTTCCAGGCCGGTGACGTACACCCCGTTGCGTGCACCGAGTTCTCCCGTGTCCGGGTCGAATAGAAAGTTCGGTACATAGAACAGGCTCAGGCCCTTGGTGCCGGGACCAGCACCCTCAGGCCGGGCCAGCACCAGATGAAAGATGTTCTCCGTCGTGTCGCCGACGTCGCCGCCGGAGATGAACCGCTTGACCCCCTCGATGTGCCAAGTGCCGTCGGGTTGTTCGATTGCCTTGGCGCGCCCCGCGCCCACATCGGAGCCGGCGTCAGGCTCGGTGAGCACCATGGTGGCCTGCCAGCCGCGCTCAATTCCCATTGCAGCCCAACGTTTTTGCTCGTCGTTGCCCTCGACGAACAGGGATTGTGACATCACCGGGCCGAGATTGAAGAAGCACACCGACGGGTTAGCGCAGAAGATCAGCTCGTTGACCGCCCAGGTGAGCGGCGGGGGGGCTGCCATGCCGCCGATCTCCTCGGCCAGCCCCAGCCGCCACCATTCGGCATCCTTGATCGCCTGCACGGACTTGAGCAATTCCGGCGCGACGCTGATGGAGTGGGTGGCCGGGTCGAAAACGGGCGGGTTGCGGTCGGCGAACGCGAAGGACTCGGCCACCGGGCCTTCGGCCAGCCGGGCTGCCTCGGACAGGATCGTGCGCACGGTGTCCTCGTCGAGGTCGGCGTACTTCCCGGTGCCCAGAACGGCGCCCACATCAAGAACCTCGAACAAATTGAACTCGAGGTCGCGCACGTTGGCGATGTAGTGCCCCAATGTGTTTCCTTCCACTCAGACTGATCGGCCCGATGATCGGGCACAGTCTCGCTGCTGGGGGAAAACGTACGCAACCGTAACCAGCGGGAGGAGGGCCTGACCTGGTGTGTTAGGTGCCGTTGGGGCCGCGCTGGCCGAACAACAAGCCACCTCGACCGCCGATGCCCGGTGTGCCGGCGCCACCGCCGCCGCCGCCCGCTCCGCCGTTGCCGATTAGCAGCGCATTGCCTCCGTTACCGCCGTGGCTGCCCGCCAGTCCGCCCGCGTGACCGCCGTCCCCACCGCCGAAGAAGAGGCCGCCGTCGCCGCCGTTGCCGCCGTTGGCGTTGGTGAATCCGGCACCGCCGAAGCCGGCGCTGCCGAACAGGAGTCCGGCCTGGCCGCCGTTACCAGCGGTCGCCGCGGAGAGGGCGTCCCCGCCATTGCCGCCGGCGCCGAACAGGAAGGCCCGGCCACCGGCCCCGCCACCGCCGAGGAAGCTGCTGCCACCGTTGCCGGCGTTGCCGAAGAAGATCCCGCCGTTGCCGCCGGCGCCACCAATACCGCCACCGTTGGCGCTGTTGCCGCCGCTGCCGCCGTTGCCCAACAGGAAGGCGGTGCCGCCGGCGCCGCCGGGGGCATTACCGCCGCTGTTGCCACCGCCACCGGCGTTGCCGAACAGCCATCCGCCTGCGCCACCGGCGCCGCCCGCCCCGCCCGCGCCGCCGCTACCGCCTGCGCCGCCGTTGCCGAGCAGGCCCGCGGACCCGCCGTTGCCGCCGGCCACGCCAGCGACGCCGGTCGAGAATCCGTTGCCGCCGTTGCCGAACAGGATGCCGCCGGCCTGTCCGTTGGGGTTGGCCGCGGTTCCGTCGTTTCCATTGCCGATCAGCGGTCGGCCCAACAAGGCGTTGGTGGGCGCATTGATCAGGTCGAGTATCGGCTGCAGCGGACCGATGTTGGTCGCCTCAGCGAGAGCGTATTGCTGCGCCCCGCCGGCCATGAGTTGCACGAATTGCTGGTGAAACGCTGTCGCTCCTGCGCTCAGCGCCTGGTAAGCCTGCGCGTGTGCGCCAAAGACCGCGGCCACTGCGGCGGACACCTCGTCGGCACCAGCGGCCGCGACGGCCGTCGTCTGTGCGGCGGCCGCCTTATTGGCGTCGCTGATCGCCGAGCCGACGCGGGCCAGACTCCCCGCGGCTTGCGATACGAAATCGGTATTGGCGACCACGTAGGACATCTCGCACCTCCACAGCCAAGAGCCGGCGACCTCCGAATCGTATCGCGATTCGGCGAAGGTGAATCGTTTTCCGTCGCCTTTTTCAATCCAGTTTTCAACCGAAATGGAATGGTCCACCAAAAGAATTCACCCGTCGTCCGCGGCGTACCCGCACACCCTGGCAACGGAGGTACCCGGACCATGGTTGTGCGCCGTATATCAAAGTGCCATAAGCCAATTCAATGACAGAACGGAACCAAACCGAGACCTCTGCCGGTGTCTGCCTCAATAGACTCGGGGCATCGTGACGCACTCTGACCCCCTGTGAGGCCGCCGGAATGACCTTGACCGCTTTCGAAGTGATCGTTCCCGAGGCGTCCTTCGACCGCGTACCCGCCGGCGCTGCCCGCCGACCGAGTTGGAGCGCGGTGCTGTGGTCGGTGACGTCGGTGCGCTGGGCAGCCGCAGCGCTGGTGCTGTTCCTGGCCGGTTTGGCTGCCCAGCTCAACGGCGCATCGCAGACTGTCTGGTGGGCGCTGTATCTCCTGTGCTACCTGGCCGGCGGCTGGGGTTCGGCCTGGGCCGGCCTGAACGCGCTGTGGAATAAAGCGCTCGACGTGGACCTGCTGATGATCGTCGCCGCGATCGGCGCGGTGGCGATCGGGCAGGTCTTCGACGGAGCCTTGCTCATCGTGATCTTCGCGACGTCGGGTGCACTCGACGAAGTGGCAACCAAGCACACCGAGGATTCGGTCAAGGGACTGATGAACCTGGCGCCGGAGCAGGCCGTCACCGTCGATACGGACGGTTCGCAACGGGTGGTGCCCGCAGCTGAACTGAAAATCAGCGACCCCGTGCTGGTGCGGCCCGGAGAACGGATACCTGCCGACGGTGTCGTGCTTTCCGGCGAGTCCGACGTGGATCAGCGTTCCATCACCGGTGAGTCGATGCCGGTCGCGCGGTCCGCCGGCGACGAGGTGTTCGCCGGCACCCTCAACGGGTCGGGCGTGCTGCACGTCGTTGTCACCCGTGACCCCTCGCACACCGTGGTCGCCAGGATCATCGAGTTGGTATCCGAAGCATCGGCCACCAAGGCCCGAACCCAACTGTTCATCGAAAGGATCGAACAGCGCTACTCGGTGGCGATGGTGGCCGCCACGCTCGCGCTGATCGGTATCCCCCTGATGCTCGGGGCCGCTGTGCAACCAACGCTGTTGCGCGCCATGACCTTCATGATCGTGGCCTCGCCGTGCGCGGTGGTGCTCGCCACCATGCCGCCACTGCTCTCGGTGATCGCCAACGCGGGCCGTCACGGCATCCTGCTGAAATCCGCGGTCGTCGTCGAACACCTGGCCGACACCAGCGTCGTCGCGCTGGACAAGACGGGGACGCTGACGTGCGGGCTGCCGCGGCTGACGGTGGTCGAGGTGCTGCGGCCGGATCTGGTTGACGTGCCGCGATTGCTCGAATTAGCTTCTGCTGCAGAACAATTCAGTGAACATCCACTGGGTCGGGCGATCGTAGCCGAAGCGCGGCGGCGCGGCGTCGCTATCCCGTCTGCGGAGGATTTTCGCGCGGTGCCGGGCCGCGGCGTGCGCGCCTCGGTGGGCCGCCATTTCGTCGAGGTCTGCAGTCCGCACAGTTTTCGCGGGGTCTCGCCGGCCGAACTGGAGCCGATCGTCGATGCCGGTGCGACGGCGGCCGTCGTCGTGGTCAACGGGGTGGCCGTGGGTGTGCTCGGATTGACCGATCAGATCCGTCCCGATGCAGTGGAGTCCGTTGCGGCACTGACGGCTTTGACATCGGCTCCGCCGGTCCTGCTGACCGGCGACCACGGCCGCGCGGCGCGGCTCGCCGCCAGCGACACCGGAATCGTCGACGTGCGAGCTGCGCTGCTGCCCGAACAGAAGGTCGAGGCAGTGCGGCAGCTGCAGGCCGCGGGTCACCGGGTGCTTGTGGTGGGCGATGGCGTCAACGACGCCCCGGCAATGGCCGCCGCGTGCACGTCGATGGCCATGGGCGCCGGCTCTGATCTGGCATTGCAGACAGCCGACGCCGTGACGGTCCGTGACGAACTGCACACCATCCCGACCATCATCGGTCTGGCCCGGCAGGCCCGACGCGTGGTGACCGTCAACCTCGCTCTCGCGAGCGGTTTCATCGCGTTGCTGGTCATGTGGGACCTCGTGGGGCAATTGCCGCTGCCTCTGGGGGTGGCCGGTCATGAAGGGTCGACGCTGTTGGTGGCGCTCAACGGCATACGCCTGCTCAGCAACCGAACCTGGCGGGCCGCCGCTGCGCGTTGACGTACGCTCTTTGCTGATGGGAGACGTCACGACCAGGGATCTGACGGTTGCCGACTTCCGGCAGGCGGTTCTGGGCAATGACCACGTTCTCGTCTACTTCTGGTCGCCGTTCTGTGCGCCGTGTGAAGTCTTCGCGCCCACCTACGAGACGTCGGCCCGCAACTGCCCGGACATCGTGCACGGCAAGGTGAACTTCGAAACGGAGAAGGACGTGGTCGAGACGGCCAACGTCACGTTGTTGCCGACCCTGATGGCCTTCAAGAGGGGAAAACTGGTGTTCAAACAGGCGGGCATCGCCAACTCCGCGAACATGGCCGAATTGGTCAGGCAACTGCGCGCATACCGCGACTCGGCGGGCAAACCCAGCTTGCTGTGAACGGCTCTGGGAACAAGCGCCGGGGCAGCGGCGTTAGGGCAGACGTGACTACCCAAGACCTCACTGCCGCGCAGTTCAACGAAACCGTTAACGGTAACGACATGGTGCTCGTCGACTTCTGGGCTTCCTGGTGCGGCCCGTGTCGCGCGTTTGCGCCGACGTTCAAGGCGGCGTCGGAAAACCACCCTGACGTGGTGTTCGCGAAGGTGGACACCGAGGCAGAGCAGGAGCTGGCTGCGGCGGCGCAGATCCGGTCCATCCCCACACTGATGGCCTTCAAGAAGGGCAAGTTGTTGTTCAACCAGGCCGGCGCGTTGCCTCCGGCGGCGTTGGAGGATCTGGTGCAGCAACTCAAGGCTTATGAGGCCGACGAGGTAACCGAGGTCTGACTCGCGTCCGGGCGACGTACCCGGGCCAGGCTCGAGTCTGCGCTACCGTTTCCGGGTGAGTTTGGTCCTCCTGGAGCACCCGCGGCCCGAGATTGCTCTGATCACGCTGAACCGTCCCGAGCGGATGAACTCCATGGCGTTCGACGTCATGGTGCCGCTCAAGGAGGCGCTTGACGAGGTCAACGTCGACAATGCGGTGCGGGTGGTGGTGCTGACCGGAGCGGGACGTGGTTTCTCCTCGGGCGCCGACCACAAGTCGGCGGGCACCGTCCCGCACGTCGACGGACTCACCCGGCCGACCTATGCGTTGCGGTCGATGGAACTACTCGACGAAATCATCCTCAAGTTGCGGCGACTGCATCAACCGGTGATTGCCGCGGTCAACGGCGCCGCGATCGGCGGGGGCCTGTGCCTGGCGCTGGCCGCGGACGTCCGAGTGGCGTCCACCAGTGCCTATTTCCGGGCGGCCGGCATCAACAACGGCCTGACCGCCAGCGAACTGGGCCTGAGCTACCTGCTGCCCAGGGCCATCGGGTCGTCGCGGGCATTCGACATCATGCTGACCGGCCGCGACGTCTCCGCCGAAGAGGCCGAGCGGATCGGACTGGTGTCTTGTCAGGTGCCGGGAGCCCAGCTGCTGGACACCTGTTACGCGATCGCGGCGCGGATGGCCGCTTTCTCCCGCCCGGGTATCGAGTTGACCAAACGGACGCTATGGAGTGGACTGGATGCCGGCAGCCTTGAGGGGCACATGCAGGCCGAAGGCCTCGGACAGCTTTTCGTCCGTCTGCTCACCTCCAACTTCGAAGAAGCGGTTGCGGCACGCGCAGAGAAGCGCCCGGCGGTATTCACCGACGACAAGTAGCGTCGAATGACTGAGGAGCGAATGTGATCACGGCTACGGACCTCGAGGTCCGCGCTGGTGCGCGCATCCTGCTCTCGCCTGACGGTCCGGATCTGCGCGTGCAGCCGGGCGATCGGATCGGATTGGTCGGGCGCAACGGCGCAGGTAAGACGACGACGATGCGCATCCTGGCGGGTGAGGGCCAGCCGTATGCCGGTTCGGTCACTCGCAAAGGCGAAATCGGTTATCTGCCGCAGGATCCCAAAGAGGGTGACCTGGACGTCCTGGCCCGTGACCGGGTGCTCTCGGCGCGCGGGCTCGACGTGCTGCTCACCGACCTGGAGAAGCAGCAGGCCCTGATGGCCGAAGTGGCCGATGATGACGCGCGTGACCGTGCCATCCGCCGCTACGGCCAGCTCGAGGAGCGGTTCGTCGCCCTCGGCGGTTACGGCGCCGAAAGTGAGGCGGGACGCATCTGCGCCAGTCTCGGCCTGCCGGACCGGGTGCTGACCCAGCAACTTCGGACGCTGTCCGGTGGCCAGCGCCGTCGGGTCGAACTCGCGCGCATCCTGTTCGCGGCTTCAGATAGCGGCTCCGGATCGTCCACGACGTTGCTGCTCGACGAGCCGACCAACCACCTCGATGCGGACTCGGTCGGCTGGCTCCGGGATTTCCTGCGCTCCCACACCGGCGGGCTGGTGATCATCAGCCACAACGTCGAACTACTCGCCGACGTCGTCAACCGGGTGTGGTTCCTCGACGCGGTCCGCGGCGAAGTCGATGTCTACAACATGACCTGGCAGAAGTATCTCGATGCCCGCGCCACCGACGAACAGCGCCGGCGGCGGGAACGGGCCAATGCCGAACGCAAGGCCACCGCCCTGCGCAACCAGGCCGCCAAGCTCGGTGCCAAGGCCACCAAAGCCGTTGCGGCACAAAACATGTTGCGCCGTGCCGACCGCATGATGGCGGCACTCGACGAAGAACGGGTCGCCGACAAGGTGGCCCGGATCAAGTTCCCGACCCCGGCTCCGTGTGGACGAACTCCGTTGGTGGCCAAAGGGCTGAGTAGAACCTACGGGTCACTTGAGGTGTTCACCGGGCTCGATCTGGCGATCGACCGTGGCTCGCGGGTGGTGGTGCTGGGACTCAACGGTGCCGGCAAGACCACGCTGCTGCGCTTGTTGGCGGGTGTGGAGACGCCCGATACCGGCGGCCTGGAACCGGGACACGGCTTGCGGATCGGCTATTTCGCCCAGGAGCACGACACTCTGGACAACGACGCGACGGTCTGGCAGAACATCCGGCACGCCGCGCCTGAATCGGGCGAACAGGACCTTCGCGGACTGCTCGGCGCGTTCATGTTCACCGGTCCACAGCTCGACCAGCCGGCCGGCACGCTGTCCGGCGGCGAGAAGACCCGACTCGCGCTGGCCGGCCTGGTCGCCTCGACGGCCAACGTGCTGTTGCTCGACGAACCGACGAACAACCTCGACCCGGCCTCGCGGGAGCAAGTGCTCGACGCGTTGCGCAGCTATCAGGGCGCTGTGGTGCTGGTGACCCACGACCCGGGCGCGGCCGAGGCGCTGGACCCCCAACGGGTGGTGCTGCTGCCCGACGGGACCGAGGATTACTGGTCCGAGGAGTACCGGGACCTCATCGAGCTGGCGTGAGGGTTCGCTCAACCGATTGCCGTCAAAGTGGCACACCACGCGACCCGGATTCCTACCCTGTCGCCATGCGGAAGTCGACGAAGACCCGCGATCAGCTGTTGCACGAGTTGCGCAGCGCCTACGAAAAGGGCGCCAGCATCCGCGACCTGGCTGCTTCGACCGGGCGGTCGTACGGCTCAGTGCACAGCATGCTGCGCGAATCCGGAACCACACTGCGCGGCCGTGGCGGACCAAACCATCGCGCCGCCAAACCTCCGGCGTAAGGGTCAGGTACGGGAACTGCGGACAGAATTCTCCACCAGATCCAGCACCGCAACCAGACGCTGCGGATCCTCGCCAGAGGCCAACCTGGCTATCAGGCCATCCAGCACCAGATCCAGGTAGCACTGCAGCACGTCGGCGGGTACGTCATCGCGCACCCGGCCGGCGTCTTTCTGCCGATGCAGCCGTTCGGTGGTCGCCGCGGCTAACTGCGCTGAGCGCTCCGCCCAGCCCCGGCTGAACTCCGGGTCGTGGCGCAGCTTGCGTGCGATCTCCAGCCGGGTGGCCAGCCAGTCGAACTGCTCTGGCGCGGCGAGCATGTCGCGCATCACCTGGATGAGACCGGAGCGCGACGCGACCTCAGCCATCCGCTGGGTGTCCTCGCGCGCCAACGCGAAGAACAGGGCGTCCTTGTCTCGGTAGTGATGGAAGATCGCGCCGCGCGACATCCCGATCTCGTGTTCCAGCCGTCGCACCGTGGCTTGGTCGTAGCCGTATTCGGCGAAACAGCGGCGTGCACCGTCGAGGATCTGACGGCGCCGAGCCTCCAGATGGTCCTCGCTGACCTTCGGCACTGGCGGGCGCTGGCGCTCGGTTAGCCGGACTTGCCGGACTTGAGCATGTTGCGCAGCACGTACTGCAGGATGCCGCCGTTGCGGTAGTAGTCGGCTTCGCCGGGTGTGTCGATACGGACCACCGCGTTGAACTCCACCTTGCTGCCATCCTCTTTGGTGGCGGTCACCTTCACCGTCTTCGGCGTCTTCCCGTCGTTGAGCGCCTCGATGCCGGTGATGTCGTAGGTCTCGGTGCCGTCCAGTTTCAGCGACTTGGCCGACTCGCCCTCAGGGAACTGGAGCGGGATGACGCCCATGCCGATCAGGTTGGACCGGTGGATGCGCTCGAACGACTCGGTGATCACCGCACGCACGCCCAGCAGCAGGGTGCCTTTGGCCGCCCAGTCCCGCGAGGACCCAGATCCGTATTCCTTACCGCCCAGCACCACCAGCGGAATCTTCTGTGCCGCATAGTTTTGCGCCGCGTCGAAGATGAACGCCTGCGGGCCGCCGTCCTGGGTGAAGTCGCGAGTGTAACCGCCGGACACATCGTCGAGCAGCTGGTTCTTCAGCCGGATGTTGGCGAACGTGCCGCGGATCATCACCTCGTGGTTGCCACGGCGCGAGCCGAGAGAGTTGAAGTCCTTGGGCTGCACGCCGTGCTCTTCGAGGTATTGCGCCGCCGGGGTGCCCTTCTTGATCGAACCGGCGGGGGAGATGTGGTCGGTGGTCACCGAATCACCCAGCAGCGCAAGGACTCTGGCGCCCTTGATGTCTTTGACCGGCTCCGGGTCGGCGGGCATGCCGTCGAAGTACGGCGCCTTGCGGACATAGGTCGAGTCCTCGGCCCACTCGAAGGTGTTGCCCTCCGGGGTGGGCAGTGACCGCCAGCGATCGTCGCCTTTGAACACGTCGGCGTAGGACTCGGCGAACATGTCCCGGTTGATCGAGGATGCGATGGTCTCCTCGATCTCCTGGGTGGTGGGCCAGATGTCTTTGAGGAAGACGTCGTTGCCGTCGGTGTCCTGACCGAGCGGGTCGTTTTCGAAGTCGAAGTCCATGGTGCCGGCGATGGCGTAGGCGATGACCAGCGGCGGCGAGGCCAGGTAGTTCATCTTGACGTCAGGGGAGATGCGGCCTTCGAAGTTGCGGTTACCCGAGAGCACCGCGGTCACCGACAGGTCGTTGTCGTTGATCGCCTGCGAGATCTCGTCGGGCAGGGGACCGGTGTTGCCGATGCACGTGGTGCACCCGTAGCCACCGAGATAGAAGCCCAGCTTCTCCAGGTAGGGCCACAGACCGGCCTTGTTGTAGTAGTCGGTCACCACCTGCGAACCGGGCGCCATGTTGGTCTTGACCCACGGCTTGGAGGTCAGGCCCTTCTCGACGGCATTGCGGGCCAACAGGGCGGCGCCCAGCATCACCGACGGGTTGGAAGTGTTGGTGCAGGACGTGATGCCCGCGACGACGACGGCGCCGTGGTCGAGCACGAATTCGCCGCGTTCCTCGGATTTGACGTCGATGGGCTTGGACGGCCGGCCGGAGTGGCCGTTGGCGGCGGAGGGGACCCGGTCTTCCTCGCCGTCGTCGGCGAAGGACAGCGTCACCGAGTCGCTGGCCGGGAATGACTCCTCGACCGCCTCGTCGAGCTTGGTTTCCGGTGCCGGGTGGTTTTCCTCGACGTAGTTGTGGATGTCCTTCCGGAACGCAACCTTGGCCTCTGACAACGGGATCCGGTCCTGCGGACGCTTGGGTCCGGCGATCGAGGGCACCACCGTGGACAGGTCGAGTTCGAGGTACTCGGAGTACTTGGGCTCGTGCTTGGGATCGTGCCACATACCCTGCGCCTTGGCATAGGCCTCGACCAGCGCCAGCTGCTCCTCGGAGCGGCCGGTCAGGGTCAGGTAGTTGATGGTCTCGTCGTCGATCGGGAAAATCGCTGCGGTGGAACCGAATTCGGGGCTCATGTTGCCCAGGGTGGCGCGGTTGGCCAGCGGCACCTCGGCCACCCCGTTGCCGTAGAACTCGACGAACTTGCCGACCACACCGTGCTTGCGCAGCATGTCGGTGACGGTGAGCACGACGTCGGTGGCGGTGACGCCGGGCTTGATCTCACCGGTGAGCTTGAAGCCCACCACACGCGGAATCAGCATCGATACGGGCTGGCCGAGCATGGCCGCCTCGGCCTCGATGCCGCCGACGCCCCAGCCCAGCACGCCCAGTCCGTTGACCATGGTGGTGTGGCTGTCGGTGCCCACACAGGTGTCCGGATAAGCCACGCCGTCGCGGACCATCACGGTGCGGGCCAGGTACTCGATGTTCACCTGGTGCACAATGCCGGTGCCCGGCGGCACCACCTTGAAGTCGTCGAAAGCGCCTTGGCCCCAACGAAGGAACTGGTATCGCTCACCATTGCGCTCGTACTCGAGCTCCACGTTGCGCTCGAAGGCGTCGGCGCGGCCGAAAACGTCGAGGATCACCGAGTGGTCGATCACCAGCTCGGCCGGAGCCAGCGGATTGACCTTCTCCGGGTCGCCGCCCAGATCTTCGATGGCCTCGCGCATAGTGGCCAGGTCGACGATGCAGGGGACGCCGGTGAAGTCCTGCATGACCACTCGGGCGGGGGTGAACTGGATCTCGATGCTCGGGTCGGCGTCGGGGTCCCAGTTGGCTATCGCCTCGATGTGCTCCTTGGTGATGTTGGCGCCATCCTCGGTGCGCAGCAGGTTCTCGGCCAGGACCTTGAGGCTGTAGGGGAGTTTCTTGGTGCCCTCCACGGCGTCCAGGCGATAGATCTCGTAGCTGTTGTCGCCGACCTTGAGTGTGTCGCGGGCTCCGAACGAATTCTTGCTGCTCACATCAACTCCCGAAGATTAAATTCTGGCCGCCGACGGGCCGTGACGGCGGTGCGGTGCAACTTTAACAGTACGCTTGTCCTGCAAAACCGGGGGGCTGCCCGTGACCCTCAGTCTTGCCCAGTGGGCTGTGCGGGGAAAGAGCGGCCGCCCTGTTTGTCGAAACTGAACACACACACCAGCGCCGGGGCGAGTCGTGTGCGTGGTTGCAGTGTCGAGCTGCGGGGTGCGCGACCCGTCCGAGGCGGAGCCGGTACGGTGCTCCTAGCACCGAGGAGCGACGACGATGACTTATTTGCCGCAGACCATCCCCTTCCTGCCCGAATACATCCCGCAGGATGTCGACATCAACTCGATCAAGGCGCAGGTCGCAGCGGACGGCGTGGCCGCACCCCCGAACGTCGAACCCGGGCTGCAGGAAGTGGTCAGTCAGGCCCGCGGCGACGGTATCAACCTGAAGATCGTCTTACTCGATCACAACCCGCCCAACGACACCCCACTGCGCGATATTGCTACCGTCGTCGGTGCCGATTACCCCAATTCCACGGTGCTGGTGCTGAGCCCGAACTACGTCGGCAGCTACAGCGGCCATTACCCGCGGGTCACGCTCGAAGCCGGTGAGGACCATTCCAAGACCGGCAATCCGGTGCAGTCGGCACAGAATTTTCTGAACGAACTCAACACCCCGGAGTTTCCCTGGACGGCGTTGACGATTGTTTTGCTGATCGGGGTGCTGGCAGCCGCTGTCGGCACTCGTTTGCTGCAGCTCGGCAGTCGTGATCCAGCAACCTCGCAGGCAACCGTTGAGGCAGCTTCTGCCGAGGGCAGCTAGACCATCTAACCAGCTCCCAGTCGCGGACTGGTATCGATCGGCGTGACGGGCCGCCACGTGCGGCAAACCTGACAGGTCACTGTTCGGTCACAGTAAACGCACTTCCAGAGTGCAATTTGTGACTTGCGTTTCTTTAGCGACAAGTGTGACGTACGGTGCGATTGATGCTTGTGATACCTATCGCACTTTCTTCGAAAACCCGCGTCGTACATCCGATTTAGCCCATAGGAGACCGAAGTCGCATGAGACGGACACCCCCGGGCTCTGCTTCGCGAACTGCCGCCAGGCTGGTACGGCCCGCCGTGCCGACCGTGCTCAGCTTCGCGCTGCTGTTCGGCCTGCCCGAGCTCGGAATGGCCAGGGCGGATCCGGCGGCTGACTCGATGGCGATATTGATCGCCAACGTCGCCAAGGCCAGCCAACGGCTCGAAGACCTGTCCAACGCCGTCGAAATGGAGCAGGAGGGCGTCAACAAGGCGTTGGTCGCGGTCGAGGACGCGCGTGAGCAGGCCGAGGTCGCCGGCCGGGAACTCGAGGCCAGCCAGCAGTCGGTAAAGGACGCCACCGCGGCTATCGCCGCCGCGCAACAGCGGTTCAACACCTTCGCGGCGGCGACCTACATGAACGGGCCGTCTGATGGTTTGTTGACCGCGCGCAGCCCCGAGGACATGATCGCCGCGGCGTCGGCTGCCCGGACCATGACCACCAGCTCCGAGGCGGTGATGGCCCGGCTGCAGCGAGCCCGCACCGAACAGATCAACAAGGAATCCGTCGCCCGCCAAGCCAAGCAAAAGGCCGATAAGGCGGCAGCAGACGCCAAGGCCAGCCAGGACGCCGCGGTAGCGGCGCTGAGCGACACGCAGCGCAAGTTCGACCAACAGCGCGAGGAAGTCAATCGCGTGGCCGCCGAACGGGAACAGGCTGAAGCGAAACTCCAGGCTGCCCAACTCGTCGCGTGGACCCAGGCCGGCGGCCAGGGCGCACCTCCCACCGGTATGTGGGACACGGCCAACGGGCCGGGTGGCGGGCGTCGCTGGGACGGCTGGGACCCCACGCTGCCGCAGGTCCCCAGCGCGAACATCCCCGGTGACCCGATCGCGGTGGTGAATCAGGTGCTGGGGTATTCGGCTACTTCGGCCCAGGTCACCGCACAGATGGGCCGAAACTTCCTGCAGCAGCTGGGCATTCTCAAGCCGAATGACACCGGAATCACCAACGCGCCCACGGCGTCGTCGTCGGGCCGGATTCCCCGGGTGTACGGGCGCCAGGCCTCTGAGTACGTCATCCGTCGCGGCATGTCCCAGATCGGGGTGCCCTACTCCTGGGGCGGTGGCAACGCCGCGGGTCCCAGCAAAGGGATCGACTCCGGTGCGGGCATCACCGGTTTCGACTGTTCCGGACTGGTCCTGTATTCGTTTGCCGGCGTCGGCATCAAATTGCCGCACTATTCGGGGTCGCAGTACAACCTGGGCCGCAAGATCCCGACCTCGCAGATGCGTCGCGGCGACGTCATTTTCTACGGCCCGGGCGGAAGTCAGCACGTGACTATCTACCTCGGCGACGGCCAGATGCTCGAGGCGCCCGACATCGGTTTGAAGGTGCGAACCGCTCCCGTCCGTACCAGCGGTATGACGCCCTTCGTGGTCCGCTACATCGAGTATTAACGAGGTTTCATGCGCCACAAGCGATTTCGATTCTCCATAGCCTGGATCACCGCGCTGGTGACCGGGCTGTTGATCGCGGTGGCCGCCCCGGCGCCGGCCTCGGCCGATCCGGGGGAGTGGGATCCCACGCTGCCGGCCGCGGTCAGCGCGGGCGCCCCCGGTGACCCGCTGGCCGTCGCCAACGCCTCCCTGCAGGCCACGGCCCAAGCCACGCAAACCACCCTCAATCTGGGCCAGCAGTTTCTCAGCGGTCTGGGCATCAACCTCGGCGGTTCCACCGCTCCGGCCGCCAACAACACCAGCGGCAGCCGGATCCCCCGCGCCAACGGCAGGGAGGCCATCGAACACGTGATCCGGCGGGCCGGGTCGCAGATGGGAGTGCCCTACTCCTGGGGAGGTGGCTCGCTGGACGGCCCGAGCAAGGGCGTGGACTCGGGTGCGGGCACCGTCGGCTTCGACTGCTCAGGCTTGATGCGGTATGCCTTCGCCGGCGTTGGCGTGTTGATCCCGAGGTTCTCCGGCGACCAGTACAACGCCGGTCGGCACATTCCGCAGAACGAGGCCAGGCGTGGCGACCTGATCTTCTACGGCCCGAACGGCGGCCAGCACGTCACCATGTACCTCGGTAACGGTCAGATGCTGGAAGCCTCCAGCCTCGCGGGCAAAGTCACCATCAGTCCGGTCCGCAAGCCGGGCATGACGCCGTACCTGACTAGGATCATCGAGTACTGAGCCGGTTGGGCGACCCTGAGAGTCGCCTAATAGCGAACCGGTGACGTCGACGGAATTCCAGACGCCTGGAATAGTTGAACGCGGGCACGTGGCTGCCCCGCGGCAGTGGTCGTGACGGCAGTCGTGTCCAAATGAGCTCTGGAGGGTTATTGATGACAACGGCAGGTGGCGTTTACCCGGGCCAGGGTGCGCATGCGGGCCCACCTACCCAGGAGGCGCACGGCGGCGGCAGTGTCGGTGCTGACGGTCTGGCCGCTGAGGTCCACACCCTGGAGCGGGCCATCTTCGAGGTCAAGCGAATCATCGTGGGCCAGGACCAGCTGGTGGAGCGGATGCTGGTCGGCCTGCTCGCCAAGGGCCACGTGCTGCTGGAGGGTGTTCCCGGTGTCGCCAAGACCCTGGCGGTCGAGACCTTCGCGCGCGTGGTGGGCGGGACATTCGCCCGCATCCAATTCACGCCCGACCTGGTGCCCACCGACATCGTCGGTACCCGCATCTACCGTCAGGGCAAGGAGGAGTTCGATACCGAACTCGGCCCGGTAGTAGTCAACTTCCTGCTCGCCGACGAGATCAACCGGGCACCGGCCAAGGTCCAGTCGGCGTTGCTCGAAGTGATGGCCGAACGCCACGTCTCGATCGGCGGCAAGACCTTCCCGCTGCCCAATCCGTTCCTGGTGATGGCGACCCAGAACCCGATCGAACAAGAAGGTGTCTACCCGCTGCCCGAAGCGCAGCGTGACCGCTTCCTGTTCAAGATCAACGTCGGCTACCCGTCGCCCGAGGAGGAGCGGGAGATCATTTACCGGATGGGTGTCACGCCTCCTCAGCCCAAACAGATCCTCAACACCGGTGATCTGCTGCGTCTGCAGGGGGTCGCGGCCAACAGCTTCGTCCACCACGCGCTGGTCGACTATGTCGTCCGCATCGTGACGGCCACCCGGCACCCCGAGCAACTGGGCATGAACGACGTCAAGACGTGGATCGCGTTCGGCGCGTCGCCACGGGCCTCGCTGGGCATCATCGCCGCGGCGCGCGCGCTGGGCCTGGTACGCGGGCGCGACTACGTGATCCCGCAGGACATCATCGACGTCATTCCTGATGTGCTGCGCCACCGGCTGGTGCTCACCTACGACGCGCTGGCCGACGAGATCACCGCCGAGACCGTGATCAACCGCGTGCTGCAGACCGTCGCACTGCCGCAAGTGAATGCTGTTCCGCAGCAAGGACATTCGGTCGCACCGGTGATGCAGGGCGCCGCGGCGGGCGGTCGGTGACCGATAAAAAAGGGGTGCGTCATCCGCCCTCGATGATGCGCGGCACCATCGACGACCCGAAATTGTCGGCGGCGTTGCGCACCCTCGAGCTGACTATCAGCCGCAAGCTCGACGGCATCCTGCACGGGGATCACCTCGGTCTGATCCCGGGCCCGGGCAGTGAACCGGGGGAGTCGCGGATCTACCAGCCCGGTGATGACGTGCGCCGGATGGACTGGGCGGTGACGGCGCGTACCACACACCCGCACGTCCGGCAGATGATCGCGGACCGAGAGCTGGAAACCTGGCTGGTGGTCGATATGTCGGCCAGCCTGGACTTCGGCACCTCAGTCTGCGAGAAGCGAGACCTGGCGGTGGCGGCCGCAGCGGCCATCGCCTACCTCAACGTCGGCGGCGGTAACCGGCTGGGCGCGCTGATTTCCAACGGAGAGAACATGATTCGCGTTCCGGCCCGCTCGGGCCGAGAGCACGTGCACACCTTGCTGCGCGCCGTGGCGACCACGCCCAAGGCGCCGGTTGGCGTACGCGGCGACCTGTCCGCCGCCATCGACGCGCTGCGCCGGCCCGAACGGCGTCGCGGGATGGCGGTGATCATCAGCGACTTTCTCGGACCTATCAACTGGATGCGTCCGCTGCGGGCGATCGCGGCGCGTCATGAGGTGCTCGCCGTCGAGGTTCTCGATCCCCGTGATGTCGAGCTACCCGACATCGGCGACGTAGTGCTGCAGGACGCCGAATCCGGAGCGGTCCGCGAATTCACCATTGACGCGCAGTTGCAGTCCGATTTCGCCCGGGCTGCGGCGAAACATCGTGAGGACGTGGCCCGAACGATTCGCGGCTGCGGTGCGCCGCTGATGACGCTGCGCACCGACCGCGACTGGATCGCCGACATCGTCCGCTTCATCTCTTCCCGTCGGCGCGGTGCGATGGCGGGACGCCGGTGACGGATTTCTACAACATGACGGGTCTGCTATGACGTTGCCGTTGCTGGGGCCGATGTCGCTGTCCGGCTTCGAACACTCCTGGTTCTTCCTGTTCCTGTTGGTGGTGGCCGGGCTGATAGCCCTTTACGTCGTGCTGCAGCTGGCGCGGCAGCGGCGCATGCTGCGATTCGCGAATATGGAGTTGCTGGAAAGCGTTGCCCCCAAACGGCCTTCGAAGTGGCGGCACGTTCCGGCAATTTTGCTGACGGTGTCGCTGGTGCTGTTCACCATCGCGATGGCGGGGCCGACCAACGACGTCCGAATTCCGCGCAACCGCGCGGTGGTGATGCTGGTGATCGACGTCTCACAGTCCATGCGTGCCACGGACGTCGAGCCCAACCGGATGGCCGCCGCGCAGGAGGCGGCCAAACAGTTCGCCGGCGAACTGACTCCTGGGATCAACCTGGGCCTGATCGCCTACGCGGGTACCGCGACGGTACTGGTTCAGCCGACCACCAACCGGGAGGCGACCAAGGCCGCGCTGGACAAGCTGCAGTTCGCCGACCGCACCGCCACCGGTGAGGCCATATTCACCGCTCTGCAGGCCATCGCCACCGTCGGCGCGGTCATCGGCGGCGGCGACACACCTCCGCCGGCGCGCATCGTGTTGTTCTCCGACGGCAAAGAGACCATGCCGACCAACCCGGACAACCCCAAGGGTGCTTATACGGCCGCTCGTACTGCCAAGGACCAGGGCGTTCCGATCTCGACCATCTCCTTCGGCACCCCGTACGGCTTCGTCGAGATCAACGATCAGCGTCAGCCGGTGCCCGTGGACGACGAGACGATGAAGAAGGTCGCTCAACTCTCGGGTGGAAACTCCTACAACGCTGCCACTTTGGCTGAGCTCAAAGCGGTGTACTCGTCGCTGCAGCAGCAGATCGGCTACGAAACCATCAAGGGCGACGCGAGCACGGGCTGGCTGCGTCTCGGGGCGCTGGTGTTGGCGGTCGCCGCCGGAGCCGCGCTACTGATCAATCGTCGCCTGCCAACCTGAGCGGACCGCAGTCATCTGCTGCTGAGTTGGATAGCTTTGACCACCAGCAAGACGGCCCCGACAACGAGATAGCCGCGTAGGGCCAGCATGCCGAGCTTGGTGCCCGACGACCACGTCACCGGTTCCAGTAGCGTCAGCGGGGGCATGCGCCAGTGCATCTTGTCCACGTTTGCCCCGGCGGCGGGCAGGAGCGCCGGCGCGCGGTGGCGCCGATCGAGCCATTTGAGGGCACTCACTGCGGCGACGATGCCGAATACGATCGCACCCGCCAGATATTCGGAAACCGTCACCACGTCCAGATGCGGGAACAGGGTGGTAGCCATCAGGATTCCCGACAACAGCAGTAATACCGAGACGATGAAGCCCGCCACGATGTTCAGCCAGCGTTGGTTTACCCACGGGCCGAGTACTTCGCGGTCGTTGCACAGCAACAACAGGAAGACGCTGGCGCTGGGTAGCAGCAGGCCCGCCAGCGCTTGCACGGCGGTGGTGATCAAACCAAGGGGCGCGCCCGGGATCAGCACGATTGCCGCAGCTGCGGCGACCATAACGGTGTATGACAGGTAGAACGCTTTGGCCTCCCGGAATCCGCGGTGCAGCGAGTGTTTGAGACCGAACACGTCACCGAAGGCGTAACTGGTGGACAACGTGACCGCGGCCGCGCCGACGATCGATGCGTCGAGCAGCACGATCGCAAAGATCGGCCCGAGTATGCTGCCGTGCCGGCCGAGTAGATCTGCGACCGCACCCGCGTCGAGGAAACTTCCCGGCTCATCGGTCGAGCGTGCCGCCCAGTCCGCCGTCATCACCAATGCGGCTGCACCGACCACGACCACGAACGCTCCCAGCGTGGTGTCGACACGTTCATAGCTGATGAAGCGCGGGGTGATGCGTTTGTCGACGACGTTGGATTGTTGGAAGAACAATTGCCACGGTGCGACGGTCGTTCCGACGATCGCGATGATCAGCAGCACCGAATCGGAGCTGAGCCCGCCCTTGATGCCGGGGATCACGAAACCTCGAACCGCCGCTTCCCACTGCGGATGTGACATCAGCAGCATGGGGATTTGCAAAAGGGTGATCGCGATGAACACGAACATCGCACGCTCCCAGCGGCGGAAACTTCCCGAGGCCATGATCACCACCAGCGCGGCCGCTGCCGTCGGCACCACGACGTACTTCGAGATGCCGAAGTAGTTCGCGGCCAGGGTAACTCCGATGAACTCGGTCACGATGGTGAGAAAGTTCAGCAGGAAAAGATCACCGACCGAAAACCAGCCCCAGCCGCGGCCGAAGCGTTCATTGATCAACCGCGCGTGTCCCACTCCGGTGACGGCGCCGAGTCGGACCACCATCTCCTGGTTGACGATGAGCACCGGAATGAGCAGCAGCAGCACCCATAGCATGCTGTAGCCGTAGTTCTGACCGGCCTGTGTGTAGGTGGCGACGCCCCCGGCGTCGTTATCGCCGACCATCACGATTATTCCGGGACCAACGATCGCCAACAGCGTGAGCAACCGGGTCTTGAGCGTGCGCCCATGATCGGTGTCACCGAGCCGGATGCGGCCGAAGGCGCCCTCGATATCGCCCAGATGAGCACTGTCGAGAACTGCCGAACCGCTGGGAACGATAGGCGCGGCCGCGGAACCGCGCTCCCGCGCCGGGACGGCCGGTTGAATGTCGGTGCCGTGACCGCTGCCGCGCTCAGTCACGTGCGGATCCTCTCCGGTTGCTCAACTCCGCGTCGTCGGGCAGGACGTCGCGGATCGGGCGTGGATCCGGTTCGCGCCGCCGCCAGTCTTCCGGGATGATCGCCTCCAAGATGTCGTCGTAGGTGACCACGCCGAGAACCCGGTCGTGTTCGTCGACGACGGGGATGGCGACCAGGTTGTAGTCGGCCATCAGCAGCGCGATGTCCGTCACGTCCGCGTCCGGCGTGACCCGTACCGGGTCGAGGTCGAGCAATTCCGTGACTGGTGCGTCCGGTTCTGACTGCAGTAGCCGGATCACCGACACCACCCCGACCAGTTCGCCGGTCTCGGTGACGGCATGCAGCTTCAGCAACGCCTCAGGTTGCATCGTGCGGGCGCCGGCAAGGACCGACAGTGCTTGGCCTGCAGTGCAATCCGTTGTGCAGGAGGCCACGTCGACGCTCATCAACCCGCCGGCGGTGGCCGGGTTGAACCCCATCAGCGTGATCACTTTGGTGCGTTGGCCGGTTGGCAACAGATCGAGCACCCGGCGCCGCCGTGGCTGCCGCAAGTCGGCGATGGCGTCGGCCGCGTCATCGGCGCGCATCCGGGCGAGAACTCCGGCGACGTCAGCGTCGCTCATGTCGTTGAGGAATTTGTTGGCCATCTCCGGTTCGAGTTCCTCGAAGACGTCGGCTTCCAGCTCGGGATCGCTGTGGATGCGATCGAGGATCTCCCCACCTTCATGCCTGTCGGCGTCTTCCAAAAGGTCGGCGATCTGTGCCGGTCTGAGCTTGCCGACCCGGCCTTCGCTGAGTGGCTCCTGGCTGCCGTAGGGGTGTCCGATCAGTGGTTCGAACGCCTTCCAATCCCGGCTGGCGTGTCCGCTGCCGGCTTTGATCAGCCCGAACAGGCGGGCGGGACGGCGGGTGTCGACCCGGGCCAGCACCCAACCCGCCCTGGTCTTTTCCAGTTCCACGTCGTAGGCATGGACCAACTCCGCAGCCGGCACATCGATGAGCCGGTGATCGAGCAGATCGGCGCGAAGCAACACCTCGCCGGGGCGGCGCTCGAAGGCCCGCAGGTCCACTTTGTTCTTCGACAGCGCGATGCGATCGACGGCCCACTCGGTGATCTGTTCCCACGGTACGTAGACGCGGCGCCCACCGATACCGATGACCAGTCCGCTGACCGGCGGGTACACGTCGGTGCCCCGCAAGCGCACTACGACATCATCGACGCGACCCACCGTGTCACCCGATTTCGAGATCACGGGCCGGCCGAGCAGCTCGGACAAATGAATCACCCCGGGCGGGCTGGATACGCGACCGGTGTCTCCGTTCGATGTGGCTGCACACATGGCGACTCCTCAGCACGGAGGTTGGCGAACCTCACGAATTACAGGGTCCGCACAACGAGAAGATGAACAGCGTGCGACGTAGACCCTCACTGAGGAAGGACACCAGATTCACACGCCGGCCGTGGGTGGCGCAGCTCCGGGCTTGGGAGTGGCACCCGATGTCGCCAGAGGAACCGGCGAGCGACGGGTCAACGGTCGCTTGCCGACCCGATCTCCTTTTGGCCGTTGGGATGTTCGCCGTTGGTTCCGGCGCCGTTGGTTCCAGCGCCGTTGTGCCGTTCGCGTAGCGCGGTTAGCGCCCGCTGTTCGGTGGCGTGGCCGGCCACGCGCAGTGCCGCCGCCTCGGCCGGCGGATCGGCGAACAGGAAGCTGCCCTGGCCAGGTCGTCCGCCCATACCGAGTTTGTTCAGCCGCTTGGGAACTGGCGCGCCCTGGTATTCCAGCGGGAGCGGGTGGCCGTGATCGTCGACCGCACCGAGGGGTTGGTGCACCTCGATGTAGGCACCGTGGGGCAGCCGCTTGATGATGCCGGTCTCGATGCCGTGTTCGAGCACCGCGCGGTCGCTGCGCTGCAGGCTGATGCACCAGCGGTAGGTGATGAAGTAGACGATCGGTGGTAGGACCACCATCCCGATGCGCCCGATCCACGTCATCGCGTTCAGCGAGATGTGGAACTTGTAGGCGATGATGTCGTTGAACGACGAGAAAGTCAGCACGATGTAGAACGCGATCGCCATCGCTCCGATCGACGTTCTTACCGGTACATCGCGGGGGCGCTGCAGTAGATTGTGGTGCGCCCTATCGCCGGTGAACCGCTTCTCTAGGAACGGGTAGGCCACCAGCGCGCCCAGCATGACACCCATCAGCACTGCCACTGCGACCGCGGCAGGGATCGTGTAGTGCCCGATGTAGATCTCCCAAGCCGGCCACAGCCGAACCAGGCCGTCGGTCCACATCATGTAGAAGTCCGGCTGCGACCCCGCGGCAACCTGAGAAGGCTTGTAGGGACCCAGGTTCCAGATGGGATTGATCTGCAGCAGGCCACCCATCAAGCCCAGCACGCCGACGATCGCGGCGAAGAACGCGCCGGATTTGATCGCGAACACCGGCATCACCCGCACGCCGACCACATTGTGCTCGGTGCGGCGGGGTCCGGGGAACTGGGTGTGCTTCTGGAACCACACCAACGCCAGGTGCACGCCGATCAGTGCCAGCATGATCCCGGGAAACACCAGGATGTGGATGGCGTACAGGCGTGGAATGAGGATATTGCCGGGGAAGTCCCCGCCGAACAGTCCCCAGTGCAGCCAGGTGCCGATCACAGGTATTCCCAACGTGATTGACGACAGTGCCGCCCGCAGGCCGGTACCCGAGAGCAGGTCGTCGGGCAGCGAGTAGCCGAAGAAACCCTCGAACATGGCCAGGATCAATAGCAGCGACCCGATCACCCAGTTGGCTTCACGCGGGCGTCGGAATGCACCGGTGAAAAAGACCCGGGCCATGTGCACCATGATCGAGGCGGCGAACATCAAAGCGGCCCAGTGGTGGATCTGGCGCACGAACAACCCGCCCCGCACTTCGAACGAGATGTTCAACGCAGTCTCGTAGGCCCGGGACATTTCGACGCCGCGCAGCGGCTGATAGGCCCCGTTGTAGGTGACTTCCGACATCGACGGGTCGAAGAACAACGTGAGGTACACGCCGGTCAGCAGCAGCACGACGAAGCTGTAGAGCGCGATCTCGCCGAGCAGGAACGACCAGTGAGTCGGAAAGACTTTGTTCAGCTGACGCCGCAGCGCGGCCGACGGGTGGTAGCGGGTGTCGATCTCGTCGGCCTGGCGGGCCAATTTTGCCGCTGCGTCGATTCGGGGACTCATGTGATGTGCCAATCCGTCGCGGTGGTCGAGCCTGGGTGGGGAAGATCCGAGTCCGTGCGGTCGCGAATTAAGAACTACGGATAGTTACTAGACTAATTGTCCAATAGTGGATCAGCAATACATTTGTGGTCAGCGCGTCCATGATCACAGCTGGGTGCCTGCTACCTGGTGCGGGCTGCGGCTCGATCTAACGCCAGTACCACCAGCGCGTGTGGGACGGTGAGGGCCAACAGGAAACGCAGTGTGTCGGCAGCCACCACGGTCGAATCGGGGGTGGCCGTGGCGAACCAGACGAGCGCGGCCAGAGCGATCCATGCCGCGATGCTGGGTAGGGCTGCGAGGCGGATCAACCGAAGGGCCGCCGTCCCAGGACGGCCCGCCGTCACCAGCTCGGCGCACCTAGGCTCTTCGGTCAGGAGGCGAGCGCAGTGGCGCAGCGCGTGCCAGCCGCCGAACCAGACTGCGAACGCCATCACCGGCGGCACCAGCAGTCCCACGGCGCCCACGAGGAGAATGTCCCTGGCTACCGCGTAGTGACGTGCTCTCAGCGAGCCGATAATCGCGACCACCGCTGCCACTGCCCACGCGGCCAGTAAGCCTGCTCGGAGCGGCTCGCAGCCGATGACGGATGCAAGGGCTGGTGACACACTCGTCGCCACCGCTGCGAGCTGATCGCCGCAACGGGCCATCGGCAGAATCATTGCACCGCAGCCGGCAACGAGGATGGCGACGGCGGTGGGCGCCGACGGTCGCCAGCCGGCAAGGTGGTGGACCGCGTCGAGCTCGCCAAGGCCGAAATGCAGGACGCTGAGGGTAATCGCCGCGATTAGCGCGATCGGGTCGACCCACGTCAGCAACGCAAACGCAGCGGCTACTACGCATGCGTAGACGGCCGCCACGAGCACCATTGGTGAATTGCCGGCCAGCCGCGTGGCGATCACGTGGTCGGCCGCGCCATGCGGGACTCCGAGCGCGAAGCCGATCGCGGCAATCTGCACGGTGAGCGAATCGGGGATGGCGGGCAGTCCGATGATCCACCCGCTCGATAGGAGTGCGACGCCCAGAAGCAAACGCCTGGACCACGTCGCGGCGATCTGGCGCGGATCGACGGGGACCAGCCGCGACGGTATCGGAGCGCACTCCCCGGGAGTGGAGACCCGGGGAGTGCGCTCCCGATGGGGAAACACGCGAACCGCCTACTGAGCGGTTATCGCGGCCGCGGTCGCGTCAGCCCGTCGCGGCGGAGGAGCCGCTCCGACCGTGAGAGGCGCCCGCCGTGGTCGACCGGCTGCCGTTGACCTGCGCGACTGCAGACCCGTCACCGTGGGCACCCTCTTCAAGTGCGAAGCCGGGATCGTCGGCTTGGGACTTCAGGCGTGCGATCTTGTAGACCAACAGACCGTAGAGGCACTTCGCCAAGATGTCGGCGACGGAGTAGCCCCCCTGCTTGATCACCCACGCGGACGCTCCGGACCCGGCGGCGTAGAGCGGAATGATGTAGGCGATGGGGTAGACGCCCCACGTGGCCAGCAGCAGAAAGCGAATGCCGCTGACCGTGCTCCGCACGGCGGCAGGCTGACGGTCCAGCGAGCGGGTCAGCTCGACGAACAACACGTAGAGGATGTAGAGGAAGGGGATTGTGGACAGCAGGCCGAACGCATTGCGCACGGCGTTGCTGTCGCTAATCTCTCCGGGATAACCCAGCCCGATCATCAGAGCTGACGACGGGATGAGCCGGTATAAGAGCGAATTCTGCAGCTTGCGGGCCAGTGCCAGTACCACGACGAGTTCCGTCAACAGCAGCGGCACGGTCAGGAACCAGTCGACGTATCGGTAGGCCTCGTTGAACGACACCCCGGTGGCTTGCACGTAGGTGCCATGTCCGCCCTGCGCGGTGGTGACGAAGGCCGCCTTGAACGAGTCGAAGATGCGAAAGTAGTGGTAGGCCGCGATTCCGCACACGATCGCAGAGATCACTACCGCCTGCCGGTAGCGCGCCAGGACCCGTCCCTGGGTGGCGAGCAGGAAGATCGCAGTGAACAGCTGGGCCGCGATCGAGAAGGAGAGGAAGTTGTAAACGGTGTCGAATTGAGAGTGGGTCAGTTCTTTCGGGATCATCGTTGAACCTTCGAACTTGGTGGGCTGTTAACAGTCGGATCGTACAATAGTGAACAATCTATACACTAGTGTGCGAGTGGAAAACTTTAGGTCGGGCGTTTCGCACAGTAGATTCGGGACACCTGTGACTTGCCGTCGACGGACGCAGCGGGGAAGGATGTGTCGATGCCTGCTGGTCGCGGCCGCCAAGCGGAGCAGACCAACGAAGATGCCCGGATCCTCCGGACTCGGGCCGATGTCGCGCGAACGGCCTTCGACGTGCTGGTCAGCGAGGGCTCTGACGCTCTGACCCATGCCCACGTCGCCGAGAGGTCAGGTTATTCCAAGACCACCCTGTACAAGCATTGGCCGACCAGGTTCGACCTTGCCGCCACAGCGCTGCAGGCTCTGGGTGAAGTCAGACACCACCAGCCCACCGGCGACCTGCGCGCCGACCTGATCGGCGAACTCACGGCGTTCCGCCAGGCCGTGCTTGACCACCGACTCGACCACGTCCTGTCCGCGATGGCCCAGTGGGCGACCGACGACATGATGAGACAGCTACGGCACCAGATCAACACCGAGGGCCAACGCACCATCCGCACCATTCTGCAGGCGGCCTTCGAGGGGGCGGAACTGGAAGCGGCCATATCCATGCTCTCGGGCGTGGTGGCGTGCCCCTCGGTGATGTTCGGCGCCGTGCCCGAAGACGAGGTCATCGAGGCGGCGGTGGACATGGTCGTGCGCAACGCGAGCTGACGGCCCAATTTCGGCGCGATCGCGGCAAGGCGCTAGGTTGACGGGGTGACTGAGACAGCCACCGATACCTCCGGCGAGGCTGCCACCGACGGCGGCAAACCCTCTTTCGTGTCCCGTTCAGTCCTGGTCACCGGTGGAAACCGGGGGATCGGCCTGGCGATCGCCCAACGACTGGCCGCCGACGGCCACAAGGTGGCCGTGACGCATCGCGGATCCGGCGCGCCCGAAGGGCTGTTCTCCGTCGAGTGTGACGTCACCGACAGCGACGCCGTCGATCGCGCCTTCAAAGAGGTCGAAGAGCACCAGGGTCCGGTCGAGGTGCTGGTGTCCAACGCCGGGGTGTCTGCCGACGCTTTCCTGATCAGAATGACCGAGGAGAGGTTCGAGAAGGTCATCGACGCCAACCTGACCGGCGCGTTCCGGGTGGCGCAGCGGGCGGCACGCAGCATGCAGCGCAAGAAGTTCGGCCGGATGATCTTTATCGGATCGGTGTCCGGCAGCTGGGGCATCGGCAACCAGGCCAACTACGCCGCGTCCAAGGCCGGCGTGATCGGCATGGCGCGATCCATCGCCCGCGAGTTGTCGAAGGTCAACGTGACGGCCAACGTGGTGGCCCCGGGCTACATCGACACCGATATGACCCGCGCGCTGGACGAAAGGATCCAGGAGGGGGCTTTACAATTCATCCCGGCCAAGCGGGTCGGCACCGCCGCCGAGGTTGCCGGGGTGGTCAGCTTCCTGGCGTCCGAGGACGCGAGTTACATCTCCGGCGCGGTCATTCCGGTCGACGGCGGCATGGGTATGGGCCACTGATCTACATCAACACAAGGACGGACAGGGTATGACAGGACTGCTCGAAGGCAAACGGATCCTGGTCTCCGGGATCATCACCGATTCGTCGATCGCGTTCCACATCGCCAAAGTCGCTCAGGAGCAGGGTGCTTCGCTGGTGCTGACCGGGTTCGACCGGCTTCGGCTGATCCAGCGCATCGTGGACCGGCTGCCGGAGAAGGCTCCGTTGATCGAGCTGGACGTGCAGAACGAGGAGCATCTGGACAGCCTGGCCACCCGGGTGACCGAGGTCATCGGGGAGGGCAACAAGCTCGACGGCGTGGTGCACTCGATCGGGTTCATGCCCCAGAGCGGAATGGGTATCAACCCGTTCTTCGACGCGCCCTACGAGGACGTCGCCAAGGGCATCCACATCTCGGCATACTCATACGCCTCGCTGGCAAAGGCGTTGCTGCCGATCATGAACCCCGGCGGTGGCATCGTCGGCATGGACTTCGACCCCAGCCGCGCGATGCCGGCCTACAACTGGATGACGGTCGCCAAGAGCGCGCTGGAGTCGGTCAACCGGTTCGTCGCGCGCGAGGCCGGAAAATACGGTGTGCGCTCGAATCTGGTTGCTGCGGGCCCGATCCGGACACTGGCCATGGCGGCGATCGTCGGTGGTGCGCTCGGCGACGAGGCGGGCGCCCAGATCCAGCTGCTCGAGGAAGGCTGGGACCAGCGTGCTCCGATCGGCTGGAACATGAAGGACCCCACCCCCGTCGCCAAGACAGTGTGCGCGCTGTTGTCTGAGTGGCTGCCGGCCACAACGGGCGACATCATCTACGCCGACGGTGGCGCACACACCCAATTACTCTAGGTGGCAATGCAATTCGACGCGATTCTGCTGCTGTCGTTCGGCGGGCCGGAAGGGCCCGAGCAGGTTCGTCCATTTCTGGAGAATGTCACCCGTGGAAGGAACGTGCCTGCCGAGCGCCTGGATGACGTCGCGCAGCACTACCTGCACTTTGGCGGTGTGTCGCCGATCAATGGCATCAATCGGGCGTTGATCACCGAACTGCGCAAGCAGCAAGACCTGCCGGTGTACTTCGGCAACCGCAATTGGGCGCCCTACCTCGAGGACACCGTTGCAGACATGCGCGACAACGGTGTCCGTCGCGCAGCGACTTTCACCACCTCGGCGTGGAGTGGCTATTCCAGCTGTACCCAGTACGTCGAGGACATCGCCCGGGCCAGGCTGGCGGCCGGCCCGGGTGCACCGGAGCTGGTGAAGCTCAGGACGTACTTCGACCACCCGCTGTTCATCGACATGTTCGCCGAGGCGGTCGCGACGGCCGCGCAGACCGTGCCGAAGGACGCTCGACTGGTCTTCACCGCGCATTCCATCCCCACCGCCGCTGACCAGCGGTGCGGACCTAACCTGTACAGCCGCCAGGTCGGCTATGCCGCAAGGCTTGTCGCTTCAGCTGCCGGGTACGCCGATCATGACCTGGTGTGGCAGTCGCGCTCCGGCCCGCCGCAGGTGCCCTGGCTGGAGCCTGATGTGGGCGACCACCTCACGTCGCTGGCCGAAGCGGGTAACACGGCCGTGATCGTCTGTCCCATCGGCTTTGTCGCCGACCATATCGAGGTGGTGTGGGATCTCGATCACGAGTTGCGGCTGCAGGCCGACGAACTGGGCATCGCATTCGCGAGGGTCGGCACACCCAACGCCGACCCTCGATTCGCCGGGCTGGCAATCGATTTGATCGACGAGCTGCGCCAGGGTCGCAAGCCCGCGCGGGTCGCCGGCCCGGGCCCAGTGCCGGGATGTCTGGCCAGTGTCGACGGCACTCCGTGCCGTCCGCCGCACTGCGCGGCCGGCTAGTCCGCCCACGCAGAATGCAGGATGGCGTCGACGGCGGCCATGCGCGCCGAGCGCACCACAGCGGTCAACGGCCGTAGTGCGTCGGTCGCGATCTGGCCTTCCGAAGACGACTGCGTACCAATGAGTTCCGGCGCGCCGGTCATCGAGTCAGGCAGCCGGCTCAGGCCTGCACTGACAGCGATGATCGCATCGACGTGGGCCGCGTTCTCCAGTACCCGCAGTGCGCGCGTCGGGGCATGATCGGGAACTCGATGTTGCCGCAGCGATTCCAGCAACTGCTCGACGAGTTCGCGCGGATTGTCCACGCCACCCGCCGATCCCAGTCCCATTGCACCCAGAGCATCCGCGGCTGAGCGAACCGCCGACCGCAGCTCGTATTCGGCGCCGCCCAGATCGTGGTAATCGAATGCCGGAGCGCCGGGCAACGAGTACACCATCCAGGTGAGCGCGCACAGTTCAGGCTGGCCGTAATCGCTGTCGTCGGTATCGCTATAGGTGAAATCGGGGACGAGCCCGATCGCGGTCTGCGGCGCGGTCGGATTGCTGATGATCACCGCTTCTCCGGCGGCCAGCGCGTCCTGTGCGAACTGGGTGCCGGCAAAGAGTCCGCGTACGTCTCCAGGTACCGGTAGCACCACGTTGATGGTGCCGCGCAGGGACGACGGGGAACGGCCGATCGCCCCCCGTAATGTCTGCAGCAGAGATACCGTTCCGGCGTCATTCACGTCCGGCCACGGCAGCCCCGTGTGGCCGGCCGCGACTGCATCATACGCGGCCACCGATTGCTTTGGCGCCCATAGTGATAACGCGTCCAAGACATCGTCGGGCGCGGCCTTGCCTGCGAGCCAGGCGTTGGCCCACATCGACAGCGAAACACTCGGGCACCACATGATCTCGCAGTGTAGTTGTTCGCCGCCGTCCAGGTGGATCACGCGCGTATTCTGAGCCCATGCCCGTCGCGCTGATCTGGCTCATCGCCGCGTTGGTGCTCGTCGGTGCGGAGGCCCTGACCGGGGACATGTTTCTGCTGATGCTCGGCGGCGGCGCACTGGCGGCATCGGGTGTCAGCTGGCTGGTCGATTGGCCGGTCTGGGCGGACGGACTGGTGTTTCTGATCGTCTCAGTGCTGTTGCTGGCGCTGGTTCGCCCGGCCTTGCGGCGCCGGCTCACCCCGTCGAAGGGACCGGTGTTGGGCGTCAAGGCCTTGGAGGGCAAGAGCGCCCTGGTGCTCGACCGGGTAGCCCACGATGCCGGCCAGGTGAAGCTGGACGGGCAGGTCTGGACCGCGCGCCCACTCAACGAGTGCGACGTATATGAGCCCGGCCAGTCGGTCACCGTCGTGCACATCGACGGGGCCACCGCGGTGGTCTTCAAGAACGCGTAGCTGGTTTCGAGAAAGGAATCCCGGTGGAAGGTGCCGTTGCCGGCCTGGTCTTCCTGGCCGTTCTGGTGATATTCGCGATCATCGTCGTGGCCAAGTCGGTCGCGTTGATACCGCAGGCCGAGGCCGCGGTGATCGAGCGCCTGGGCCGCTACAGCCGCACGGTCAGCGGTCAGCTGACGTTGCTGGTGCCGTTCATCGACCGCATCCGGGCGCGGGTGGATCTGCGCGAACGGGTGGTGTCGTTCCCGCCGCAACCAGTCATCACCGAGGACAACCTGACGCTGAACATCGACACCGTCGTCTACTTCCAGGTCACCGTGCCGCAGGCAGCGGTCTACGAGATCAGCAACTACATCGTGGGGGTGGAGCAGCTGACCACCACCACGCTGCGCAATGTGGTGGGTGGCATGACCCTCGAACAGACCCTGACATCGCGTGACCAGATCAACGCCCAGCTACGTGGCGTGCTTGACGAGGCGACCGGCCGGTGGGGCCTGCGGGTGGCCCGGGTCGAGTTGCGCAGCATCGACCCGCCGCCCTCGATCCAGGCGTCAATGGAAAAGCAGATGAAGGCCGACCGCGAGAAGCGCGCGATGATCCTGACCGCCGAGGGCACCCGCCAAGCAGCGATCATGCAGGCGGAGGGTCAGAAGGCTTCGCAGATCCTGGCCGCCGAGGGTGCCAAGCAGGCCGCGATCCTGTCCGCCGAGGCGGATCGCCAGTCGCGGGTGCTGCGCGCCCAGGGTGAGCGTGCCGCCGCGTATCTGCGGGCACAGGGTCAGGCCAAGGCCATCGAGAAGACGTTCGCCGCGATCAAGGCGGGGCGGCCGACCCCGGAGATGCTGGCCTATCAGTACCTGCAGACGCTGCCGGAGATGGCACGCGGTGACGCCAACAAGGTGTGGGTGGTGCCCAGCGATTTCAACGCCGCGCTGCAGGGATTCACCCGCATGCTCGGCAAGCCCGGCGAGGACGGGGTGTTCCGCTTCGAACCGTCCCCGGTCGACGAACCGCCCCGACACGCTGCCGACACTGACGACGCCGATGTCGCGGACTGGTTCTCCACCGAAACCGACCCCACGGTCGCGCAGGCCGTGGCCAAGGCCGAGGCGATAGCGAACAAGCCGGTGGAGCGCCTGGGCGCGCCGCCGGAATTGCATCAATAGGATTGCCGGATGAGAAGGATTGCCGGATGAGCACTTTGACTTCACCGAAGACCTACGCGGCGCTGGCGACATTCCATGCCGTCGACGCGGTCGCATGCGCCGTCCAGGTACCCCCCATCCGAAAGGTGTTGGATACCGTCGAAGTTCCCGACAATGTGCGACCGGTCCTGCCGGTGGTCAAGGCCGCGGCGGCGGTGGGGCTGGCGTCGGTAAATCGGTTCCCGGGACTGGCCAGGCTGACCACCGCGATGTTGACGGTGTACTTCGTGCTGGCCGTTGGTGCCCACATCCGGGTACGTGACAAGGTGGCCAATGCGGCTCCGGCGGCGCTGTTTCTGGCGCTGTTCGCGGCGATGACGGCCAAGGGGCCGGAGGACCGTTAGTCCAACGACAGCTCGACCATCGGAATTGGGGCGCCGGTGTCGGTGATCGGCGCGACGAGGGTCTCTTCGAGGATCTTCCTGAACGTCGCCCACGCCCGGGGGTGGCCGGTCCGGTATGTGGCCAGCACCCGGTCGACCTCTTCCTGGCCCAGGATGCGTGCGGTCGCCGCGGCGGGCGCGCGGCTGCCGACGTAAACCCGCACCCGCGGGTGGGCTTCAATGTTGCGAAACCACTGGGCTTTTCGGCCGAATCCGGACGGGACGACGTAGCTGCCGGGCATGGGACGGTCGACAATCTCCAGCACCACGTATCGGAGCCGGCCCGACTTGCGGCCGATGTGCTCGAGCATCAACGTGCGAGACCCGAAGAGGGCGCCGGCCCGGATCCTGTAGATCCAGATCGGGGCCCGCACCACATGGCGCGAGCGCAGCAAGCGGGCGCCGGCGCGAGCGAACGTGTCAGATGTCATGTGTGTCCTCCCTGATTTGAGAGTGCCACCCATGACATGCCGATGTCGCGAGGGTGGTGTCATGCCACCCTCGCGACAACTGACTACCGCGGGGGAGTGGGCGACGCGCTCGGGTTCCCCGACGGTGGCGTCGGTGGCTGGCCCGGCTGCGGCGGCTGCTGTCCCGGGACACCGCCTGGTCCCATGGGCAGCGGACCACCCGGGAATGGCGCCCGCAATCCGGGGCCTCCTGGACCCATCGGCGGCGGTGCGATGCCCAAGGGGCCTTTCGGACCAGCCATCGGGCCGCCGGGTCCGCCCGGCGGCGGGAACCCGAAGTGCGATACGCCAGGCGGGCCGAATCCCGGAGCGGGCGGTGGTGGTGTGGGCCCGAACCCGAACGCCATGATCAGAAACGCCGCGCCAGCTGTGAAGACGGCGCCGACAAGTCCGCCGAGGATGCCGGCGCCTACCACCACGCGCGTGGAATGGCGGGGTTGCGGCGCTATCACCGGTGCGACGGGCGGCGTCGCGGTGGGTGGGGTCGGGGGTGTGGCAATCGAGGGATCAGTGGTAGCGGTGTCGTCGGAGGTCATGCGACTCCTCACGTCGTGTGAACTGTTGCAGTCGCGACGGTAGGAGCCGAAATTGAAGTGGACCTGAAGAAATTCAGGGCAGACCGGGAGGCAGCGGCGGCCGGCTCGGGAGCAGACTCGCCGGCGTAGAGGTCGGACCGACACTGGATAGCGCCGGAGGAGGTGTCGGCGGCGTCGTCGAGAACTGCGGATACGGCGGCGGCGGCAGTTCGACGCGGACGGTGAAGACCAGGCCGGTCACCGCGAATGCGGCTGCCGCGCCGAGTGCCACGCCCGCCAGTCCCGCGCCGATCAGCGCGCCGAAGGGATAGCGCCGCGCTGGCGCTGGGAGGCTGGTGCCATCGGAAGCCATACGGGGATTGTGCGCCGCCGCAGCGAAATGCGGCGGCAAATGTGCGGGGCGGTCGCGGTCGAGATTAAGAATGGGGGCATGACGGACAGTCGTTCGGCGACGGACCAGTTCAGTGTTGGCACGCCGCGTGTGCTGGTGGTCGAAGACTCCGAAACCATCCGCGAGATGGTCAGCGAGGCGTTGGCTGATGTCGGCTACCACACCGACACCCGTTGCGATGGTGAGGGATTGGAGCAGGCGTTGGCCGGCTTGCGGCCTGACCTGGTGGTGCTCGACGTCATGTTGCCGGGCCGGGACGGATTCGAGCTCATCGACGTGGTCCGGGAGTACGGCGATGTCGGGATCGTGTTAATCACCGCGCGAGACGCATTGCCGGACCGGTTGCGCGGCCTCGACGGCGGCGCCGACGACTACGTCGTCAAGCCGTTCGAACTCGCCGAACTCGTGTCACGAGTGGGCGCTGTGCTGCGGCGGCGGGGACGGCTGCCCACGGTAGTTCAGTTCGGCGACGTGATCCTGGACGTAGACGCCGGGGTCGCGGCGCGCGACGGCCACCAGTTGGACCTGACCGCCACCGAACTGCGGTTGCTGGAGTTCCTGCTCGAACAGCGCGGCCGGATTGTCAGCGCCAACCAGATCCTCAGGGCCGTGTGGGGTTACGACGCGTACGACGCCAATTTAGTACAGGTGCACGTCAGCAGCCTGCGGCGCAAACTCGAGGCGCACGGCCCGCGCATCGTGCAGACGGTGCGCGGAATCGGGTACCGATTGCAGCCGCACCGCTCATGACGAGCGAACCGGGCACCCCCACCCCGTCCCTGCAGCGCCGGGTGTTGCTGCTGGTGCTGGCATTGCTGGCGGTCCTGCTGGCGGTGCTCGGGGTGACGATCGACGTGAGCCTGGGAATGCAGGCGCGCCGCAGTCTGCACGACCGGCTATTGGCCGCCACGTCCCGGGCCGACGCTCTGGTCGCAGCCAACACCCCGCCCGATCTGCTGGCCGCTGAGCTGAACGGCGGCACCGTGCGCGCGTTGGTGGTGCTGGCCGATGGCGCCACTTACGGCGATCCCGGCATCAGCCCCGACATCAAAGCGGGGTCCGTGGTTCCGCCTCCCGGTTTTCCGCCGCCGCCCGGTCACCCGCCCGGGCCGATGCCGATCCCGCCTTCTGGTCCACCGACTGGGCCCCCACCGTTGCCTCCGCCCCCGCCCGGTCCGCCCCCCGACGGCAGCGCGACCGTAGTGGTGCACCCGCTGCCCGACGGTGCCCGGCTGATTCTGGTTGCGGACACGACCCAAACCACCCAAGTGACTCGGCAACTCCGGCAACTGATGATCGGTGCGGGTCTGGTGACGCTCGTGGTGGCAGCGCTGTTGCTGATCGCCGTGAGCAAGACGGCGCTGCGGCCGCTGGACCGGTTGACCACTCTGGCCAGGGACATCGCCACGGGTGACCGGGGCCGGCGCCTGCGCCCATCCCGCACAGACACCGAATTAGGGCGCGCGGCAAGCGCTTTCGACTCTATGCTGGACGCGCTGGAGGACTCCGAACTACGGGCACAACAGGCGGCGGCTGCCGCGCAGCGCGCGGAGGCCGCGACCCGGCAGTTCCTGGTGGACGCCGCTCACGAATTACGCACGCCGATTGCGGGGATGCAAGCGGCCGCTGAACAGCTCGCCGCCCACGAGAGCGATTCGGAGTCGAGCGCCCAGTACCGTCGGGCCAGCCTGTTGCAATCCGATGCCCGCCGCGCGGGCCGGCTGGTGACCGACATGCTGGATCTGAGCCGCATTGACGCGGGGCTGGCGCTGGACGTCCAAGACACCGACCTGGCCGCCATCGTTGACGCGGAGGCACACCGGGCCGCCATGCTGGCGCCGCAGTTGTCGATCGTGCGCACCGGACTGGACCAGCTGACGGTCCAGGCGGATCCGACGCGGGTTGCGCAGATTCTGTCCAATCTGCTGGACAACGCCCGCCGGCACACACCGGCCGACGGGACGGTGACGATCGATGTGAGCAGCGACTCCGCGGCGGCGAAGGTGACGGTCACCGACACCGGTCCGGGTATTGCCGACGACGAGCGCTTCCGCATCTTCGAGCGGTTGGTGCGCCTGGACGCGGGGCGCGCCCGCGATCACGGCGGCGCCGGGCTGGGCCTGCCGATCGCCCGCGCGCTGGCCCGAGCGCACGGTGGTGATCTGGTGTGCCTGGTGCATGACGGAGGCGCGAAATTTCGTCTGAGTCTGCTGGTCCGCTGAGGCCGGGTGCGACGGCGAGCCGGGTCAACCGGGCCGCCGCCGACTTGTTGCGTGCATATCCGCAAAGACGTCCCGATCGGAAAATTCCTCAGCTCGGGCCGGGCGCCGTCAGCCGGTCACCACGCTCAGCCCCCACTGGTCCAGCCAAGGCCGTATCAGCTCGGCCACCGAGAACGTCGCGGGCGTGGAGCAGCTCGGGTTGGGGTCATTGGGGCGCCCGCCGCGTATGTGTATCCCGACAGCGGCCGCGCCGTCGGGGCGGATGAGGTAGACAGGGCCACCGGAATCGCCGCATTGGCTGGCTGCCAGAAACGCAACTTTGCTCTCGGTGACGTCGGTGATCTGTCCGCATTCCATCCGGCCGGTCCGCATGCCGTACTTGCACAGCTGCTCGCCGAGTCGCAGGTCGCCGGCGACGCCGCTGACCGGCATCGGCCCGGTGATCGACGCCGTCCGCGGAACTTTGTCGGAATCGAGCATCACCAGCCCGATGTCGTGGGCTTCACCACGTGTTCCTTCGCTGACGGTCTGGGTGAACGTCCCCACCGTCTGGTAGGGGACCGAGCCGGCGTTCATGCTCACCTTGCTGCCTTCGCCCGGCCTGTTGCAGTGTCCGGCGGTGAGCACCCCGTTCTGGCCGCCCGCGGTGCGCACCAGAAAGCCTGCGGTACATGCCATCCCGCCGCTGCCGTCGGCGTAGGCGACGGCAATTGCTGTCCCAGGCCCGATCGCGCTCGCCGCCGGCAGGGTTACCAATGGTTGCAGCGGCGCCTTTCGCGGGCCGGGCAGGAACATCGTCACCACGAACGAGGCCGCGCTCAGCAGCGCGACCAGCGACAGTCGCCAGCTATAGGCCCCAGCGCGCTGGGATGCCACCAGTGGCCAGGCCGCCACACCCAGGCACAGCACCGCTCCGGCCGCGAGCATGATCGTGCGCGCTGACGCCAGATGAGCAAGCTCCACGGCGAAGGATCAGGGCGTAGCGGCGGGCTCGGAGACCGGCTCAGCAGCGATAGGCTCGGCGGTGTGCCGGTGGTGGCGGCGGTAATGCCGGATCTCATAGGCCAGGCCACACAACCCCAGTGCGGCGGTGCTCGCCGAGACCAGCACCAACAATGGGTTGCCGTCGCCGGCAAACGCGTTGCCCAGGATCACCACCGCCGCGGTGCCGGGCAGCAGACCGACCACCGTCGCCCACATGTACGGCATGATGCGCACCGCCGAAGCGCCGGCGGCGTAGTTGATCGTCGAGAACGGCACGACGGGGATGAACCGCAGCGACAAGATGGCCAGCCCACCCCGCTCGCTCAGCCGCTGGTCTAGGCGGACGATGGTCCGATTGCGGACCAAGCGGTTGAGCCGCCAACCGGTCGCGCGGATCAACAGGGCCGCCAGCACGGCGCTCGCGGTGCTGGCGGTGACCGCGATGGCCACTCCGATCACCGGTCCGAACAGCAATCCGGCCGCCAGCGTGAACGCAGTGCGCGGAAACGGCGGCACTGTCACGACGGCGTGCACGAGCCAGAACGCCAGCGGGAACCACGGCCCCAGCGACTGCGCCCAATCCCGCATTTCCACGGCTGTGGGCAGCGGAACCAACAACGCCACCGCCACGAGCACTGTGATTCCCACCACGCTTGCGAGCAACCTGGGTAGCGATGCCTGACGCGCGGCCGAGACCAGAGACAAGGCCATGCCACGCACCGTATCGGTGGTTTTGCAGATCGCGGCGGTCGTCACGGCTCCAAGGGTACGGGGCGAAGGTGAATATGGAGTTGCCCCGGGCTGGCGTTTCGCCGCGGTGGCGTTCCGCGCGGCGGCACCTGGATTCCTGGATTCCGGTGCTGATCAATTAGCCTTGTTAGCTAAGCGACAGCCCGGAAGTGAGCCGAAGCAAGACTGGCAATTGCTGCGGAAACAGGAGCAAATCGGTGTCCATTGACGTACCCGAACTCGCCGACCTAGAACAGGTTCGCGGGCGCTGGCGCAGTGCGGTTGCCGGTGTGTTGTCCAAGAGTGCCCGAGTTGATCCCGCCGAGCTCGGCGCCCATCCGGAGCAGCGGCTGGACACCCCGACCTATGACGGGTTCGTCATCCGCCCGCTCTATACCGCGTTCGACGAGCTGCCTGAGCCGCCGTTGCCCGGACAATGGCCCTTTGTGCGCGGCGCCGACGCGGCGCGCGACGTTAAAACGGGCTGGAAGGTCGTCGAGGCGTTTCCCGCGCCCGGCCTGTCGGCCAGTGAGGGCAACGCCGCGCTGCTGACCGCGCTCGGCGAGGGAGTCAGCGGCCTCGTGTTGCGGGTGGGGGAGTCCGGCGTGGCTGCCGATGAGCTTGCGGCCCTGCTCGAGGGCGTGTACCTGAGCATGGCGCCGGTCATCGTCGACGCGGGAGCCGATTATGCGGCCGCTGCCGACGCGATGCTGACGCTGGTTGACCAGGTCGACACGGCCCAGCGTGCGACTGTGTCGGTCGACCTGGGCGCCGACCCGCTGACGGCAACTCTGAGCGAGCGCACCGCTCCGGCGATGCAGGACGTCATCGCGGTTGCGAAACTGGCGACCGACCGGCACGGCGTGCGGTCTATCACCGTCGACGGACCTGCCTTTCACAACCTGGGCGCGACCGCTGCCTGGGAGCTCGGCGCAACGATCGCTGCGGCGGTCGATTATTTGCGGGTGCTCACCGAAGCCGGGTTGCCGGTCCAGCAGGCGCTGCGGCAGATCAGCTTCCGGCTCGCCGCCGATGACGACCAGTTCATGACGCTGGCCAAGATGCGTGCGGCGCGCCAGTTGTGGGCGCGCGTCGCCGAGGTTGCCGGCGATCCGGATGGCGGTGCAACCATGGTCCACGCTGAGACGTCGCTGCCGATGATGACGCAGCGCGACCCCTGGGTGAACATGCTGCGCTGCACGTTGGCGGCCTTCGGCGCCGGGGTCGGCGGGGCTGACACGGTATTGGTGTACGCGTTCGACGTCTCGATCCCGGGCGGCTGGCCGGGCACGGCCACGAGCTTCGCGCGCCGGATCGCGCGCAACACGCAGTTGCTGCTGCTGGAGGAGTCGCACGTCGGTCGGGTGCTCGACCCGGCCGGCGGGTCGTGGTTTGTCGAAGACCTGACGCGGGAGCTGGCCGAGCGGGCCTGGCAACACTTTCAGTCCATCGAGGCACGTAGTGGGTTCATCGCCGCCCATGACTACGTGATGGGGGAGATCAGATCGCTCGCCGCCAGACGCGCCGACGACATTGCGCATCGCCGCATCGCGATCACCGGCGTCAACGAATTCCCTAACCTCGGCGAAACGCCGCTGCCGCAGGGTGATTCGCTGGGCCGCGCGGGACAGGTGCGACGCTACGCCGCCGAATTCGAGGCGCTGCGGGATCGCTCGGACGTCTACCTGGCCATGCACGAGAGGCGGCCGCAGGTGCTGCTGCTACCCCTGGGCCCATTGGCCGAACACAACATCCGCACCACCTTCGCTGCAAACCTGCTGGCAACCGGTGGTATTGAGGCCATCAATCCCGGCACCGTCGAGGCCGCCGGCGTGCGGCAGGCCGTCACCGACGCGGGGTCACCGACGGTGGCGGTGATCTGCGGCACCGACAAGCGTTATCTCGACGAGGTATCCGGCGTGGTTCGCGCCGCGCGCGACGCCGGTATCGAGCGGGTGTACCTGGCCGGGCCGGAACAGGCCGTCGGCGCTGCCGAACATCGGCCGGATGAGTTCTTGACCGCGAAAATCAATGCAGTCGAAGCGCTTTCGGTTCTGCTCACCAGGCTGGGGGCATAACGATGACGATGCATCATGTCGCCGCACAGGCGGCTCCGGCGACAGCGGCCTCGCAAATCGGCAGCTTCGCCGACGTTGCACTGGACAGCGAAAAGGCGGTACCAAGGCCCACGGCGGCGGCGGTCGACGAGCACATTGCCGCTGCGGCGAAGGCGAATTGGTACACGCCGGAACAGTTGCAGTGGCAGACACCGGAGGGCATCGACGTCAAGCCGGTGTACATCGCCGAAGACCGCGCAGCGGCAGAGGGAGACGGCTACCCGCTTCACAGCTTCCCGGGCGAGCCGCCGTTCCTGCGTGGGCCCTACCCGACGATGTACGTCAACCAGCCCTGGACCATTCGCCAATACGCCGGCTTCTCCACGGCCGCCGAATCCAACGCGTTCTACCGCCGCAACCTGGCCGCCGGTCAGAAAGGCCTGTCGGTGGCGTTCGACCTGGCCACCCACCGCGGCTATGACTCCGACCACCCCCGCGTGCAGGGTGATGTCGGAATGGCCGGTGTGGCAATCGATTCCATCCTCGACATGCGTCAGCTGTTCGACGGCATCGACCTGTCATCGGTATCGGTATCGATGACGATGAACGGGGCGGTGCTACCCATCCTGGCGCTGTACGTGGTGGCTGCCGAGGAACAGGGGGTGCCGCCGGAGAAACTGGCCGGCACCATTCAGAACGACATCCTCAAAGAGTTCATGGTCCGCAACACCTACATCTATCCGCCCAAGCCCTCGATGCGCATCATCTCCGACATCTTCGCCTACACGAGCGCGAAGATGCCGAAGTTCAACTCGATCTCGATTTCCGGTTACCACATCCAAGAGGCTGGTGCGACAGCTGATTTGGAGCTGGCTTACACCCTGGCCGACGGCGTCGAGTACATCAAGGCGGGTCTGGACGCGGGCCTAGACATCGACAAGTTCGCGCCGCGCCTGTCGTTCTTCTGGGGCATCGGGATGAACTTCTTCATGGAGGTCGCCAAGCTGCGGGCCGGCCGGCTGCTATGGAGTGAGCTGGTAGCCAAGTTCGATCCCAAGAGTTCGAAATCGCTTTCGCTGCGTACCCATTCGCAGACTTCGGGCTGGTCGCTGACCGCGCAGGACGTGTTCAACAATGTCGCCCGCACCTGTATCGAGGCGATGGCCGCCACCCAGGGCCACACTCAGTCGTTGCACACCAACGCGTTGGACGAAGCTTTGGCGTTGCCCACCGACTTCTCCGCCCGCATCGCCCGCAACACCCAGTTGGTGCTGCAGCAGGAGTCCGGTACCACCCGGCCGATCGACCCTTGGGCGGGTTCGTATTACGTGGAGTGGCTCACCCACCAGCTGGCGGTGCGAGCGCGCGCACACATCGAGGAGGTCGCTGAGCACGGTGGCATGGCTCAGGCGATCAGCGAAGGCATTCCCAAGCTCCGTATCGAGGAGGCCGCCGCACGCACCCAGGCCCGGATCGATTCCGGCCAGCAACCCGTTATCGGGGTGAACAAGTACCAGGTGGTCGAGGACCAAGAGATCGAGGTACTCAAGGTCGAAAACAGTCGGGTGCGCGCCGAACAGTTGGCCAAACTGCAAGAGCTGCGGGCGAATCGGGACCCCGCGGCCGTCGCGTCCGCTCTGGCGGAGCTCAGTCGCGCGGCTGCGGCGAGCGGCCCGGACGGTGTGGGGGCACCTCCCGCCCGCGGGTCAGACGGCTTGGGTAACAACCTGATGGCTCTGGCGATCAATGCCGCCCGGGCCAAGGCGACCGTGGGTGAGATCTCCGATGCGCTGGAGAAGGTCTACGGACGCCACCAGGCTGAGATCCGAACGATCGCCGGGGTTTACCGTGACGAGGTGGGAACAGCCCCCAATATTGCCAAAGCAACCGAACTGGTCGAGAAGTTCGCGGAAGCCGATGGTCGCCGGCCGCGGATCCTGATCGCCAAGATGGGTCAGGACGGCCACGATCGCGGCCAGAAGGTGATCGCGACGGCGTTCGCCGACATCGGATTCGACGTTGACGTCGGGTCGTTGTTCTCCACCCCCGAAGAGGTCGCCCAGCAGGCCGCCGACAACGACGTCCACGTCGTCGGGGTGTCCTCGCTGGCTGCCGGTCACCTGACGCTGGTGCCGGCGTTGCGCGATGCCTTGGCAGAGGTGGGGCGTCCGGACATCATGATCGTGGTCGGCGGGGTGATCCCGCCCGGTGATTTCGATGAGTTGTATGAGGCCGGGGCCGCCGCGATCTACCCGCCGGGGACCGTCATCGCTGACTCCGCGATCGGCCTGCTGCACAAGCTCGCCGACCGGCTGGGCTATGACCTGGATTAGTGTGCGGCATGTCACGGCTTGCATGTTCGCCGCGGGAGCGGCTGCGACAACCCCTAGCGGCTGCGGTGAAAGTCTCGCCGAGACTGAAACCACCGACACCCTGCTCGGCGTGTCGTGTGCCTGATTCTAGTGTCGCCGCGACCGCGGATTGGACCCTCTAGGTGACATCTGTCGGAGAACTGGCCCAGGCTATCCGCCGCGGTGACCGCGCGGCGTTGCCGCGCGCCATCACGATGCTGGAATCCACCCGCGCCGACCATCGCGAGCGAGCGCAACAGCTACTGCTGGCTCTTTTGCCGCACGCCGGCAACGCTCACCGGGTCGGGATCACTGGGGTGCCGGGGGTGGGCAAGTCCACCACTATCGAGGCGCTGGGCATGCATCTCATCGAGCAGGGCCATAAGGTTGCCGTGCTGGCCGTCGACCCGTCCTCGACGCGCACCGGTGGCTCAATTCTGGGTGACAAGACCCGGATGGCGCGGCTGGCGACGCATCCCGACGCCTACGTCCGGCCGTCCCCGACATCGGGAACGCTGGGCGGGGTAGCAAAGGCCACCCGCGAGACGGTCGTGCTGTTGGAGGCGGCCGGATACGACGTGATCCTGATTGAAACGGTGGGCGTCGGACAGTCCGAAGTCGCGGTGGCCAATATGGTCGACACCTTCGTCCTGCTCACCCTGGCGCGCGCCGGGGACCAGTTGCAGGGCATCAAGAAGGGCGTGCTGGAGCTCGCCGACATTGTGGTGGTGAACAAGGCCGACGGCGAGCACCTCAAGGAGGCGCGGATGGCTGCCCGTGAACTCTCCGGGGCGATCAGGCTGATTCATCCTCGCGAATCACTGTGGCGGCCGCCGGTTCTCACGATGAGCGCGATTGAGGGCACGGGGTTGGCCGAGCTGTGGGAAACCATCGAAAAGCACCGCGAAGTGTTGACCGAAGCCGGGCAGTTCGAAGCGCGCAGGCGTGATCAGCAGGTCGACTGGACCTGGCAGATGGTTCGCGACGCCGTGCTGGACCGGGTGATGTCGAATCCCGCGGTGCGCAAGATCCGCCGGGACGTGGAACGTCAGGTTCGCGACGGGGAGCTGACCCCCGCGCTAGCGGCCCAGCAAATACTTGAGATCGCGACCACCTAACGGAAAGGTAAACATGTCCGGGTTCGACCATGGACTCTACGAAAGCGAAGTAAATTCAAGCTCGTGACGGTAGACATCGGAGTCGATCGCCGCGCTGTTCCTTCTCACGGTGCCCCCGACGCAGGGCATGGTGTGTTCGGTGCCGCGGACTCCCAATTCGGTTGCGTCGTTCGTGCTTTTTCCACCATGTTCCCCGGCCACCGCTTCGGAGGCGGGGCGCTGGCGGTCTATCTCGACGGCCAGCCCGTCGTCGATGTCTGGAAGGGCTGGGCCGACCGCGCCGGTGAGGTGCCGTGGTCGGCGGACAGCGCCCCGATGGTGTTCTCGGCGACCAAAGGTATGGCCGCCACGGTCATTCACCGATTGGCTGATCGGGGGTTGATCGACTACGACGCGCCGGTCGCCGAGTACTGGCATGCCTTCGGCGCCAACGGTAAAGCCAAGATGACGGTGCGCGAGGTCATGAAGCATACCGCGGGCCTGTCAGGTCTACGCGGAGCCAGGCAGGAAGAGCTGCTGGACCACGTCCTGATGGAGGAGCGGCTGGCCGCGGCGTCGCCGGGACGGCTGCTGGGTAAACCGGCGTATCACGCGCTGACGTTCGGTTGGCTGATGTCGGGACTGGCCCGGGCGGTCACCGGCAAGGACATGCGGGTGCTGTTCCGGGAAGAACTGGCCGAACCGCTGGGCACCGACGGATTCCATTTGGGGCGTCCACCCGCCGGATCGCCCACTCGGGCGGCCGAGATCATCATGCCGCAGGACATCGCGGCCAACCCGATCCTGACCTGCGTTGTGCAGCGGATCGCCAACCAGATCTCCGGCGGGTATCGCTCGATGTACTTCCCGGGCGTCATCGCGGCGGTGCAGGGCAACATGGCGATGCTGGACGCCGAGATCCCCGCGGCCAACGGGGTCGTGACGGCCCGGGCGCTGGCGCGGATGTACGGCGCGATCGCCAACGGGGGAGAGGTCGACGGCACGCGTTTCCTGTCTCGGCGGCTGGTCGCCGGGCTGACAGGGGAAAAGGTCGTACAGCGCGACCGGAACCTTTTCGTCCCGATGGCCTTTCACCTGGGCTATCACAGTCTGCCGATCGGCAACATCATGCCCGGGTTCGGCCACGTTGGCCTGGGTGGTTCGGTTGGCTGGAACGACCCGGAGACCGGGGTGGCTTTTGCGGTCGTACACAACAGGTTGCTGACGCCGTTCGTGGCCAGCGACCACGCCGCATTCGTCGCGCTGTACAAGATGATCCGCAAGGCGGCGGGCAAAGCACGCAAGCGTGGGTACCGTCCGGTGCACGGGCTGGGTGCGCCATACATGGAACCTGGCGCGCTGACTGGCTAGGCGGTACTGAGCTGCGCCGGCCTGCCACTACGTCAACTTGCCGAGCCCAGTTCGTGATTCCAGCAGAGCAAGCTGCGCGGATAAGGCAAGATCGGGTAGGAGCGCTTCGCCCGAAGCACGACAGATAAAGAGTTGATGAAGCTCGCCCAGGTGTTTGCGGCAATTGCCGCGATCGTGACCCTGTCGGTCGCTGCGCTGAGCTGGATTCTCGTCGAGAAGCCCTCGATGTCGCTCACGTCGCGTCTACTCCGTGGATGGTCGAATCGCGCCGCAGGCGAACGGGAGATGCAAGCCGCCGCGCGCTAGCGGTTCGTGCCCAACGACGACGAATCATCAAGGTGCAGGCCAACTTTCATGGTCACCTGATAGTGCGCTACGGCGCCTTCCACTTTGGTGGCCACGAACGGACTCCACCTCGAGCAGACCATCCTGAATGCTGTGCCGACTCGGGCCGGGTGTCACCCGTTACGCGGACTCCCCCCGGCGCCGGGAACACCGTCAGCGGAGTAGCCATCCGTGCCACCGCGGCCGTGAACTCGGCCGCCGCCGCCGCCGCTTTGCACGCCAGGGCCGGTGCCGCCTCCGCCACCAATGTCGCCGTTTGCTCCATTTACGCCGTTATTGGCAGCGGTGTAGCTCGCGCTGCCGCCTGCACCGCCGCCGCCGGTACCGCCGAACTGACCAGCCCCGCCCGAACCGTTGGTCGCGGGGTTGCCGGCGAACGCCATTCCGCCATCGCCCCCATCCCCAGCCCTGCCGCCGGCTCCTCCTCCGCCGCCGAAGCCTCCGTTGGCAGAAACGAAGGTCTCGGCAATCGTGACTTGTCCTCCACCGCCGCCGTTGCCGCCGTCGCCGCCGAGGGCCGAGGCGCTGCCTGCGACGCCGCCTGTGCCTCCTGCGCCGCCGCCCCCTCCGCCGCCGGCATAGCTGAGGCTCAAGCCTTGGTCTACTACTAACTGAACGGAGCCACCGTTGCCACCGCCCCCACCGTTGCCGCCTTTCCCACCGGCTCCGCCCTGGTCGCTGCCTGCACCCGGCGTACCACCGGCCCCGCCGTTGCCTGCGTGCCCGCCTTGGCCGCCAGGCGTAGCGAAGGTTTGGTTGTTGCTGTCGGCGCCGATGCCGCCATCACCGCCGCCGCCACCCTTTCCGCCGGCGCCGCCGCCGGTGTTGTTGATTCCGTTTCCGCCGGTGCCGCCTTGGCCGCCGTCGCCGCCGCCTTGGTTGCCGTCTTGGGGTTTGGTGGGGTCGTTGGCGCCGGTCTTGCCGGTGGCGCAGTCTCCGCCGGTGCCGCCGGTGCCGCCGGGGCCGTTGGTGGCCTCTGCACCAGCACTGCCGCCGTCACCCCCTACCGCCGGCACCGCCTGCAGGAACGCTCGTGCCGCCTGTGCCGGTATCGGTGCCAGCGTGGTCGCCACCCGCGCCTCCCCGGCCGCCGTCACCACCGGTTCCGCCGTCGCTGATTCCGCCAGCGCCGCCATTGCCGCCGTCGCCGCCGCTGAAGCCGTCCTTACCCAGGCCGCCGTCTGCCCCCGCACCGCCGTTGCCGCCATCGCCGCCGACACCGCCCGTGCCACTACGACCTGCAGCTCCATTTGTACCCAGGAAACCTCCCGTGCCACCGGCTCCGCCGCGGCCTGCCTTTCCGCCGGTGCCACCAGAACCGGCATCTCCGCCGTCAACGCCGGTGGCAGCGGCACCGTAGCCGCCACGGCCTCCGGCACCACCATCGCCGCCGTCACCACCGTGGCCACGCGTGCTGAAGAGTCCGTGAGCGATGCCACCCGCCCCGCCGGTACCTCAACCTCCGGTGCCGCCGTTGATTCCGGTATGCCCCGTAGTACCGGTACTTCCTGTTCTGCCACTGCCCCCGGCGCCTCCGTTGCCGGACAACCAGCCTCCGTTACCGCCACTGCCGCCATTGCCGCCGGTCCCGCTCGCTGTGACGGACGCCCCACCGCTTCCGCCGTTGCCGCCGTTGCCGAACAGTCCGGCTGATCCGCCGGCACCACCAGGTCCGCCGGGAGAGCCGCCACCGCCATTGCCACCGTTTCCGTAAAGCCAGCCACCGTCACCGCCGGTGCCGCCGCCGGGCGCTCCGTTAGCTCCGTCACCGATAAATGGGCGGCCGGTCAACAGCTGGGCGGGGGCGTTGAGGGCGCCAAGCAATTCGGTATCAACAGCCTGCATGGGGTGTTGGTGGCTTCGGCCGCGGCGTAAATGGCGGCTCCGCGGCGCGGGGTCTGCACGAAACGCTCGTGGACGAACGCGACTTGTTCACACACGGCGTGGTAGTCCGCGGCGTGCTGGTCAAGAATTTTTCGATGGCTATCGATATCTCGTCGCCGGCCGCGGACACCAGCTGCGTCGTAGGAACTGAAGCCGCGGTGTTGGCCGCCCGCAGCGCCACCGATCCTTGCGAGGTTCGCCGACGCTTCGGCTATCACCTCCGGAGCGGCGTTTACGTACGACAACACTCACGTATCCGAAATCTAGTCATCCACCAAACGCTGTACGAACATCCGTACAAAGTAGAATGAATAGCTTGGCAGATAATTTTGTTGGTATCAATCACTTCAAATTCATTATTGAAAGCGTCCGGATTCACCTGTAGCGACCGGGCTGAAAAGCCATGGCGTTAAGGATAAATCGCCGCAGGAGGATAGGCAACCTGGTTCGCCCCTTGGCGTGCTCCTGCCGTCGCTACTTTACTGAGCATAGTCGCTAAAATTGACACTTGAAATTCATCACTCCGCGGTTATCGCGGTAAGACTGTGATGAATTAATTCACAATAAGGGAGGCGCACGGACATGGCGTGCGCCCGCGTCGCCCGATTGAGACGCTTTGGCGATCCGGGACAGATCTGGTGCCGAGCGCGGTAACTTTAATGACTCTGCGCTCTTACGACGATGAATCGTCAAGGCGGAAACCGACTTTCATGGTCACCTGATAGTGCGCGACGGCGCCTTCCACCAGGTGGCCACGAACGGACTCCACCTCGAACCAGTCCAGGTTGCGCATGGTCTGGCTTGCGCGTGTCAGGCCACTCTGAATTGCTGCGTCGACTCCGTCTGGTGAAGTGCCGACGATTTCGATCACGCGGTAAGTGTGGTTGCTCACCGTAGGGACCTTACGCGGGCCAGTGGGTCAATTGAGGTCTTCGAACGCGGCGATTTGCTCCTGAGTCACCGCGAGAGGATCAGCGCCGTCGTGTACGCGGCGTTCCCAATCGATGGTCCACGCAACGGCGTCGCGGAACCCGAGTCGGTTATGCCAGCCGAGTTCGGTCTGGGCTTTAGTGGCGTCCAGGGCCAACAGATTCGCCTCGTGAGGGTGCTCGCCGGGCTGGCGTTCCCAACGCGCGCCGCCTCCCCATAGCTGCGCCGCGAGGCTCGCTACCTCGCCCACCTCAACGAAGCTGTCTCTTCCGGGCCCGATGTTCCACTGGCCCGTGCCTGAGCCCGCGAGCAGCGCGTCGGCGATGGTGAGATAACCGTTGAGGCAGTCGAGCACGTGCTGCCATGGTCGAACTGCTTTCGGAAACCTCAGCAGCGGTGCTTGGTCGGTCGCGTAAGCGCGCACCAGATCTGGAAAGAGGCGCTCATGACTGACGTCGCCACCACCAATTACGTTGCCGCCGCGGGCGATAGCCGTGGGGCAACAGGGAAAGCTACGGATCCAGGACTGCGTCAGCAGGTCGGCCATCGCTTTTGAGGCGCTGTAGGGATCAGCGCCACCGAGCGGGTCGGTTTCGACGTAACCGGCTTCCTGGTCGACGTTGCGATACACCTTGTCCGTGGTGATCACGACCTGCGCGCGCACCGACGGGGTGGCGCCTACCGCGTCCAGCACGTTCATAGTGCCCATGGCGTTGGTTTCATAGGTGAAGCGCGGATTGCGATAGGACTCCCGGACCAGCGACTGCGCGGCCATGTGGACGACCACGTCAGGAGCCAACGCCTTGATTACCGAGGCCGTGGCTTCGGCGTCGCGAATATCGACGCGGTGATCGGCGAGTAACTGCTCGGATAGCGTGGCGCGGTCAAAGAGGCCGCCCCCGGGAGGGTCAAGAGCTAGACCGGACACCCGATGCCCACGGCTGAGCAGTAGAAGGACAAGCCAGGGTCCTTTGAACCCGGTATGGCCGGAGATCAGAAAGTGCACAGCTATTGGATTCCCGCCGCCGCGCAGCTTGTGAGGGAGCCGGCTGCTGCGGCTAGATTTGTATGGCGCCCGACTTCACCATGTGTTAGCCGTTCGGTATCCGAATTTGAGATGATAACTCCTAGTGCCAGCGGGGCAACGCAGATAGTAGGGCGAGCGTCGCCAGACCAAAAATACCGAGGCTGCACCTGCCCCTAGAACCTATCAGTGGGGCGCTGACGTGTAGTCGACAGCGACGTAACTCCTCAGTGCATCCGCGAGATCGCCCAGTCCGCGCGGCAGGTCTTGGCCGCGGCAAGCGCAAGTCGCGCTTGAATCCGTTGTGATGTCTGCGCCGCCGTGCTGATTGCGTCGAATATAGACAGGCGATCGCGTTCGCGTGCCAGCAAGGGGTTGTGTTCATTTCATTCAACACACCGGTCTGCTTGTTGTCCGAGCCGATGGCCTCGTACCGAATCATTTGATGTCCGGTCAGAAGCAGCCTCATCGGGTTAGACTGCGGGGCGAAGTTGGGGGGCTCGTGGCTCTCGGGTCGGCATAGCAGAGAGGGCTGGGAGAATTGGTGAAGCGACCCACCGACGTCCTGCGCGGTGTGGGCTCGGGCGTCGCTAGTTGGTGGACAGCGATCGCCAGTGCAGCCGAGCGTGACCTGATGCTAGGTACCGTGTACAACAACGCAGCACGTACGGCGAGTGTGAATGAAGCTGAACGCTGATATCTCTCCACGGCTGTCAAGACCTCAAGATCTATTGGCCGCGCGACAAAACAGCGTCCGAGCATTTGCCTGGGCGGTTACACTTAACACATTGTTATTCGCTGTTGCTTTCAAGATTGCAACACCGATGTACGAAACAAACGACGACTTGATGTCGCAGTCAATAGCCTCGGGGTTCTACACAGGACATCCGGATGAACATTTGATTTTCACGAACGTTTTGCTTGGATGCATACTGAAGGCTCTGTATAGCTTGTGGGCTGGGATTAACTGGTATTTTCTCTATCTCTTGACGGTGCATTACGCGGCGCTCACGGTGCTTGCATTCCTTACGGTTTCACGCCGAATATGCTGGCAAAGCATAATGCTTTATGTGGTGTTCTTCCTGGTTGTCGAGCTGCGTATCTTGCTACATCTTCAATTTACGACCTCGGCCTTCTTGGCCGGACTAGCGGGTTTGTTACTCGTTGTGGATGGATTAATGCCAGCACGTACGCCGAATTGGCCTGAGATACTCGCTGGGCTTCTTTTTCTCAGCGTCGCTTTTATGATCCGCGAAGACGCAGTCTTGTTATTATGTTTAGTCGCCGGACCGTTTGTACTAGAACGCCTGGGGTTAAAGGTATGGAGACGTGCCACGGCAGTTGTCCTAATTGGTGTGGCTTCCTTTCTAGTCTTGCACGAAGTTGACGACTTGGCGTATACCCGGGATTCAGCATGGGCGGAATACATCAGTTATAACAAGATGCGTGGCGAAATCCATGTGACACCTTTAGCCATTTTCATCCCAAAGGCGGACCATGTAGTGGGCTGGACGGATAATGACGGCTGGATGTTTTCGGAGTTCTACTATCCTGATGCAGATATATATGCTGGGACGTCTAAAATGCGACGACTCCTCAATGAGCTAAAGGCGCTGGAACAATCAGAGGGTATGACAGCAATGCCATCTCTGGGAGAGTTTGCTTCCAAAGTACTTTCAGGCGATTCCGGATTTGCTTTGATTCTAGCCCTATTAAATTCCATCTTGTGCATTTACTGGTTAACCGGTTCTCGGCGGCGCATCGCTATCATCATAGGTTGCTACTTTTTGATTTTCATGGCCTTCGATTACTACCTCCTCGTGACTGCTCGGTTGCCTGACCGAGTCGCCTACAATTTTCCTGTATTCTTGCAAACTGCCTGCCTTTACTGGGTGGCCAGCACCCGGCGATGGCACACCACTGATCAAGATGCCCGTTCTAGAGCTGCCGCACAAAGTGCACGCAAGTTGCCACCGAATTATATTCGGGTTGCTCTGGGGATTGGTGCAGTTGGATGGATTGCAAGTTATCTAGTCAACTTGTACTCGCTGGCGGACAGCATCCGGTTGGCGTGCGTACGGAACAGAGATATAAGCAACATCAGCCATCAGATATTTGCTCCAATCCGAACCAATATTCCGATGGGGCAGCGGCCCGTACTGATTCCGTTGCCCACCGATTCTGTGCTCGAGCAGACTCTATTCTTTTATCCATCGGCAGACGAGGTACCATTTGATATCGTGCCGTATGGTTACATTACGCACTCGCCGATCTTTGACAGCGTGTTGATAAGGCATGGGTTACAACAATACTCGACAGCTGTAATCAGCCGTTCTGATGTCTATTTTTTAATGGAGTCGAGATGGATCAAGCACCTCCAAATTTTTTATCGCGAACATTACCAAGTTAATGTTCAGTTTGACCAGGTGGTCAACACCGACGAGATGCCGGAGTACCATGATTTTCATGTGCACCTCTATCGAGCGCATACCTTGGCGGGCAATTCATAAATGCAACCGAATGTCTACGGATAATCTCCAACGTAGCAAGGCGACGTTCTGGCATCTTATGTGCTGCGCGCATCGTTTCGAGACCAAATGTGGGATCTTGCGGCATAAAGTTCCTTGAGTTATGCTGCATGTTAACCCCAAGAAGTTGTCAGCCGAAAGCAATATCTTGCGAGTGAAGAGATTGATTAGTTGATAGTCATGAAGAACCGAGTATAGGGCGGAAACAATTGTGCTATGACCGCTCCGTCTATCCGTTCGAATGCTTGCGATGCCAGCGCTCGATAACCCTTTGGTGAGCGCACATGGCGGCCGCGATCGCACTTTATAAGTAATCGTGCTAGTGGGTTTTGGTGCTCTGCTAAAACCGGATCGACAGTCAGAACGCGCCCGCTGGGCTTCACGACCTCACGCAACAGAAGGAACAAGTCTCTTGCGTGGGCATCATCCATGTGATGAAGCACGCCGGAAATGATTGCAATATCTACCGGAGCAAGTGACCGCGCCTCCTGCGGCCCAAAGTAACCAGCATTGAACACGCCACGGTCGCCGTAGGTTTGACGTGCCCTCTCGACGTACGCGGCGTTAGGCTCCCAGCCGATGTAGTCGACCTCGGGTAGGTGTGCTCGTAGATCTGCCGGGCCGCAACCAATGTCCAGTACGCGTTCCCCAGGACGCGCGCGAACGAATCGACTGGCAAACTCGCGGCGGAGTTTATCTGCCCCCATCCACTGCTGAGCTTTTTCGTAAAGGCCTGGACGCCTCAAAGCTGCGTACAAACCGCGTTCCCGCTCTGACGTCAAAATTACTCCTCGAGTCCGCTACAGCTGGCACGGCCCCCGCAATGTTGGGCCGGCGCGCGATGGTCTATGTCTAGGTTAAACGCCAATCTCCTTTTGTCGAGTTTAGAAACTTGCCGCCGGAAGTTTCAACTCGGCGGGAGTCGGCCCAGACAGTAATAGTTGCGTAAAGCTCGGTTGGGCAGTTGGGCGACGCACCCCGACAAGACGGAATATTGCGCCGGGCGGACGACACATTGTCGGTGGTGAGGGTTCGGCCTACAGGGGCTCAGATGGACTGAGGCGCGGATCTGCCAACAGGTGAAAGGTGTAACAGGTTTCCGCTGGATACGGCCCCACTACGTGCACTGTAGAAATCGGACACTGCACTGGCGACATCTTCCACTTCCGAATCGCTTAGGGCGAAGTGCATAGGCAAGCGAACCAACCGACTACTTATATTATCCGTTATGGGCAAATGAAGACTGGGCATATTGAGGGATTTCACGAATGGCGACGAGTGTAAGGGTACATAGTGGAAGACCGCAAGGATGCCACATGCTCGCAAATGAGAAATTAGTTCACTACGTTCCTCGATGTCCGCCGTCAAAAGGTAGAACATGTGGTAATTGGGGTCACATCCTTGCGGAATTTTCGCAAGCTGGATCAGTCCCTGCGCGACTAGTGGGGTCAACAGAGTGTAATAAAGATCAAAAATCTCCTGACGGCGGGCGGTAATTCTCTCCATATTCTCTAGCTGGCCCACTAAGTACGCAGCGAGCATATCGGAGAGAACATATGACGAGCCAATGTCCACCCATGTGTACTTGTCAGTCTGCCCGCGAATAAATTGGCTACGATTTGTACCTTTTTCACGGAGTATTTCAGCACGATCCGCAAGATTCGGGTCGTTGATAACGATCGCACCGCCTTCGCCGCACGAAAAGTTCTTTGTTTCGTGAAAGCTATAGCATCCCATATGACCAATGGTTCCTAGCCACTTATTCCGGAAACGGGCAAACACCCCTTGTGCCGCATCTTCTACAACAAGCAGCCCATGGCGCTTGGCAATGTCCATGATAGTGTCCATATCGCACGCTACACCCGCGTAGTGTACCGGGAATATCGCACGCGTCCGCGGTGTAACGGCCTTTTCTATTAACCGCTCATCAATGTTGAGCGTATCGGGCCTGATGTCGACAAAAATAGGCGTCGCTCCGCGTAACACGAACGCGTTAGCCGTAGAGACGAAGGTGTACGAAGGGACAATAACCTCGTCGCCAGGTCGTAGGTCGCATAAGAGGGCTGCTAGCTCCAGAGCAGAAGTGCATGAGGTAGTTAGGAGAACGCGGTGGGCGCCAAATTGTTGCTCCAGCATGGCTTGTGCTCGTTTGGTAAACGGTCCATCTCCACTTGCGTGTCCATGCGCAACGGCCTGCCCGACATAGATAAGTTCTGAGCCGACGATTGAAGGTCTGTTAAAAGGAATTCTGATGCTCAACGAAAATCACCTGACGTGTTAAGTGCCGATTTATCACCAGTTGCTTGAAATACCCAGTACCGCTGAATTGTGAAAGCGAGCAGGGGAAAAACAAGAACGACCCCTCCTTGCACGATCTGATGTGGAACGCCTAGGCCCTGCGGCAGTCCCCAAAGTGCTGAGTAGTTGAAAATATAGAGTACGGCATAGCAGCTCAAGAATCGTCGCAACGCGACGATCTGGTCGCCGCGATGACGAAAAGTGACGACGCGATTAGCAATATAACTAAGAATTACCCCAGCGGTGAAGGTAATAGTCATCGCGGCCTCGCTACTCATTATCCGCCACGACAGCAATAAGTAAGCGCCGTAGAGGGCACCGTTCAGGCTGATTCCAACAAAAATATAGCGAATGAGCTGGGCGTGAACTTTGTTAGCCCGGCGCGTTTTTGGGGCGGCCTGATCAGCCATTAGCCACTATCATTCTGGTAACCTTGCTGCCTGAACCACCGGTGATACCACAACTCCACAGATTTGGTAACAAATCCACGTTGTTGGTAGAGGACTTGTGCTCGGACGTTGCGAGCCTGGGTTACTACTTGGACATGCTCAAAGTGTTGGCGCCGGAACCAGGTGAGTGCTGAACCGACCAGAGCGCTCCCGAGTCCGATACCTTCGACAGCAGATGTGATTAGTCCGATCTGCCCCGTAGTTTCGTCAAATCTGTCGCACGTAACATATCCAACAGGGTCGCCCTGCCAATTGACCACCAGCACCTTACTTGTGCTGTCAGCGTAGCTCTTTTCCAGCCACATTTCGTACAAACGGTCGCATTTATCACGCTGGAATCTGTCATCGAAATAAAATCGTGAATCGCGGTAGCTTTCGCGAGTAATTTTTTTCAACGGCCCGAGATCCGATGACTTGGCTGGCCGGATATCTGCGTCATCAGGAATGTGAATGATATCTTCGTTTTGCGAAAGGCGCCGGGAGAACGTTGTGCGGACGTCAACCATGTTGAAGTTGTGATCCTCGGCGCAGCGTATGCTTAAAGCATCGTCGGCTTTCGCGAGAAAATATAGGCAATCTATGTTGTTGGTATCACACCACAGATTTGCCGCGTCCCAAATGTGGGAAGTTAGTTTGTCGGTTCTCAACCGGGCAATCTCTTTTCCGAAAAACTTAGAATCCCATGCTAATCGCTCGCAGTACATTGTTTCAGCCCGCACGATGGTGCCTTCCCGGGGCAGCCGTTCTTGGCTGCCTTCCGACTCGCATGCAAACTACTGACGGCAGTGCTCGCAGGAGAGCTTACTTGGTCACACATCCCAATCGGGCGCATTTCGAGCAGAAGTCGACGAAAATCGCGAGACCAAGGAACGCCGTCGACATAATGAAACAGCGGCTGGCGCAGCGTGTCGCAGCGCGCGCTCTGGGCTTGCGGCGCTGGCCAATCGGTAATGATGGCAGGCAAAATCACGAAAGCGGTCGTTGACCAGGCGCCGAGGAGTTCGTAGCACGTCAAGCACCACGTATAGCTTTGACGCACATGATTACAGCAAGCGATGTAACCTTCTGATCACGCCTGGTCGTGCCGTGCCGTGCCGCGTCGCAGCGAGCGGCCAGCTCACTCGCTTTCAGGGCGTGGCGTTTCACGGCCGTACCGCACCCTGGGGCGGTTGCCGGCACCGTGTCCAGCCGGTTTTCGTACGCGGAGTGGCGCCAAGAGGACCTGCCGCACATCACTCCTCGGTCGAGCCGGATTGTTGCCGCGTCCTTCTATTGCGATTTCAGTGGTTAATGTGGTCGGGCTGGATGCGCACGTTGCCGCATTTCTCAAGACCGTCTATATCAAGAGAGCTGTACAGGCAAAATGCAACACGTATGTAGCCGCTCGCAATTCAATCTCGACTGAAATATCGAGCGTTGTGAAGTTTTTGCATTTTGCTGCAGCATGCTATGCAGTAGTCATCCGTCAAATCGTCGCCGAACAAGGCTGCGTGGTGACTCTACAGTTCTAGTTCAGTCAACCGTTTCACAGACTACGTAGGTTGGCCGATCCATCGTGCGGAAATGCATACGGGCGAGATACTCGCCAATCACGCCGAGAGCAAAGAGCTGCGCGCCGGAGAAGACAGCTATCATCGAAGCTAGAAAAGCGAATCCCGGTACGGCGCTTCCATTGATCAAATAGTTGGCTCCCACGAACGCGAGAATGGAAAATCCAAGTAAAACAAATGCGAATCCGATTATGCTAGAGATCTGGAGAGGCAGCGTACTGAAGCCTGTCATGAGATTGATGGCGTGGCTGAGAAGGCGAGCGACCGAGTAGCCGCTGGTTCCAACCGAACGCGGCTCGTGTCGAACTTTTACGACAGCAAACCTAGATGTTGACCAGGTCAGCAACACGTCGATGGAGACGTTTGGACTGCGGTAATCGCGAAAACCCTCGCGCAACCGAGTGCGGAAAGCGCGGAAGGCGCTCACTGACCGCGCAGTCTCTGCTCCCATGGCACTGGCCAGCGCCAATTTTGTGAATCGCGAGGCAGCGTCGCGCAAGAAGCCATGATGCTCTTGCTGGGGCGCACCGTATACGACATCGACCTCAGGCCTCAGCGCTGCAAGCAGCGGTGCAATCTCACTCACCGGGTGCTGCAGGTCGTCGTCCATCGTGACGACGACTTCGTAACGCGCGGCGCGGATGCCGCAGAGCAATGCGTTATGTTGCCCATAGTTCCGACTCATACGGATGCCGCTTACGCGCTTGTCGGCCGCAGCGAGCTCGCTGATTATCGACCACGAATCGTCGCCGCCGCAATCTTCAACGAAGATGATCTCGAACGACGGCGTGATCTGTTCCATAGCCAACGACAGCTGGCGATGCAGATCCCGTATTGTCAGCGCTGCGCGATAGACAGGTATTACGACGCTCACAGTCAGCACGGCGCTTAGCTTATGCCAGGCGCGCAGCCGCAATCAGGAGGGGAGAGAAGCTGAGCATCAGCGAGGCGACGGTGCGTCCCGCCGTTTTCTACGTCTGTGTTACTGCTGGCCTCGTGCTTGCGACCGCTATGTTGCGCGGCCAGGCAATCGCCGAGTGGGACGTGCTTAACCCTGACGAGGCCGAACTCATGGCTCAAGCGCGAGCCGCAGTCCACTCGCCGGTCCCATACAGCACCTGGGCGACGGGGATCGGCCCCTGCTGGATACTCCTTCTTGCAGGGCTTGGTGCACTCGGCGCACCACTCACCCTCACGTTCGCCCACTTATTATCGGCAGTCTTTGTAGGATTGACGGCTTCCGTACTATTTGTCGTTACTTCGAGGGCCATCGGACCCAGAGCCGCGCAAGTCACGACCGTTGTGTGGTGGTTTCCCATTGCGATGACGTTTCCCGTAGGCGGTGCCACCGATTTCAGTGCGTTGAGTACGGAATATCTACCAACTCTGCTCGTAGTTGCGTCAGCGCTCATACCGCTTCATCAACTGCGCGCGCGGCCCTGGTTATTTCTAGTTGTCGGTGCACTGGCCGGCGTTGCGGTGGGCTCGAAGTATCAGGTGGGACCCATGGCCCTGGCATGGGTCGTGGCGCAGCTGATAGTGCTCCGCCCGAGTTTCAGGCGCGTTGTAACTTCGGCTAGCTGGTGGCTCATTGGCTCTGCGCTGCCGGCGTTAACGATCCTAGTGATCATGGCCGTATCGCCCACGACTAATTGGACTGTCGTCCAACAGATCGTGTCCTTCCTAACTTCTTATACCGGCAGCCACTCGCCGGTGCAGCGAATCGGCAACATCATCGGTGCGCTACAGGGGCCAATGTATTACTTAATCGTATTGACGGCGATATTGGGCTGGTTGTGCTGGCACAGCGATCAACGAGTCAATGTGGCTCGCGGAGTCCTTGTGGCCGGAGGGTTTGTTTCTGTACTCGGGGGGCCTAGCAGTTTTGGCCACTATTTTATAATCGCATTTGGAGCTTTCGGACTAGCTTTCACTTTGCCTCTCAAGGACGGTGTACAGCTGCTACCGCGGCCGTTGACACCCGCTCTGGTCGCGGGAGTGCTAGTTTTCGCTGGTGCGCTGACAATCGCGGACGGATGTGTATCTCATCGCTGGCGGCTGTTGACGCCGCGCGCCGCCACGGTTGCCTTCGCGAAGAGCTCGGTTAAGCGCAATCCTGAGTTGGCCCGCTTATGCCCGCCCGGATCCCCTGCGATGGTTTGGGGCTGGAGGAACGAACTCTATGTCGCCCAAGACTGGCGCGGCACCATCCCTTACCCCGAAGTTCTCAACCTGACCATGAGTGCTGCGAATAAAGCGAAGGGAGAGGCGGTGATCCGATCCGGGATCGATCAAGCGAGATGCGTAGTTGAAACATCCAGCGCATGCTCCGCCTGCGCCCGCCTTCCTGATGAATCTACGCTTTCGAACTTCTATCCAATACTTGCCGAGGAGGTTCGCCAACAGTTTCGACCCGTCACGGTTGGTGGTTGCGACGGGTGCACCGTCTATGTGCGTAGCGTTTCGCCCTGAGACCTGGCCTTGAACGGCAAAGAATTTCGACGGCAACTGAATACTGACCACTGCGCGGCAAGGTGGCTTCTAGTCAACGTCGCAACAGTTGATGGTTTGGTGAGGTGAGCAGCGCGGTGAATAGTTGGGCGGGGACTGCGGTCTTGGAGGGTGTTGCGGGGCCGGTTGTTGATCTCGTGTTCGACGGCGCGTAAGTGCTCGGGTGTGTGGGTGCTGAGGTTGGTGCCTTTAGAGAAGTATTGGCGGAGCAGTGAAGTGGTCCCGAAAAGTTGGACACTTCACGCGACGCGGAGATGACAACACAAGCTCCAGAACTTAGAGAAGTGTTGCGAACCATCCCTAGAAACCACCTTGCCGCGCCGGGGTCAGAATTCACGTGCCGCTGACACTAGCCTCACGAATCTGTCAGCGTGGCAACGTTCGTACAACTCACCCGGGCGCCAGTGCCCAAGATTCGTCGATATCGGGTTGATAGCGCGGGTATCGGGTTACACTTCCGGGCGGTTGAGCCGGGGGGCAGCGAGACTCCCACTTTCGTGTCGCAGGAGCTGCAGAATGCAAGTGAACCGAGCCGTTGAGGTGGTGCGCAGCCCAATCGCGGCGGCCCCGGGGCGGCTATCAGCTCTAGCCGGCCTATCCGAACGCACGATTCTGCTCGGTACGGTGCTGCTGGCGTCAGCGATTTCGGCAGCGACGGGCTTTATTCTCGCCCAGTACTTCGGGGTCGACGTGCTGTCGTCGCTCCTCACCCTCCCGTACGACTGCTGGTTGGATTTGGGCATCAGAGTAGGCCGGCACTGCTTCAGTGATTACACACTCACGGTGGGTATGGGGTTGCGGCCCAACGCGTGGGACCCCTACCCGGTGTTCAATTTGAAGGGCATCAATACGGCCCTCAACCCGTATCCGCCGGCCGCGATGGTGCCGCATATGATCTTCGGGCTGATCGGCGCGTGGCTGAGGGCGCCGCTGGTGGGGCTGTTCGGCTACCTACTGGTAACGGTGCTAGCGGTCTTTACGCCCGCGGTCTGGGCAGCTCGGGGGGCGCGTGGTCTGGAGCGGGTGGTAGTCTTCGTCGCTCTCGGCGCCGCGGCCATCCCAGTCTGGGCGGTGATCGATCGGGGCAATTCGGTGGGGTTCGTGGTGCCGGCCGCGCTTGCGTTCCTGGTGGCACTGCGCCGACAGCGTTGGGGCCTCGTCACAGTCACGGTGGTCGTCGCCGCGCTGGTTAAGCCACAGTTCCTAGTCCTGGGGTTCGTGTTGCCAGCGGCCCGGCAATGGCGGCTTTCCGTCACAGCTGTTCTTGTCGGCCTGCTAAGCAACCTCGCTGCGTATCTGCTGTGGCCGCGGGATTTTCCAGAAACGATTGTCCAATCATTCCGCAGCACGTTTAGCCCTGGTTCGTCTGGAGCCCTTGTCGGGGGCTACAACGTGTCCTTCGGGAAGGGGGTCCTGACGATTCCCGATGCAATCGCCGCTGCGAACGGCGGCGGGACGGTACCGGAGGGTTTCCTCACGGCCCCACGATCGCTAATCGGACATGCGATCCTGCTTCTCGTCGTCCTTTCCGTGGTCGTCCTCGGACGGAAAATTCCCCCTGTCATGGTCGGCATCGTGCTGCTAGCGACCGCCTCTCTGTTCGCCCCGGTGAGCTTCCGCTACTACCTGGTGTTCGCCCTGCCGATAGCGGCGCTTGTGGTAAGGGATCCGGATGGGCCGCCAGGATCCGGGATTTTCGACCGGCTGGCGAGTCTCGACGTTCGGCGTCGTGCAGTTGGGATTTGTGTGACGCTCGCCGCGGCAGTCTCTATCGCCCAAATCCCCCTGCCCGGTCACTCGTCGCGAGAGCCGATCATGGGTCTGGTGCAAGTCCCGGGGAGCAATGGCCTCAGCGCACCGCTCGTTCTTACGACGGTGGGCCTGGCACCGATCTTCTGGCTGGTCGCCTGCGCGGCAATTATTGTCTCGTACGCGCGCAGACCGGCCATCCGTACGGAGCCGGGCGAAGTCGCCACGACGAATACGCCTGAACATGCGCGGCCCGACTGACGTCAGCCGTCGGTTAGGAATCGATGCGCATCTCGTAGAAACGCAGTCGTGCAGCGACATCCGCCTGGCCAAGCGATCGACTACGGCCCACGCCGATGGTGTGGGCGTGGATCTCGAGGTTCGTGTCATTGACCGATGCAGGGGTCGAGACGAGAAACGGCTCCGCGGCGTTGCCGGCGATAAGGCGGTAACTGACCCCGTCGACAACCACCGTAAAGGTGGTCAGCGCAACGACAGTTCCCTGGAACAGCCGGTCGAGGACAGTTGGATCCAGGTCTATCCCAACCAGTACCGCCATGTGGGGTCCGCTGGGGGCAGGGATGTTGACCGAGTTGTTTTTTCCGACGCCGACCTCCGACAACGGGGTGAGGGGTCCGCAGTGCGGGCCGGTGCGGGTGAACAGCGCCCAGCGGTTCTCGACGCCGCTTAGGGTGTAGTTGCACAGCAGTGCACGCGAATACAGCGGGGATTCCTGGACTCGGAGCCGGTCATTGATGCCGGTGCCCGGCGTGGTCGGGGAGCGGCGGGACAGCACGAATTGAGTTCTGCCGGAAATCGTATCGCCGTCGAGCTCGTCCAGGGTGGGTGAGTAGGACGAGTAGGTCTGGAAGACCGGTGCCGGGCGCCACGCCAAGCCGTACGCCCACACGGCCGAGGTCTCCTCGGGGTCGACGTGGACGGTGCCTTGGCCGATGGTTTTGAGGAAGCGCTCGGGCACGCCGTACTGTGCGCGCTGTCGCGCCTTGCCCTGTTCGACGTGTCGGCGTGCCAGACCCGGCCAGGCGAGCGCGGCCAGCCGGTCGGCCGCGCGCCCGGGAGCCTGCACCACCGCAAGCGGCCGTTGCTCGATCACCAGGATCCCGGCGAGGTAGACGACCAGCACCACCACCAAAGCGATCTCAAACGACCGTCGCAGAATCCCATAGAGCGGGGTGATGGCGACCGTAACGACCATCAGGCCCAGCAACACAGAAAAATGGTTGTCGTCGTACCGTCCGAACGTGGTCTTGATGATCACCAAGGTCACCAGCGCGACCAGCACCACGTAGTGTCGCGGAATCTTGTCCCCGCCCCGCAGGTACATCAGGCAAACTACTACGATCCAGGCGAGAGTCAGGATGACCGCGCCTACGGCATTCAGCGGGATGGGGATGGCTTGCCCCTCGATGTAGCCGGACACGATCTGCGAGCTGTACCCGAGCCAGGTCGGCACATTTGCCAGCCGCTGGCCTGCGAGCAGCCACCAGACAGGAATAGGCGCCGCGAACGCGACCACTGTTGCACAGTGGCGCCAGGCGGCTCGCCAGTCCAGCAGTATCGACGCCGCAAGCGCGATCACCGCAACGACGGGGCCGGTGTTGAATTTGACGAGCAGCTCAAAACCCCCGACCGCGCCTAGCGCGACGCACGTGGTCAATGCCGTGGACCGCTGCGGGTCGTCTTGCAACAGCAGCAGACTGGTCCACACGAAGGCCGCAAGAACGACCAGCTCGGGGTACAAGTAGCCGAGCAGTACGGCGGTGACGCCGGTCGTCACGAATGCGCCAACGAGCGATGTCATCGGCGGGTAGCGCCGGCGCAGCACTGCCGCGATGCCCAGGAACAGGGCGGCGACGACGGTTACCTGGTAGGTGGTCGCGAGTATTGCCTGCTCAACCGAGTAGGAGCCGATGTTCTGCAGGAACGCGAGGGGCCCGTATGTGAACACGATTTCGGGGCCCCACGCCAGGTGATGAATGCGGGCCAGCGCGACCGCTGCCTGCCAGGAGGGATCGATCCCGACGGCTGCGTCGAGCGAGTATTGCGGCCAAAAAAAGAACGCGGAGGCCAGCGCAGTGAGCAATCGATGCCAACGTGCGGAGCCCCATGTCGTCGCCGACCACCATGTCCGGACGCATTCCGCGCGCGTTGCGACCATCTATGCAAGTTATCGGATCAGGTTGGGACTTCGTTGTCGGCGCTCTTGAAGAACCAACGATCCAAGATGAGGTAGCGGCCGATCCACACGATGCCGAAGCCAAGCACTTGGACGGCAAAGACCGCGGTACCCCGGGTGAGTGTCGTCTGATCGGCCATCGCGTTCTCAACCAGATAGGTGAAAAACGTGGCCAGCGAGACGGCCAGCATGACGACCACCCAGAACACCAGCACCTGTTTTCGCAAATTCTCCCGCGAAGTGACACGCCAGACAAAGTTCTTGTTGGCAAAGAAGTCGGGAACTGTGACGACGGCCGCCGCGAGCAGCGATGCTGCGGTGTAGTCGTCGAGCAACGGGCCCAAAACCTGGATTAGACCTTGTCCGATTGGGAGAAAAACACCAGCGACAGCGGCGTAGCGCAGCTTCTTCCGCGACTCTCGGTTGTTTGCGTAGGCGAATAAGTGCTCCACGGTCAGCAAAATACCGGGCAGTAGGTCGCTGCGGCCGGAAGTGGCGGAACCGGCCAAAGTTCTGACAAGGTCCCCCGTGCATGAAATGCTGTACGCCAAGGCTGCCGCCCTCATCGGAGCCGCGGGGGGAACGGCCTGGTTGGTGTTCGTGAGAGACGCCGCATAGTCGTGTTCTCATGGCTCCAACAGCAGCTAAGTTTGGAACCGCTTTTGCTGACGTCACACCCTTGGACGAAGCCTAAGACAAGAAACGGAGGTGGCGGTTGCTGTGGCAATTCAACCCGATAACCGCATCTGTATCATCGGCGGTGCCGGGCACGTCGGGCTACCGCTGGCACTGGTCCTGGCAGATGAAGGCTTCGACGTCGAGATCCTCGACACGAATCAAGCGGCCCTAAAAACCATCATGGCCGGCAAGATGCCCTTCATCGAGAACGGGGCCGAGGAGCTGCTCAAGCGGCTATTACCGACTGGGCGCATCACGGCGAGCACCGATGCATGGGCGGTTCGGAATGCCGAAATCGTCATCTGCGTGGTGGGGACGCCGGTCGACGAATACCTGACACCGCAGGCGCACACGTTTTTTCGCATCATCGACGAGATCAGTCCGTACTTCCGCGACGGACAGACGCTGGTCCTGCGAAGCACCGTCTACCCGGGACTGACCCAGCGTGTGCACGACATGTTCCAGCAGCGTGGGATCGGCGTGCACGTCACCTTCTGCCCCGAGCGCATCGCCCAGGGCCACTCGCTTCGCGAGCTCAGGATCATTCCGCAGATCATCAGCGGGTTCGACGACGATGGGCGCCGGGTGGTTCGCGAGCTGTTCTCGCGGATAGCCAGTGAAATCATCGAGGTCGAGCCGCAGGAAGCCGAGCTCGCCAAGCTGTTCTGCAACAGCTACCGCTACATCCAGTTCGCGGTCGCGAACCAGTTCTATCTGCTCAGTCGCGAGGCCGGACTCGATTTCGACCGCGTCCACCATGCAGCCACGTATAAGAACGGCCGTGTCGACAGCCTGCCAAAACCCGGATTGGCGGCAGGCCCCTGCCTGCTGAAGGACACGATGCAGCTCGCCGCGTTCAGCAACAACAACTTTATGCTGGGACACTCGGCCATGCTCATCAACGAAGGCCAGCCACAGTTTATCGTCAACATGCTCAAGCGCCGCGTTAACCTGCGGGACAGGACCGTTGGTATCCTCGGCATGACGTTCAAAGCCGATTGTGACGACACCCGCGACTCGCTGAGCTTCAAACTCCGGCATCTGCTGATACTCGAAGGCAAGAAAGTCATGCTGCACGACCCATTCCTTGAGGGCCCGGATTACTACCCGTTGGACACCGTGGTGGAGCGTGCCGACGTACTAGTGGTCGGTGTGCCGCACTCCGCCTATCGAGGCCTACGGGTGCCGCGAGGCAAGATAGTCGAGGATGTCTGGGGATGCTTGGATGTCAGCGAGCTTGGCGACGACGCGTTGAATGGAGCCCAATTGGCGACTTTGGGTACGGGGGCGGCGGCCCAGTGAAGGTGCTGGTAACGGGTAGCGCGGGATTCATCAATGGTTACGTGGTTGACGAGTTGCTGCGCGCCGGCCACGAGGTGGTAGGGATCGACAACTACTCGAAGTACGGCCCCGTCAAAAAGAGCTACGACGATCACCCGCGCTACCATTTCGTCGAGGGCGACGTCAAAGACGTTGACCTGATGTTCAAACTGGTTGAAGGGTGTGACCAGATGGTGGCCAGCGCGGCCCGCATCGGTGGCATTACCTATTTCCACGAGTACGCCTACGACTTGCTGGCTGAAAACGAGCGGATTGCGGCCGCCCACTTCGACACGGCGATCTACGCATACCAAAAAGGCTGGCTCAAGAAGATCAACGTGATCAGCTCGTCGATGGTGTTCGAGAACGCGACCATTTTCCCGACTCCGGAGAAGCACGTCACCGAGTGCCCGCCTCCGACAAGCACTTACGGATTCCAGAAGCTGGCCTGTGAGTATTTCGCGCACGGTGCGTACGAGCAGTACGGGCTGCCGTACACGATCATCCGACCCTTCAACTGCGTGGGCACCGGTGAGCAGCGGGCGATTGGCGGTCGCGAAATTCCAAGCGGCAACGTCAAACTCGCGATGAGCCACGTGGTTCCGGACCTTGTCCAGAAAGTGGTAAAGGGTCAAGACCCATTGCACATCCTCGGTGATGGCACCCAGGTGCGGCACTACACCTACGGCGGCGATCTGGCCCGCGGCATTCGCACGTGCCTGGAGCACCCGGCCGCGCTTAACGGGGACTTCAATCTCTCCACCCCCGAGGCCACGACGGTGCTCGAACTCGCAGAAGCGATTTGGCGCAAGATGCGCCCCGACACCCCATTTCGCTACGAAAGCGACCCGCCGTTCGAGCATGACGTGCAACTTCGCACACCGGATGTCCATAAGGCATCCGAGATGCTCGGCTACTCGGCGACGACCTCGCTGGATACCATGCTGGACGAAGTCATCCCCTGGATTGTGAACGCCGTCGAGGCTGGGACCATCTGACGTGCGCTGCGTGTATCCACAAGGACGACATGCGCATCGCGGGTGACCCTGACCTTCAGCAGCTCTACCGTAATCGTTTCGGCCACTACCAGGAGTCGCGATCTGCCATTTGGGCCGTGCTGGTTCACCATTTCTTTCAAGCGTGGATCAGGCGCAGCGATACGGTGGTGGACCTGGGATGCGGCTACGGCGAATTCCTGAATCACGTAAGCGCCGCGCGGCGAATCGGCGTTGATCTCAACCCGGACAGTGCTGGCATGCTCGAGCCAGGAATCGAGTTCCACGAAGGTCGAGCGGACGATCTCAGCTTTCTCGAAGATGGCTCGGTAGACGTGGTATTCACCAGCAACCTGCTGGAGCATCTGCAGAGCAAGGCAGAAGTCGAGCACACCATCGCCGAGGCCCGCCGGGTACTCAAGCCGGGCGGCCACCTCATCGCAATGGGACCCAATATTCGCTTCCTTGCTGGCGACTATTGGGATTTCTGGGACCACACGGTTCCGATTAGCGATCGCTCGTTGATCGAGTTGCTAGAGTCCCAGCAGCTCAAAATCGTCGAGACATACGACCGTTTCCTGCCTTACACGTCGTCCTCGCCGTGGCCGCAAGCGCCGATCCTTGTGCGGATGTATCTGCACAACCGGAAGGCCTGGCCAATCTTCGGCAAACAGTTCGTGATCCGTGCCCAAAAGCGGCGGCTACCAGGGGAGGCGGATGACCAGCGTCTGGTGAGTGTCGTCATCCCGGTATACAACGAGGGCGACAATATTCAAGTTTGCATTAGAAGACTGACCGAGGCGCTAGCGGACACACCACACGAACTGCTTGTCTGTTACGACTTCGACGAGGACACCACGCTGCCTGCACTCGCCGCCATGCTGGATAAACCAGCCACAGTGCAGCTGGTCCGCAACTCCATCGGCAAGGGCGTCGCGAATGCATTGATCGCTGGCTTCGCCGCCGCGCGCGGCGACGCCATCATCACCAGCATGGCCGACCTATCGGATCCGCCGTCGGTGATTCCGTTGATGGCGGCCAAGATTCGCAACGAGGGAGCAGACATCGTCAGCGGATCGCGATACATGCCGGGCGGCAGCCAGCAGGGCGGGCCGCGGTTGAAAACGCTGATGTCGCGGACGGCGGGGCTCAGCTTGCATTACGTAGGCCGTTTGCCCACCCATGACGCCACTACCAACTTCCGCGGATACAGCCGACGGTTCCTCGACGATGTCGCAGTGGAGAGTATGCGCGGGTTCGAGGTCGGCCTGGAGCTCACAGTCAAGGCACACTTGCTGGGCTACCGGGTGGACGAAGTGCCCAGCAGCTGGGAGGACCGAACCGCGGGCACCAGCAAATTCGACTTAGTCGGCTGGCTGCCGTCGTATCTGCACTGGTATGCGTTGGCAATGCGGGGCCCGCTCTTGCGATCGACAAGCGGAGCGCTTGCTCTGCTTGGGGCACTGCGTCTGCTGCAGCGATACCGACGCGGTAGGTGAGAATACCGGTCTGCTTCGATTAAGGAATTCCGCGAGCGCAACCGATTGAACAGCGCCAAGGCAGCCGCAAGCTGCGGATCGAACTTCGAGGTACGGATCGAGGTCGCTCGATGCACCGCTGAGCATGGGCAGCAGCCCTGACGGCGACGAGTCGTATTCGGCCAAGTGGCCACAGTATTCGCTCCGATGGGTTTGCGCCCATCAGAGCAAAAGACCCATCTCACCCACATTGATGATGGTTCGATTTTCTGGGCTGGCGCATCGAACGCCGAACCTGGCAAGGACGCGGCGGGATCAACGAAACGGTCGACACCTATCTCTCGAAGAAATCGCTTGCTTCGATCTAGGACAAGATCCGTGTCGTAACCCGCCGGGACGCACATCGCACATTCGCAAATCTGCTGCGCCGGCTCAACCCGGCCATCAGAGGCTGGCGCTCGTACTTCTAGCACAGGGTCTCCAAGCGCACCTTCTCCGACGTCGACCACTTCGCGTGCTGGCGCATCGTCGGCTGGCTGAAGAAACGTCACCCTAAAATCAACGTGCACAACGTGATCCGCCGCCACCGACCCTGGTGGGCACATCGCGGCGGACGGTATCGAGTTCTTCCGCGCAACCACGGTCCCCGTGACCCCGGTATCGCTACCGAGGAACCCGCATCCCGAACCCAAAGTAGGCCACGTGGTCGGCGGTTATTGTGTATGGACCGGGGACATCCCCGACACGTTGTTGTCAGGACATCGCTGACAGTAGCGGTGTTGTCGGCGGTGGGCGTCCTTTCGGGGCCGGCCGCGCTTTCTGCCATTGCTGTGGTAAGTGCCGACGGCCCGAGGATCAGTTCGCGTAGCACGGCTCCGGTGCGTTCAACGACTACGACTTGGTCGGGCTTGGTCTCGATGACGGTGACGTGTTGGCCCTTCCAGTGCATGCCGATGCCGATCTTGCGCTTGCGGTAGTGCACGCTTCCTTTTGGGGACACGATCAGCACGCGTGGGCCGGTCTTGCGGCGTCGCGGTCGCGGATCGCCGGGAGCGACGTTCGGCAGCGCCAGATAGACCTCGGCGGGTAGCTGCTGGTTCAAACTTTGGTGTGGCCGTTGGTGGTTGTAGTGCCAGCGGAATCGGTCACACAGGGCTTGCAGCTCGTCAATCGTGCTCGCGGGTCCGTGGTCGACGTAAAAGTCCTTGAAGGTGCGGTGGTAGCACTCCAACTTGCCCCAGATCTGTGGGTGGGCTGGCCGCGAGCTGAGCTGACGTATGCCCGTGGCGGCCAGGGGCTGCTGGAAGTGCACGGGTTTGTGACCGTCGCGGGAGATGAACTGCACCCCGTTGTCGCTGATGAGTTGCCGTGGAGCGCCATTCTCGGTGATGGCGGATTCCGTGGCCCGAAACGCGTTGGTGGCGGTGAACCGCCGGCTGGCGGTGGCGCCAATAGCGAAGCGGGCATGGTCGTCGAGCATGTTGATCACCCAGTAAACCGATCCGTCCGTAAGCGTGATCTGGGCCCCGTCGATCTGCCATAGGTCGTTGGGCGCATAGCGTTCGAAGCGCCGCCAGGCTGGCTCAGCGTCACGCTGCGCTTGCGGCGTGATCAATGAGTTGCGTTGCAGTACAATGTGAATCGTAAATACAGCTGGTACGTTGGGCGCGCCCGAGCGAGCCAGTTGGGTATGAATGGTGGGGGCGCCCCACCGCGCGTTGGCCTTACGCACCCGCACGATCTCTGCCTCAAGGTCCGGCATGGTTTGTGCCGGCGATGTCAAACGGCGACGCGACAGCGGAGCCAAGGCGGCGGCCGCGTCGGCGTGGAGACGGCGTTGGTAGACGAAGCTCTGCCGGGAGATGCCCTAGCGGCGGCACGTCTCGGCCACCGTGATCTGATCGCGCATCGGGGTCAGCAGGGTCTCCAGCCAGCGTTCGTTCTCAGCACTCTCACTTCGGGAGAGTGTCAGAGATGTCCCTGGAACGATCTGTCAGCTATGTGTCCGGGACTGAACACCCATCCAATTTGATTGGGTGGCCTAATTTTTAACCGTCGCGAATGGCCGGACTTCGACCGTCGCCAACACCTGCACCTATTTCCCGGACGTGGGCGTGAATGTTGTACGTAGCGTTCGTGATTGAAGCATTTGCCCGCCGCGTCATCGGCTGGCGCGCAGCCACCCGACAGATGTCGGTTTCGACCGCCACGGTGGCCACCGGTTCACCCGATCGAAGCCGAGCAACGATTTGCCGACGCACCGATGACGAATACTGACCGGGCATGTGACCTCTTGCTAAACACTCGGCCCCAACTCTCATTACGGTGGACCGATCATCGGGTACAGATCTCATAAATCAACCGATCGGGGGTCAGGCCACTACCCTTTGGTTTATGGAGTGGTGATTCGGTACAGGCCCGCTGTTGCCGTTGGGATCACTGCGTAGCCGGCGGGGAGATAGTTGGAAATCGTTTGGCCAGGATCGCAGGTGAAAACATATCGATAATCTTTGATGTTCTGGCGTTTCCACACCTCAAGGCTGGCGTCGCGCAACATTAGTCCGCGCCGGTCAGCGAAATACAACGTTGTCGGGTCCCATTGGCAGCCCACGGTCACGATGAGATCGTCCGGGCGCGTGGCGGCGCGTATGCGTTCGCCACCAGCATTCCGTTGGGGTGGGAACAGCCATTGCCCGACATCAGGCGGGGCGGCTGAGCCGACGACAACGATGACCACCGTGACCGCCGCGACGACAGCCGTCTTCGCGTTTACCCGCTGAGCGACCGCAACAATTCCAATCCCGACGGCGGCGACGATCGCCGGGAAGATTCCGATCAAGTAGTAGCTGTGGACGTAGTACAGGTTGAAGAAGACCAGCGGGGCGAATGCCGCAGTTGCCAGCCAGCCAGCGCGCCAGATTCGTTCGACTTTTGTCGGCGAGGCAATGATCCCGAATACAGCTATGGCTAGCCCCAGTCCCAATGGCCCTGCGATCTCAGTGCTGATCCTCGTCAGAGGCGGCAGATAAGCATGCAGGTCTAGACGCTGGTCGAGCGTCCCGAAATTCCAGTCGTGCATGTTGCTGCTGATCAGAAAGTGGGTCAGCGGGTTGCGTTCCTTTACCGCGTCGCCGTAGCGAGTCCATGCAAGCGCTGCAAACACACCGGGCAGGGGGCCGGCCAGTAGTCCGGTGACGATGCGGCCCAGCGAACGTGCTGTCAGGTATGCGGTTGTCGCCGAAACGACGAGGAGGACACACCACGCCGGCGCAGTGGTGGCTTTTACTAGAAACGCCAGCCAAGCGCTCATCGCCCCCAAGACGAGGCCGACTCGTGAACCGTTGCGAAACCAGGAGTCGAGGCCGACAACCATGCCCAGCGAGAGTGCGACAGACGGAAAATCAATGAGTGCGGCCGCGCCCCACGCCAACCCGAACGGCGAAAACTCAAACAACGCCACCACAACGATCGCGGCCAATCGGCCGTGCCAACGGGATACCAAAACAGCCAATAGAATCGCCGCGGCCTGGAACCCTGCCAGCGCGCAGAACCGCATCGCCCAGTCGGCCCCCACTCCCATACGAATAAGCAAGGCTGACGCAGCCTGAACCAGCGGGAACTCCATCGGCACATCGGAGTTCGGGCCGAATACCGGCAACGGAGTGTGCAGCAAATCGATACCGCGGCGGGCGTATTCCAAAGCCACATAAGATGTTTGGGTCTGACGGAACGAGTGCATGTCGCCGAGACAGTGCCACAGTTGCGGGATACGGATCAGGGTCCCGATTACTATCAATCCTGGCAGACCTGCCGTGGCGCGGCCAGTGATCGACATAATTCGGCCGCTGTTCAATACCCGCGGGCGTCCCGCAGTTCGGTAACCCTCTCCGGATTCGTCGGCGGCGGCATCAGTTGTAGACACGCCTCGTCCGCTGCCCTTCCTTCCGATCCAGTACAAATAGTCGCTTGCGGCAACCACACCACGAGCGCACCGAACTTCGCTACACCAACGACCGATCGTAGGCCCAAAACCCACTTTGCCGAGTCACTTTCGTTCTTAGGCCCAGGCACCGCCGAGTCTCAGGGCGAGACGTCGCGTACATACAGTGTGCACCCGTAACAGCCGCCGTCGAACGGAACCGTGTGGAATTGCTGGTGCATCAGTGCGACGATTTTGGATAGAACCGCGGCAGCGTCAATTTCTCCGGAAGGCAATAACTCAGGTGCCCCTCAGGCCGCTCCCCGGGGCATTCAGGGCGCTTAATGATGGTCGCGTCGACGCACTGGGCCCGGTCGATCCCAGCGCGCACCGTCGGCTCGCCCGCCTCCCGGTTAGCGGGGGTCATGCTCAGTAGGGCAACGTTTCATGTACGGCGAACTACTCTGCCAATCCTGCGCAACGTAGATTTCCGCCGCCCAGCGCCAGACGAGGACTGACCATCCTGGCGGACAGGCACGGTCCAATGCTTGATTTCGGCTGACCGATCCGGCGGAGAACGCGGCCAGCGCCCGCAGGGCTGACACTGGCCGCCAGCTGTCCATGAGGTGACCGAATACCAGCAGGAGAGCAGCCGCGATGGCCAGTGTCCCGACCAGCGCTCTTGGCGACAATCGCTGGGGAAACAATTCGGCGCCCGGCTTGGCCGGCATGGTGGCGGCCAGGCCGCCCGCCGCGAACAATAGGATGAGGTAATGCGGAAAACCCATGCCGCCGATCAACATAGCCGTTAACCCACCCGCGATGAGGGTGATACCGGCGATGATGGATCGCCTTGCGCTGTGTGAGCTGAGCCAGATCAGGCCAGCGAGCCCGGCGAGCAGTTAACAGCTTGGCTTGATGAGCGAGGCGAACGTGCTTGCGATCCGCGCCGCCTGCGGATGGTCCCCAGCATAGGATTGTAGGAAAGAGAAAGTCTGCTCGACCAGCTTCCAGTCGGTCGCTGCTGAAGCCACCATGACGAGCCTCTTACGCCCACCGGCAGCACCGCACCGGCGAGCCACCACAGCGCCGGCTCGTGGCGACACAGCCGGCGGATGCGCTTGTTGTTGACCACCCGGCCGGCCAGGCGGGCCGTCATAGCTGCTCGACGCCATCCCCAGCGGGGCCGCTCAGCGGAGAACCGACGGCGTCTTTCTGCCATTTCGACCGGGTAAGGCTTGGTCATGGCCACCATCTTTCTTACTGAAGGAAGGGGCATCTGACCAGACGTGGTTCAGTGTGACCGGAAGCAAGACTTATGAAGTTTGCGAACGTACGCACCGAATCCCCCCACGCGCGCGGAGTTAACAGGCTACGGTAACGATCACCTGATTAGTAGAGGTCGGATTCGGTGAGGGGGACCGTGGCTCGGTGCGCGATGCAGCGGCATCCCCCAGCCCGGATCCAAATTTCGACGAGGTCTCCCCAGGTACGGAGATAGATGAGGTTGATGTGGCTGTGAATGACCCACTTGTGACGCCCGTTGCGGTAATCGGCATGGCATGCCGGCTTCCTGGTGGCATCGGCTCCCCTGAACAACTGTGGGAGGCGTTGCTGCGAGGCGACGATTTGGTCACCGAGATTCCCGCCGACCGCTGGGACGCGGACGAGTACTACGACCCCGAACCAGGCGTGCCCGGCCGGACGGTATGCAAGTGGGGCGCATTCCTCGAGAATGTCGGCGACTTCGATCCCCAGTTCTTCGGCATCACCGAAAAAGAAGCAACCGCGATGGATCCGCAGCATCGCTTACTTCTGGAAACTGCCTGGGAAGCCATGGAGCACGGCGGTCTGACGCCGGAAGCGATGGCTGAGTCGCTGACCGGCGTGTTCGTGGGTCTGAATCACGGTGACTACCAGTTCGTCCACGTTGACGCCAATACCTTCGACGGGCCGTATGGGAACACCGGAACGAACTCATGCTTTGCGTCGGGACGCATTTCCTACGCTCTACGGTTGCACGGGCCCGCTGTCACGGTGGACACCGCATGCTCATCCAGCATGTACGCAACCCACTTGGCCTGCCGCAGCCTGAGCGAAGGCGAAAGCGATCTGGCCTTCGCCGCAGGCGTCTACGTGATGCTGGAACCGCGCAGGTTCGCTTCGGGATCCGCCCAAAACATGTTGTCCGCCACCGGACATTGCCACGCATTCGATGTCGCGGCGGACGGGTTCGTGTCCGGCGAGGGTTCGGTGGTGCTGTTGCTCAAGCGGTTGCCGGATGCGCTACGAGACGGTGATCGGATCCTGGCCGTGCTGCGCGGCACGGCCGCCAATCAAGACGGCCACACGGTAAACATCGCGACGCCCTCACTAGAAGCGCAGTCCACGGTGTACCGCGCGGCGCTGACCGCGGCGGGGGTGGACCCCGGCAGCGTCGGCTTGGTCGAGGCGCACGGCACCGGAACCCCGGTGGGTGACCCGATCGAATTCAAGAGTCTGGCCAAGGTGTACGGCATCGATGGCCCCTGCGCGCTGACCTCCGCGAAGCCCAATTTCGGGCACATGCAAGCTGCCGCCGGGGCATTGGGATTGATGAAGTCGATTCTCGCCCTGCAGCATGGGGTCATCCCGCAGAATCTGCACTTCACCCGCCTGCCCGACGAGATGGCCCGGATCGAGACCGGACTCTTTGTGCCGCAGGAGACCACGCCGTGGCCCACGAACGGAAACCAGGTGCGACGGGCGGCCGTGTCCTCGTACGGGATATCCGGAACGAACGTACATGCCATCCTCGAACAAGCCCCTGAGACCACTACTCAAGACGAGTCGCCGTTCACCCCACCCAGCGGCGGCGAGCTGACTTTCCTACTGTCCGCGACGTCAGCCGACGGGTTGCGGCAGACGGCGAGCAAGCTAGCCGACTGGCTCGACGTGCAGGCGCCGGACTTGCCAATGTCGGATCTGGCATACACCCTCGCCCGTCGGCGGGGTCACCGCCCGGTGCGGACGACCGTGGTAGCCAGCAGTGCCCCGCGACTGTCGGCGGCGTTGCGAGAGATCGCCGAGAACGAGACTCCTTACCAGGCCGCCGTCGGGCAAGACGACCGAGGCCCGGTATGGGTGTTCTCGGGGCAGGGTTCCCAATGGGCGGCCATGGGCGCTGACTTGCTCGCCAACGAACCGGTTTTCGCTGCGACCATCGCAGAGCTGGAGCCGCTGATCGCTCGGGAGTCCGGGTTCTCGGTGACCGAAGCGATGACCGCACCGGAGACAGTGACCGGCATCGACCGGGTGCAACCGACCCTGTTTGCCATGCAAGTGGCTTTGGCTGCCACCATGAAGGCCTACGGAGTCCGCCCCGGCGCGATCATTGGGCACTCGCTCGGAGAATCCGCCGCGGCGGTCGCGGCGGGTGCGTTGTCGCTTGAAGACGGCGCAAAGGTCATTTGTCGCCGCTCCGGTTTGATGACCCGCATCTCCGGTTCGGGCGCGATGGCGTCGGTGGAACTGCCTGCCCAACAGGTGCTTTCCGAGCTGATGGCTCGCGGTATCAACGACGTCGTGGTGGCGGTGGTTGCTTCGCCGCAGTCCACCGTGATCGGCGGGGCTACCGAAAGCGTTCGCGAACTCGTCGCGGCGTGGGAGCAGCGCGAGGTGATGGCCCGAGAAGTGGCCGTCGACGTCGCATCGCACTCACCGCAAGTGGACCCGATTCTCGATGACCTATACGAGGTGCTGTCCGACATCGAGCCGCGGACGCCGGAGGTTCCCTACTATTCCGCCACCCTGTTCGACCCTCGGGACGAGCCGTACTGCGATGCCGGTTACTGGGTGGACAATCTGCGTCACACGGTGCGGTTCGGTGCGGCGGTGCAAGCCGCGCTCGAGGACGGTTACCGGGTCTTCGCGGAACTGTCGCCGCACCCACTGCTGACCCGCGCCGTCGAAAAGACGGCCGAGAGTCTGGACATACCGGTGGCAGCCTTGGCCGGAATGCGCCGCGAGCAGCCGCTGCCACACGGCCTACTTGGCTTGCTGGCGGATCTGCACAGCGCGGGCGCGGCGGTGGATTTCTCACTCCTCTTCCCCGCTGGGCGTTTGGTGGATGCGCCGCTGCCGGCTTGGACGCACCAATCGTTGTTGTTGAACCGCGCCGGCCATGACCACCAATCCCCAGGCGGCTCCTCGGTGGTCGTGCACCCGCTGCTGGGATCGCATGTGAGGTTGCCGGAGGAACCAGAGCGGCATGTGTGGGAAGGTGATGTCGGCACCGAGGCGTTGCCTTGGCTGGCCGATCACCAAATCCACGGTGCACCTGCGCTTCCCGGGGCTGCATACTGCGAGATGGCGTTGGCTGCCGCCCGCACCATCCTCGGCGAGGCCTCCGAAGTCCGCGATGTCCGCTTCGCGCAGATGCTGCTACTCGACGAAGAGACCGCCCTATCAGCAGTCGGATCCGTCAAATCGCCGGGGGTCGTCGACTTCGCAGTCGAGACCTTCCAGGAAGGTGAGGCAATCCGGCGCGGGGGGGCGGTGCTTCACGTCGCAGAAGATGAGGATCAACCACCGGCGTACGACATCCCCGGGATGTTGGCCGCCCATTCGCGCACCGAGGATGGGGACGAACTGCGGGTGCGGTTCGACGAGCGCGGCGTGCAATACGGCCCTGCCTTCAGCGGCCTGGGCGCCGCACACATTGCGGATGGGACGATCAGCTGGGTGCTGGCCAAGGTCGCACTGCCCGGCGCGCTGCGGTCACAACAGCGCGCCTACGCGATTCATCCCGCCCTACTGGATGCCTGCTTCCAGGCGGTCGGGGCTCATCCCGAGGTGCAGGTTGCGGGTAACGGCGGTCTGATGTTGCCGCTGGGTGTACGCCAGATTCGTGCCTACGCCTCTACCCACAACGCTCACTATTGCTATGCGCGGGTAACAAGTGCCGAAGCGGCCGCGGTCGAGGCTGACCTTGATGTGCTGGACGATCACGGGACCGTACTTGTGGCCGTTCGTGGACTGCAGCTCGGCACCGGGGTTTCCGAGGGGAGCAACCGCGATCGGGTACTTAGCGAGCGGCTGCTGACCATCGAATGGCAACAGCGTGAGCTGCCCGACTTAGACACGGCCGACGCCGGATCGTGGCTGCTGATCAGCACCTCCGACGCCGCCGACCTGTTGGCAACAGAGTTAACCGACGAGCTGAAGCTGCACGACGCGCAGTGCGCAACCATGAACTGGCCTGAGCACTCCGACCATGCAGCCTGCGCGGAGCGGCTACGAAACCAGCTCAACGCTGGCGGGTTCCACGGTGCGGTAATCCTCACCAGCCCGGACAGCGGCAACCGGAACGAGCAGAGCGGTGTCCAAGGTCTCGAGTGCGTGCGGCATGTGGTGCGCGTTGTTCGTGAATTGTGCGAGGTGTTGGGTGAGGCGCCCCGGTTGTGGGTGCTGACGCGGGGTGCCCAGACGGTGTTGGGGGATGAGAGCGCCAATTTGGAGCAGGCCGGGTTGCGTGGTTTGTTGCGGGTAGTGGGTGCCGAGCATCCGCATTTGCATACCACTCATATTGATATCGATGAGCACACCGTGGCCCAGCAGGTGGCGGGCCAATTGTTGTCGGGCTCAGAAGAAGATGAGACGGCGTGGCGAAACGGTGACTGGTATACGGCCCGGTTGTGCCCGACTCCGCTGCGTCCTGAAGAGCGCAAAACCACGGTGGTCGATCACGAGTCCCAGGGTATGCGCCTACAGATTCGCACCCCGGGGGATCTGCAGACGATGGAGTTTGTGGCCTTTGACCGGGTGGCCCCGGGTGCTGGGGAGATTGAAGTCGCCGTCAGTGCCTCTAGCATCAACTTCGCTGATGTGTTGGTCGCGTTCGGGCGTTACAACTCCCCAGATGGGTTGATGCCGCAGCTGGGCACCGACTTCGCTGGTGTCATCACCGCCGTCGGCCCTGATGTCAGCGGACACCAGGTCGGTGACCTGGTGGGCGGGATGTCACCGCACGGCTGCTGGGCCACGTTTGTTACCTGCGACGCCGCGCTGGCCACCCCGATTCCGCACGGCCTCAGCCCGGCCCAAGCGGCCGCGGTGACGACCGCGCACGCCACCGCCTGGTACGGCTTGCACGATTTGGCCCGCATTAAAGCCGGCGATAAGGTGCTCATCCACTCCGGAACCGGCGGGGTTGGCCAAGCTGCGATCGCGATCGCGATCGCAGCCCAAGCCGAGGTCTATGCCACCGCCGGTAGCCCGAAGCGCCGGCAAGTGCTCCACGACATGGGAATCGAGCATGTCTATGACTCCCGAAGCATCGAGTTCGCCGAACAGATCCGCCGCGATACCAACGGATACGGCGTCGATATCGTGCTTAATTCCTTGACCGGTGCCGCACAGCGCGCCGGGCTGGAATTGTTGTCCTGGGGCGGGCGCTTCGTCGAGATCGGCAAGCGCGACATCTACGGTGACACCAAAATGGGCCTGTTTCCGTTCCGGCGCAACCTGTCCTTCTACGGTGTCGACTTAGGGATGATGTCGATTACGCACCCCCAGCAGATCCGCGAGCTGTTAACCACGGTCTACGGGCTGACTGCCGAAGGTGCGCTGCCCAAGCCCCCCGCCACCCACTACCAGCTGACCGAGGCGGATACCGCGATCCGGGTGATGGGTGCTGCCGATCACACCGGCAAGCTGCTGCTCGACATCCCTCGCGCCGGGCGCAGCAGCGTGGTGCTGCCCCCCGAGCAGGTCAACGTCTTCCGTGCCGACAGCTCCTACATCATCACCGGCGGACTGGGTGGCCTCGGGCTTTTCCTGGCCGAGAAAATGGCCACCGCCGGCGCCGGCCGCATCGTACTGAGCTCTCGGTCCGCGCCCAGCCAAAAGGCGTTAGAAACCATCGAACTCATCAGCTCGATCGGCTCCGATGTGGTCGTGGAATGCGGCGACATTTCTCACGCCGCGACCGCGCAGCATCTGGTGGCCAAGGCCACCGCCACGGGACTGCCGCTACGCGGTGTACTGCACGCCGCCGCCGTGGTCGAAGATGCCACCTTGACTAACATCACCGACGAACTACTCGACCGCGACTGGGCCCCCAAGGTCTACGGCGCTTGGCACCTCCACCAAGCCACCACCGGCCAACCTCTGGACTGGTTCTGCGTCTTCTCCTCCGCAGCAGCCCTGCTGGGCTCACCCGGCCAGGGCGCCTACGCGGCCGCCAACAGCTGGCTCGATGCGTTCACCCACTGGCGAAAATCCCAACACCTTCCCGCCACCGCGATCGCCTGGGGGCCTTGGGCGGAAATCGGACGCGCCATCGCCCTCGCCGAAAGCAGCGACGCCTCCATCGCACCCGAAGAAGGCGCCTACGCTTTCCAAGCCCTCCTCCGCCACGACCGCCCCTACACGGGCTACGCCCCCATCATCGGAGCACCGTGGGTGGCTGCGTTTGCGGAACGCAGCCGATTCGCCGAGGCGTTCAAGGCCTTGGAGCAAGGCCGTTCGGGCACTAGCAAGTTCCGCAACGAGCTGGCTGCTCTGCCATTGGAGGAGTGGCCCGGCCAATTGCGGCGCCTGGTGTCTGAACAGGTCAGCTTGATCCTGAGGCGCACCATCGATCCGGACCGTCAACTCTCCGAGTACGGGCTTGATTCGCTGGGCAACCTGGAATTGCGCACCCGTGTCCAGTCGGAAACGGGGGTACGCATCAGCTCCACCGACATCACCACGGTGCGGAGTCTGGCCGATCACCTCTTCACTCAGTTGGCCCCGGAAGAGGTCACCGCGTCTTCGTGATGATCGCTGAAAGTCTTGTGGCTCAGGATGCTTCGCTATGCGGGACGAATGAGTAATGCGCATCTTGCCCGAATCGAAGAGTGTTACAGAGTATTACGGCCACAAGCGGCCAGAGATGTTGCGTTTCATACCAAATGATGCGCGACGGGTACTTGAACTCGGATGCGGCCAGGGAGTTTTCAGCGCCGAGGTCAAGAAGAGCCTAGGCGCCGAAGTTTGGGGCATCGAGTACAACGCAGAAGCGGCCGAACGTGCGGGCGCCATCCTCGACCACGTCCTAGCCGGAGACGCGAGTAAACGGATTGCGGAGCTACCTGACAACTACTTTGACGCGGTAATTTGCAACGACGTGCTGGAGCATCTGGTCGACCCACTCGACATACTGATCCGGCTTCGGTGCAAACTCAATCCCACCGGTGTCGTTGTGGCCTCAATCCCAAACATCCGTTACCTACCTGCGCTGGGAAAGGTGGTTTTCCGAAGGGACTTCCCGCAGGACGACTATGGAATTTTCGACCGCACACATCTACGCTTCTTCACCCGCCGCAGCATCGTGCGAATGTTTGAGGACGCCGGCTTCTCCATGCGGCGCATCAAAGGCATCAATCCTTTTTTGGGCCCTTTTGGCGCGCTGTTCATCATCCTGAGCGGGGGATATTTTGTAGACGGGGTGTTCCTGCAGTATGCGTGCGTGGCCTCGCCAGCAGCTTGAGGGCGTCGCGTACTGGGGGACGTTTAAGGTAGGGGACCAGCACCCGACCAGGAGAGCCGAGGACCGTAAAGCCGCACGGTGTCGTCGGGGGTGGACTTAATTCATCGGCACCTTGCGGACCGCAGCGTCGGCGCCGGTCTCGCCTTCATCATCGCGGTGGCTTTTGCCCGCAGCTGCGTCGGGGCGCATCCGCCGGCCGAGCCAGCAATAGACCGCCCGCCGGCCAAGGGCATTCGCGCGGGCTCGCGCGCTGCCGATGAGCAAGTGGCGCCGAGCGAGCGAATCGGGATGCGCGGCGGCGAACTCGCGGTGAAAGGCGATGGCCTGGTCAGCTTGCGCGCGCATCAGCTGCACACTCCACTGAGATTCGCTGACCCGGAACGTGGCGAGTGACCGCGGCACCGCGACGAGGCTCCCCCGGAGCAGCACGGCGCAGTAGGTCGCCAGGTCAATAAGGTATGGGAAGCGACCGTCCCAACCGCCTGCATCAGTCAGCGCCAGCCGCCTGAACAGCACCGCCGCTGGCTCCCCAAAAATATTCGTTCCGGCAAGCACTGTTCGCTGGATGGCCTCGGTGCCACTGACCTCACCGCGGAGTCCCGCCAACCCGCGGTTGCGCATTACCGTAGTGCCCGCGGCGTCGACGATGTCCCGGGTGCTCGCGGCCAGCACCGCAGACGGGCGCGCCTGTAGTGCCGCCAGTTGGTCTGCCAGGCTGTCGGGCGACAGCAGGTCATCGCCGCAGACCAGCTTGACGAACTCGCCCGTGGCGAGGTCAGTGACGGCGTTGAAGTTTGCCGGCGCCCCACCGCCGCGAGCCAATTGGCTCAAGCGGACCCGGGGGTCGGCAGTGAATTGCTGCAGCGCCTCCCAGGTGCCGTCGGTCGAACTGTGATCGGAAACCACTAGCTCGAAATCGGTGAACGTCTGCGCCAGGATAGATCGCATTGTCGCCTCAATGAACGCGACACTGTTATAGGTCGGAACGACTACCGATACGCGTGGCTTCACAGCGCGTTTTGCTGTTGCTTGACGAGGCTGAGTTCGGCCGGGCTGCGACCGAAAGAGAATCCGCGGTGAGCAAACCAGCTGTACATCACCGTCACCCCCGCAATCGCGAACTGTGACGCCAGCACCGGCCAACCGAACACCTCTACCAGCACCGGCAGCACGGCGAAATTGAAGGCTAAAGTTGAGAGGTTGACCAGCTCGAATCGTCCAAGATCGCGCAACACATGACCGGTTACCCGGAACACGAATCTCCGATAGAGGACGAACGCACACAGCATCGCGGCAAAATGCGCACAGACTAATGCGCTCAAATATCCGACCGCTGCTGCGGGGAAGAGCCAAAGGAACAACACGAACCAGATTGCTCCGATTGCAGTATTCATGCCACCAACGATGAGGAAGGCGACCCTCTGGTCCCGGATCAACCCAAAGAGCGGGCCAGGAGTGCCGGCCATCCCGGCTGGCGGGCGAATCTCCTTGCTATCGCCCGCGGAGGCGTCCGCACTCACAGCACTCACACTAATGCGGCGGGCGACCCGCCGCATCCAATATTGCACTGGCCGGCGTCGTGGGCACGGTGATGTGTTCGGCAGAACTCACGGTTTCGCGGATCATGTACAGCGGCCGTCCCTTGCTCTCGTCATACAGCCGCCCCAGATAGGCGCCGATGGCACCGAGCATCAGGAACTGCATACCGCTCAACAGGCCGAGCGCGGCCATCAGGGAACTCCAGCCTGGGACCGTGTGTCCTAGGACCGCGCCGACACTCGAGTATATGGCGAAGAAAAATCCAACTGCCGCCATTACCCAGCCGAGCATCATCGATGCCTTGAGCGGCGCCACCGAGAAGTTGCAGACGGCGTCGGACGCGAAACGCACCATCTTGGTGAACGGGTACTTGCTCTTCCCTGCCACCCTCGCTTTGCGATCGTAGACCAGCGGCACTTGCTTGCCGCCGATCCAGGCAACCATGCCTCGGACGAAGCGGTGGCGCTCGGGCATGGCGATCAGCAGATCGAGGACATTACGCGTGATCAAACGGAAGTCACCAGTGTCGCAAGGGATGTCAACATCGGTTACCCGGCTGAGGGTGCGGTAGAAGATGCTGGCGGAGACGCGCTTGAATACACCCTCGCCTTCGCGTTCGCGGCGCTGGCCGTAAACGACGTCGGCGCCCTGATCCATCAACGCCATCATGTCGGGCAACAGCTCGGGCGGATCTTGCAGATCGGCGTCAATGATCAGCACCCGCTCACCGCGACAGACGCCCAGTCCGGCCGACAGCGCGAGCTGATGACCGTGGTTACGCATCAAACGGACCGCGACAATGCGCGGATCCTCCGTCGCCGCCTTGGACATGACCTCCCAGGTCAGGTCACGCGACCCATCGTCGACCAGGACGATCTCGCTGGTTCCCCCCAGCGAATCCAACGTAGCCCCCACCCGACGCAGGAACTCTGGCAGCACTTCCTGCTCGTCAAAGCAAGGTGCTACAACCGAGATCGCCGGGTTACCGATCGCAGTCATGGCGCTAATCTAGTTCTTGGATTGGCTCGCCGCGGGCCTTTCGCGATATCGCTTGACGATTTCAAACAAGCTGTAACCCAATCATCGCGGCGGAACGCATCGAGCTGCACCAGCACACCAGTAAGGCCTTGCCCCCGTGTAGTGGACACGGGATTTGTGGTTAGGCGGCTTCGGGCAGCGTAGCGAGTGTCAGCGTCCTTTTGTAGGTGGCTGGGCTGGAATGACGGCAGTGGGAGTGCCGTCGTTTTGTGTTTAGCGGGTCAGCCACCGGAAGACCTCGCGGCGGCAGGCGGCCGCGTCCGGCCAGCAGGTACGGTCCCGCAGGACTTCGCGTTTGAGGCTGGGGTGGAACGATTCGGCCAACGCGTTGTCGGCACTTGACCCCACCGCTCCCATCGACTGGATGATTCCCAACTCGCCGCAGAGAGTCGCGAAATCCCTTGAGGTGTATTGACTTTTATGATCCGAGTGGAACACAGCCCCGGCCAAAGTGCTTCGCAACGCAGCCGCGGCACCCAACGCATGGGCGATGAGTTCGGTACGCATGTGGTCGGCGAGCGCCCGCCCCGCCACCCGCCGTGACGAGCAGTCGATCATCGTGGCCAGGTAGAGATTCGAACCGGCGGCCAGCGGCAGCTAGGTGATGTCCCCGACGTACTTGACGTTGATCACCGACGCCGTGAAATCCAGCTTGAGCAGATCGGACACCTTCTGGCTGGCAGGATCCGGCACGGTGGTCCTGACGCGTCGTTTGCGGCGGTGGCCGGCGATCCCGTTGGTGCGCATCACCCGCGCCACCCGCTTGCGGTTGACCCGCTCACCCTCAGGCGCGCCGTCGTTGAGTTCGGCGGTGATCCGCGGCGCCCCGTAGGTATCGTCCTCGTCGTGCACCACGCGGATACGCTCGGCCAACTCCTCATCGGCAGCAGCCCGCTCGGCACGACCTGGCGCACCCGCCAGCCAGGCGTAGAACGATGAACGCGCGATCGAGATGACCGCACACAGCCACTTCACCTCAAAGGCGTTGCAGTGGTCGGCGACGAACTGAAAGCGGCTCACCAGTTTGTCTCCCCGGCGAAATGCTTTGCCGCCGAACGCAGAATGTCCCGCTCGGTGGACAACCGAGCCTCAGTGGCGCGCAACGCCTTCACCTCGGCGCGCAGCCGGGCCAGCTCCTCCTCCGGCGTCTCAACGCCCACAGCGGGTTCAGTGACCGCCTCGCCGCGGCGGTGCCGAATCGGCACCCGGCCGACTTGCACCACGCCGACAACGTCGCCTCACTGACACCGAGCTCGGCAGCGATCTGGGTGATCGTCGCGCCCTCGGTGTCCCGGTACAGCGCGACCGCATCACACTTGAACTCATCGGGGTAATTCTTGCTTGCCATCGGGTTGGATCATCTCGCTTCCCCCAGCACATTCCAAGGATTGAGCGTGTCCAACACACGGGGGCAAGTCCCGTGCCACTTGTCGCCTGCACCGATATTGGCCTCCGGCGTTGTGCCCTTCGACAACTCGATGGGAGCCCGCCGAGGTAGTGCGGCTGGCAAATAAAATTTGGATGGCAGCCCAGGGCGCTTGGGGTGTGCCTCGGGTACGACCCAGCACCCCGCGCTCCCTGCCAACGGTCTGTCCACAGTATTGTCACCCCGTGTTGCCAGCCTGCCGGGTGGTTGTTGCACGTCGGCGAAACTGCAGCAGTGAACAAGTCAAGGGGAGACCAATGCGAAGCTTTATTCAGAATCTGCCGCACCCGATAGCCAACACGCTATTCATGGCGCGGCGGCTTAGGACCAGCTTCTATGAGGACGGGCTTTTCACCACAACTAACGCAGATTTCCGGACGACAGAAGATTTCAAGCGTGTCTACGCGGCCGCGAAGGCCACCGGATCGTTTGGCAGGTGGAGTGTCCGCTGGCGCATCCATGTCCTGTGTTGGGCCGCCCACCACGCTTCATCCATTGAAGGCGACTTCGTCGAGTGCGGGGTGGACCACGGCGGAACCGCAATGGCGGTCATCACCCACACCGACTTCGGGCGCCTCGGAAAACGCTTCTGGCTCCTTGACACATTCAAAGGATTCGATCGATCTCAACTGACGCCGGAGGAAGAAGCTCATGCAGGCTACATGGACTATTCAGACTGCTTTCAGCAGGTGAAAACCAACTTCGCCAGGATGGACTTTGTTCAGTTGGTCCGAGGCCCAGTCCCGGATACGCTCGAAGAAGTCACCAGCGATCAAATCGCGTATCTGCATCTCGACATGAATTGCACAGCGCCGGAAATCGCGGCGCTGGAGTATTTCTGGCCAAAGATCTCGCCTTTTGGCATCGTAGTCATGGACGATTACGGATGGCCGCGTCATTACCAACAGAAGATCGGGTACGACCGGTTTGCCCAAGAAAGAGGGCTTCAAATTCTACGGCTGGCGACCGGCGGGCAGGCCATCCTCATTAAGCCGCCCGGATAACTTGGCGAGCCAGGTTGAACCGGCCCGTCCTTTAGGGCTCGGCGCACCCAAGCGTAGTCACCGAAACCGTGTTAGCCGACCTGATCGACGGACCCTGGCGAACAAAAATGGCCCGGGGTCTTGGACATAGGCCCGTGGGGGCTGCGGCGCCCGCCGAACCCAACTACAAATCACGACGCATCCCATCACCGAGTTCGACCGACATCACCCTCGACGAAAGATTGAGGCTAGCCCTCGATCTGTCGCTTGGCGATGTGTAGGCCTGATCGGGTTCGGATTTTGGTGCTTTCTGAGCGATTCCTGGTCCGCGTGCGTCGTGTTCGCCCGGCCAGCGGGTTTCTGCCGGGTTCTGCTTCCCAGGGGCCTGTTGGTTCATCGTGGTAGGCCGGGCCGGTCAGTCAGGTTTTAGTCCGGCCCGCGCGGCAGCCCTAACTTTGGTTTCCCCCGGTCGTCCCGGGTGGTCGTGCAGGCCGATCATCTGGCACTAAATTGTCATCTGCATCGCCAGTTGCAATATGGCGCACAAGGTCTGGTACGGGTCGAACCCGTGGAGCAGAAGGTTGGCCAGGCTGATGGCTTTGGCGGTGCGGATGCGGTCTTCGAAGCGGGCGCCGCGGTGGCGGCGTAATTCCAGGTCGGGCACCTGGCCGCGGGGGCGTTGGTGGCAAAGACGGTCAGCCGATCTTGCCCCGATCATGGCTGGCCAGCGGTCTACGCCATGGCGCCAACGCCGACGACAGCGCGGCCATGAGACCCGTGGCCTGGGCCGTACGCGCCAACGCAACCGCACCCGCTACGACGCAACACCCGACCCGGTGGCCCACGCGCCGAACAGCGTGTACGACGATGGAGACGTATTTAGCAGATCGGTGCTCCGATTCGTGCGGATTTTCAGACTTCGGTAATCCGGATTATTCCAGTTCAAAGCTCTTTTATTCGTCAACGGCACACCACCCGAAGATGGATCACTGCGAAAGCCTGAGGCTAAACGCAGGCCGACCCCCATTGCGTCCGGTCTGGAACGTCGGGGAGATCTGGCCGCCGGAGAAGCGCCCGGTGCCGCACCTACCGGGGCCTGCGCGCACCCGCACTGGCTACGCCGGTTTGCCGTCGTGAACGGAGCCTTCAATGTAGGGTAAGCGCGTGGTTGAGTCTTCGGTTCCTGCCGTGTTGCGTGAGCGTGCCAGTCTGGTGCCTAACCAGCCCGCGTTTACTTTCATCGACTACGACCAGGACTGGGATGGCGTCGCAAAGTCGCTGACATGGTCGCAGTTGCATCGGCAAGTGCTGAACGTCGCTGAACACGTCAGGCAGCACGGGTCGACCGGTGACCGGGTGGTTATTCTGGCGCCGCAGGGGGTCGAATATGTCGTCGGCTTTCTTGGCGTGTTGCAGGCGGGAATGATCCCGGTTCCGCTTTCGGTCCCGTATGGGGGTGTCCACGATGAGCGGACCGTTTCGGTCGTGGGAGATACGTCTCCCGCCGTCATTCTCACGACATCTTCGGTGATCGACTACGTCAGTGGGTACGGGGAGGTACAGCAGCCGGGTCAATCTCCGCCTTCGATCGTCGAAGTTGACTTGCTGGACCTGGACTCCCGGCGGGGCTCCTCAAGTCGGCCGGGCTCGCGCGCAGCGAGCGATGATGGTTCGAATCCTATTTACTTGCAATACACTTCAGGATCCACGCGCACGCCGGCCGGCGTCATGATTTCGAACAAGAATCTCTTCGCCAATTTCGAGCAGATCATGGACGGTTTCTACCGAGCCTTCGGGAAGGTGGCCCCGCCCGATACCACAGTCGTGTCGTGGCTACCTTTTTATCACGACATGGGCTTAATTTTGGGAATCGTGTTGCCGGTTCTTGCGGGCATTCCAGCGGTACTCACAAGTCCGGTGGGATTCTTGCAGCGACCTGCGCGGTGGCTGCACCTGATGGGAAAAAATACGCGTGCGTTCACAGCAGCGCCGAATTTCGCTTTTGATTTGGCGGCACGGAAAACCTCAGATGAGGACATGGCTGGGGTTGATCTCGGGGGAGTGCTTCACATTCTCAATGGGAGTGAGCGGGTACAGCCCGCCACCCTCAAGCGCTTCGCTGAGCGATTCGCCCCCTTCAATCTTGACCCCGCAGTGATACGGCCTTCGTATGGAATGGCGGAGGCGACGGTGTACGTGGCAACCCGCGCGCCGAGCGAACCGCCGGAAATCGTTTCTTTCGACTCCGAGCTCCTGCCCGCCGGCGAGGCCAAGCGGTGTTCACGCGGCACGCCGCTGGTCAGTTATGGCGTTCCGGAGCAACAGACGGTGCGCATTGTGGATCCGGACACCAGGGTGGAGTGTCCAAACGGAATGGTCGGCGAGATCTGGCTACACGGCCGCAACGTTGGGCTCGGCTACTGGCAGAAGCCTGAAGTGTCAGAAAGCCTCTTCCGTGCGCAGATAGTCAATCCGTCGGACGGCACACCCGAGGGGCCTTGGTTGCGAACAGGAGATTCGGGCTTCTTCTCCGACGGAGAACTTTTCATCATCGGCCGCATCAAAGACCTTCTAATCGTTTACGGCCGCAACCATTCTCCCGATGACATCGAAGCGACGATCCAAGAGGTGACGCCCGGTCGGTGCGCGGCTATAGCCGTTCCGGATCGCGGTGCGGGTGCTGAGAAGCTGGTCGCCATCATCGAACTGAAGAAGCGGGGTGACGCGGATGAGGACGCGGCCGACAGGCTGAGTGTCGTCAAGCGCGAGGTTACCTCGGCGATATCGAAGTCGCACGGGCTCAGCGTGGCAGATCTAGTGCTGGTGTCTCCGGGATCGATCCCCATCACAACAAGCGGCAAAGTCAGACGAGCGCAGTGCGTTGAACTGTATAGACAGGACGAATTCGCCAGGATAGACGTCTAGCGTCGGCGCTTGCGGCGCATCGGTCACACTTGTGCTTGTCTGATAACGACTTGGAGGTTGTGCCTGAGGCCGGTGTGATGTGGCGGTTTCAGGTGCTCACCGAGCGACGGTGGTAGTTGACTGAAGATCTTCTATATGTTCGAACAGGCAAGCGGGGCAGGCCTTTCCAGGATGCACGTTCGATGGTCTGTGGGTTAAACGCCGGCAAATCCGGCCGTGCGGCTTCGGGATGGCCGTCGACCGTGGGCAGTTGTCGGCCAGCGCATCGATGATCCGGTCATATTGCGCGGCAACCGATTTCGGAATCGAACTGGTCGAACACCGAATGCAAAGGGTGCGCAACCCGAAGGCCGGGACGACTTGGGCGCGCTGGCCATCAGGTTGGTGGCGTAATGGGAAGGTTAGCGTCGCCAGGATGCTCCGGGCAGGGTGGCGCCAATCGCCGAGAGCAGGCCGGCGTGGGCGTCGTTAGTGAGCAAGCCGACCCCGGACAGGCCGCGGGCGGTCAGCGACTGCAGGAGTGTCAGCCAGCCCGCGCCCGCCTTCGGCGGTGGTGACGCCGATCAATAGTATCTCGCGGTAGCCTTTCGGCGTTGACCCCCACCGCGATCGGCGCGTGCACGTTGAGCGTCACCTGGACTACGTCCCACCCCAGGGATACCAGAGCCACCTAGTACGCTCAATTCCGGGTGTCCCAGCCAGCGATGTCTCAAACGTGAAGCCGGAATCAAACCCGGCGCGGTTCACATCGCCGAATAATGAATCAGTCCTCAAAACTGTGCATCGTATAGCTCATGACCGCTTCGCCCCATAACGGCCGCGACAACGTACCCGGCGGAAATTCTTTGCGCCACTTGCGGCCCTGGGTCTTGCGCATCGCCAGCTCCATTGTCAGGTTTGCACCGAGCAGGTATCGCCAGCTGCCGAAGTGATTGTTGGCGGTCCGGCGTCCAAAGTGATTGATGTAGGCCATCTCTGTGGTGTACAAGCCGAAGCCAGCCTTCTTCGCGCGGAGCTCGAGGTCAAAGTCGACGCCCCACCCGTAGCGGCCAAACGTGCGTAAGTCCATCCCACCGATAACCTGCCAGCACTCACGCGACAGCATCAGAGCTGTGCCCTCTACGACATGCACTGCCCGGTACTGTGTTCGCGGAATGTAGTTTTCGGCTTCTGGTTTCGGGTCAGCCTCTGCACAAGGAAACCCATAATCAAACATCGGCCCGACGATTCCCGCGTCGGCGGGCAGTCGCGGATCGAGCAAGCCGGTCACAAATCCCTTGGAGATGCGAGTGTCGTTATTCAGTGTCATCGCATGGGAATAACCTTCCGAGAACGCGATTCGGAATCCGAGGTCGCTCCCCCCGGCCCAGCCGAGGTTCTCGCCGGGTGTGATGACACGTTCATTGCTGACCCTGGGATAGTCGCCCCGGTTGTCGACAATCAAGTACTCGGCGCCCTCGCGATCCAAATCACCGACGAGGGCGTGTGTGTACTCATGCTGGCCGAACACCGGGACCGTAATCAATACGGACATGAGATGACCGTACACCGGGCAGCACCCACCCCACGGCGATTCTGGCGAGGGGGCCAGTGGGCTCGCGGCCAGCGTCTGACACTGCAGTCCCTTGCCGGCGCGGGCCTGCCGTCGCGTCGGTGAGACGACCCCGAGCTTGTCCACGACGACAATAATTGGTCACCACCCGCGCGAAACTTTGCCAGAAATACAACTTCGCCGGGAATTTATCGGCCATCATCAAGCGAAATTATTTTACGCACAAACATTTTCGGCGCCGCTCAGCTTATCTTCCATACCATTGAGGTACCGTGCGGCAAGAGGCCTTACTCATGCCTGCTACTCCTCAAATCAGGTCGACGCTTCAACAACCTCTGTCTATCGAACTGCTGTGGTTCTCCGAGAATCTGAATCTGGTGAATGGCTTGTTTAACAGAATCCTTTAAGTCCAATCCATGAGAGTGATGAACGGTCATTGCCGGTTCCTGTACAACGTCATACCCATTTTGCAGCATGGACTTCGCGAGCGCTGTATCTTCGCCGCCCGCTTGATAGCGATCATCGAAACCGCCGAGTTCTTCCCATGCCGGTTTGGCAATCATCGCGTTAGTCGCGCTGAGAACGCCGGGACTAACTTTCTTGGTCCGCCGCGTCGGCCTGGCCAGCCACACGTTCATGCCAGTCGCCGCCCCCCATCGTTCAACGAACGAAGCACCTTCATTGGGCAAGGTCACACCGTATGCGCCTGCGACATCCTCGTTGTGATGAAAGTGTCGAGCGCCCGCGTGCAGGTTGTAGGCGCTGGCAAACCTGGTGTGCGCGACAGTCACGTAGACCACATCGTGACTGGCCGCCGCCACGCCTAAATTCAGCGATTTGGGGTACGTAAACTCAATCTGCGGCAGATTTACTATTTCTGCTCCGTAATGTTTTGCAACCTCGGGGCTTCTGTCGCTCGACCCACTATCAACGACTATCACCTCGATCTCGCTGCTATAGATCTGCTTGTCTAAGTCCTCAAAAAACTGCTCTAACTTGACAGCTTCGTTATACGATCGCACAACCACACTGAGACGCGGGTCGTTAGCCGGGTCATCTACCAATGTCTCATGATTGCGTTTATTCAGCAGCCTGGTGGTCAGCGAATTGCGAAAAGGTACCAAATCTAGCAAGTCAGGATGCAGCAAATAGATGTCCTCGGCCATGGACAACACTCTAGGGTGAAGGCTTTACTCAAGCAACGTAGCTTCCCCGCCGGGCGGGCCGCAATGCGATGCCTCGGTCTAGACCAATTGCTGCGGCGCCGGCCAGGCTGGGCGGAGCCACGTTTGCGACGTTTGCCTCAAGCGGCCGGACTCGGCCGCGTCGGTAATCCAGCTCCAAGGGGGCCGGACGCACTAATCCGCTGAGGGGCGATTGCTCAGAATCCGTTGGCTAAACCTGGATTTCGAGCACACCAATGCGCCAGAGTGCGGCGTACATGTGACGCATTGGGATGCTCAGCAAGCGAGCGACCCCGTCAACCAGCGGATCCCCCCCGGCGCCGATGTGCTGGCCACAAGTCCGGCGCGTCGCCCTCTTGGGCGCGAGGGCCGCAATGGGGGTGTCGTCGCGCACTACGTGCAGGTGGGGCGCGGAAATTACGGTTACTACTTCGTCGTGCATGGCAGCGGTCATGATCGCCTCCTAGACCCAATCGAGCGAGGATGTGTGGACTGACGTGATCTCGTCCGGTCCGGTTGCGATCTAGGTACGCTATATTGCTCGACGATCAGTTGAGAACGTCGCGCCAGAGACCGGAAAGGGACGAAACCAAGCCCGGATATCGCTCCGGACTATCATCGGAACTCATGCGTCCCTCACCTCCTCACGGTCACGACGCGTGCGCGCATCCGCACGATTGGCCTACTCCACGGAGCGCGGAGATGCCGACTACCCGCCGGAAATCCCACACCCCACCCGTCAGAGGTTTGGCACTACACGACAACGTCCGATAAACCGGAAGCAACCTGGGCTCGACCCTCAAGCCGGGAAGAGCTGTCCTGACCCGACGTTCGGGGACAGCGGCCGATGTTCGTGCAGCCGCCTCACTTAACGAGGTGCTTACTCGAACGATGATGCACGACCCACCCGACTCGGTCAACTGACGGACCCCCGGTTCCCGAATCTTTATGCTTTCACTACGCGCACTCACAACTTTCGCCCAGCTTCGAGCGCCCTGAGCTGTGCAAATGGGGTCTTATCAGCAAGCGCCCAGCGCACTTATTTGCGCTATAGACGCGCCATGGGTGTCTTCCGCAGCCCGCAGCGCTGGCGAGAATGTGTCCCAGCCGCCCGCGCGCGATCGGCTCGCGGATGACGCCAACCCTGCCGCCCGCGGGAGCCGAACGTTGGGTGACTGTCCGAGGAGATGTCTTCGATCGCGGTGCGGTGAAAGCCCTTGCGGGCGAGCATTTTTGCCGCGGCCATGAGGCTCAGGTTTCGATTGCCGATCGTCGAGACCCGCTAGTGTCCTGCGTCATTTATTCCGATCAGGTTGTGAGACTGAGCTGTACCCAATCCGCGGGCTGTAGAGATTGTGTGGACCGGTGACGAACGAGCCGAGTTGAAAGGGGTGGGCGCCGCGCCGCAATAGTGCGGCGGAGTTGGCGATGCGCTCGCAAGCCTGTTGGCGGCAGCCGATGGTGGTTCCAATGCCGAGTTTCCCAATGTCTGGGCTCAGCGATTGGTACGCCACGGCGCTGGCGTAACCGGTCCGCCAAAAACCGACTCGATGGGCCGGGGGATGAGCCGCGGCGAGGCCCGACACGGGTGGTGGGCGATGCGGTGATCAACGAGTTGATCACCGCGACGCAGGACAGCACGCGCAAGGCTGCCACCCATTTGTCAACACGGCCGATGGTCGATCACCTGGGGCTGTGGTAGTCGATGGTGTCCGGGGGTCCGGGCGTGCAACGCACCAACAAGCTACGCCGTGCATCCACACTTCGGTGCGTCAACTCCAGAAGACATTCGGGCCTGGATTGACCCCTAGAACGACAACCCGCGCCCCTACGTGTGGACCAAGCCCGCCGACCAAATCCTGGCTAACGAAGGGCAACTACTGCACCACAATTAATGACTCAAGGCACCTAGCTGCCCGATGGTGTCGATGAACTCCTCGACCATATCGAGTATCACCGCGCGCGCCGGCCGCACGCGGTCGAGTGAACCGACAACCTGGCCGACGAAGTAGGTCGCGAGCTCGCAAGCCTTCGCGCCGGGCTGACTGGCGGCCTGATTGATGCGTAGCTGTGAGTCGCCGGTCAGCGCCGTCTGCAGCGGCATGCCGAGCGGGTCGGGAGTGTCGGGGCGCTCCCACTCGTCGGTCCACGCCGTGCGCAGCATGCGCGCGGGTTTGCCGGTCAGCGACCGCGATCGCACGGTGTCCGACGACGTGGCGGCCAGAAACTTGTCTTTGACCACCGCGGGCGTTTCGGCTTCTTCGGTGGTCAACCACACCGACCCGCACCACACGCCCTCGGCGCCCAAGGCCACTGCCGCCGCAATCTGGCGACCGCGGGCGATTCCGCCGGCGGCCAACACGGGAATTGGATCGACGGCATCTACGATTTCTGGGACCAAGACCATGGTCGCCACCTCGCCCGTGTGGCCACCGGCCTCGGTGCCCTGCGCGACGATCATGTCCACGCCTGCGGCGGCGTGCCGTCGCGCGTGTTGCGTGGTGCCCGCCAGGGCGGCCACCAGCACATCCTGATTGTGCGCGCGCTCGACAAGGTCGCGCGGCGGCGAACCCAGCGCACTGGCGATGAGCCGGATCCGGTGGGAGAAGGCTACGTCCAGCAGCGGCTCGTAGCCCCCGGGCGAGATGTTGAGTCTACTCGGGGACCTCGGCCGATGTTGTTCGGCAGGCTGTGCGATGCCGTAGCGAACCAGCAAGTCGTCGACGAACGCGCGGTGCTCTTCGGGGAGCAGCTCCTGGACCTGTCCTGCGTCAATCCCACCTTGCTCCGCGCCGACATACTTGGGCGGCAACAGCAAGTCCACTCCAAAGGGCTTGCCGCCGGTTCGCTCCTCGATCCAGGCCAGCTCGCTTTCCAGTCGCTTGGGGCTGTGCGCGACGGCGCCGAGGATGCCGAATCCGCCTGCGTTGGTCACCGCGGCAACCACATCGCGGCAGTGGCTGAAAGCGCAGATGGGAAACTCAACACCGAGCATCTCGGCGACTCTGGTTCGCATTTCGCCGACGCTATGAGCAGCTCATTGATATGTCAATGAGATGCCTTGCCGATCACACGTGGATGGTCGCCGACCTGCCAGCAGCTAGGACAAACGCCACCCGGTGCTAGACGAAATGAGACCGCAAACAACTCTTTTCACGGGTGACATCGTGACGGGCGCCGCCGGCGCGGCCCGTGCATGGAACCGCCAGTGCAGCGAACTGGTGCACCGCAGCAACAACGCATTCAGGGCAATCCAAGCGGTTTCGAACTCGTGCCGCAATATCGCGAGGCCAAAAGGCATGGGCCCCAACTGCACACAGGCTCTAAGTATTCGGAGCAGGCGCAATACACTGAAGCGCCTGTAAGTATTTTGCAGAGCCATGATCAGAACTTGTAAATGACCCTCTGAATCGCCCGGAAATCTTCGAGGCTCCTGACCTTGGAAACGAGGATGCAGATGCGCCGAAGGAACAGTCGCCGGGTAAGCCCACGGCGCGTCGATATATCTCTGATGAGAAAGCTGCTGCGATGCGCATGGTGCGCGCCCATGGGTATGCGCCCGGTATCTCCACCGCGGAGTCGGCGCGGGTCAAGGCGCTCGGGCACAAGATACGAGAACTCAAGCGTGTCAATGAGATTCTGCCGCGAGCGGCCATTGTTTCGGCGCGGAGCTCGACCGCCAACACAAGAAGTAGTCACTTCATCGACACCTATTGCGAGGAGTTCGGGGTTGAGCACATCTGACCGTTCCGCGCAGGGCAGGCGTGTCGATGGCTCCGAATACCTAGTGGGAGAGGCGGGCCAATCCCGACACGCCGGGCTGGCAGAGTTCACTGACCAAGCACCGACCCCGGCGCAGTCTGACCGAGAGCCGCCAGCAGGTGGTCAGTGCAGTTGGGTCCACGGAAGCCGTCGTGAGATCTCGTATTTGTAGACGGTGACCCTGCCGGTCCTCCGGGAGGCAAGTGATCGGATTGTGCGATGCCGCGCCACCGAGCGTTATCC
>NZ_JCALCX010000049.1:0-31344 GCF_059812565.1 Mycobacterium sp. NGS49 | reverse complement strand
CCGTTACCGAATAACCACCCTCCCGCTCCGCCGTCGGATCCGGTCCCAGCAGCCGCGTTGGCGCCGTTGGCGCCGTTGCCGATCAGGGGCCGCCCGGTCACTATCTGTACGGGCTCGTTGACCGCGGTGAGTATCTGTTGCTGCAGAGTGTGCAGCGGCGACGTGCTGGCAGGGGCGTTGGATCCGTCAAGGCCCAGCAGTAGCCCGCTGACGCCGCCGGTGCCATCAGTACCGATGGTCGCGCCGTTACCGCCATTGCCGCCATTACCGCCGTTGCCGATCAGGAGGCCGCTGCCACCGGCGCCCCCGGCCCCGCCAGTGCCACTCGCCGCCGCGCTGGCGCCGCCGTTACCTCCGTTCCCGCCGTTGCCGATCAAGCCGGCTGCGCCGCCGGTCCCTCCGGCTCCGCCGGTTGCGCCCGGGATCAGGTCGGTGGCAGCACCGCCGGCTCCGCCGGCCCCGCCGGAACCGAACAGCAGGCCTGCTTTGCCCCCTGCCCCCCCTGTCCCCCCGCCGGAGACTCCAAACCCGCCGGCCCCGCCGGTGCCACCGGCACCGAAGAGTAGGCCGGCGTCACCGCCGGCTCCGCCGGCTCCGCCGATCGCGCCTGCACTACCGAGCAAGCTTTCACCTCCGGCGCCGCCCGCGCCGCCTGCGGCGCCGAAGGAGAGCAGGCCGGCGTCGCCGCCAACCCCGCCGGCCCCGCCGAGGGTGCCGGTTCCGCCCGCGCCGCCGGCCCCACCGGCGCCGAATAGCCCGCCCCCAGAGAACAGCCCGCCGGCACCGCCGGCACCGCCGGTACCGCCGGTGCCGCCCAGTCCGTATCCGCCGGCCCCGCCGGCCCCGCCCGGGCCGAACAGGCCGCCGGCGCCGCCGGCGCCGCCGGCCCCGCCGTCCCCGCCGTTGCCCCATCCGCCTACGCCGCCGGCACCGCCGACGCCAAAAAGTGCACCGGCCCCGCCGGCGCCGCCAGCGCCGCCGATGCCGCCAGAACCTGCGACCCCTCCGGCGCCGCCCGTGCCGCCGACTCCCGCCGCGCCAAAGAGGGCACCGCTCCCGGCGAAGAACGCTCCGGCGTTGCCGCCTGCGCCACCCGACCCGCCGTTGGCGCCGGCCACCGTGGATAAGCCACCGGCACCGCCGGCACCTCCTGCTCCGATCAGTCCCGCGTTCCCGCCGGCTCCGCCGCTGCCGCCCGCGCCAACTGCTGAGTACCCACCGGCCCCGCCGGCCCCGCCGTTACCAATCAATCCGCCGGCCCCACCGGCACCGCCCTTCCCGCCGACACCTGGTGCACCTGACCCGCCTGCTCCGCCGTTGCCGACTAACCAACCGCCGGAACCGCCGGACGCTCCGGTGCCCGGGGCCCCGTTGGCGCCGTCGCCTATCAGCGGGCGCCCGGTCGCCGCCTGAACGGGCGCATTTATCGCGTCCAGCATGCTTTGCAGCGGTGAGGCAGCCGCGGCTTCGGCAGCCACGTAGGAACCGGCACCGGCATGCAACGCCGCCACGAAGTGGGAGTGAAATGCCGAAGCCTGGGCGCTCAAGGATTGGTACGCCCGACCGTAAGCCCCGAACAAAGCTGCAGTGGCCGCTGACACCTCATCGGCGCCCGCCGCCAGCAAGTCCGTTGTGGTGGCGGCTGCCCCCTCGTTTGCGGTGTCCACGAGCGAGCGAATACTGGCCAGATCCCTGGCCGCCGCGCTGACCAGGTCCGGTGCCACCACTAGATTCGCCATGTCATTGCCTTTCGTTCACAAAACGCGACAGGGCAGGCGACAGGTCGCGGGATGCCGCGTCGCGCAGGCAGCTTACGAGCACACGCGGGCAGCAATCACCGAAACCGGACCCTTCCCATACCTTCACTGAAGATAGTGTCATATGAGAGCCAAACGTCAGTTACAAACACTCAAATCTGTTCGGCCGATGTCTAGGGCAAGGCCAGGTGCTCGACGTGTCTCGACTCATCAGGATTAGGGGAGGACGCGTATGCCGTCGACCCTGCATGTCAACGCTGGTCACGTGTGTGCTGCTCGGCAGTGTCGGCCGTCATCCGCGCCGTTCCGTTCGTGCATCTCCGGCGAGTAGCACCTCGAGCATGCCGGCTTGACTCCAACCTTGACGGCCGGGATCGACCAGCCGCTGCGACTCCTCGGCCGCCTTCGTTGCCCTCCACTGACCGCTGGCGTCAGCTGTACTCGTCGCGCGGTGGAGGTCCTCGATCGATCGAAAATGTGAGGAGTGCCACAGTTATGAGGAAATCTTCACATATGTGGTCACCTTCGTTTACATTTCCTGCCAGGCGATGGTCCACGGTCGCAAAGGCAGGCGGCGCCGGTGGTTGTGCACCGGGCGGGAGCATCGCTTCGGCGACAAGTGTGAAAGGCAGCGATGAACTATTCGGTCTTACCTCCGGAGATCAACTCACTGCGTCTTTTTTCCGGTGCCGGTTCGGAGCCGATGTGGCAAGCGGCAGTTGGTTGGGATGGATTGGCTGCAGACTTGGCTTCGGCGGCGGATTCGTTTACGTCGGTGACTTGGGGCTTGGCGGGTCAGGCTTGGCAAGGCTCGGCGGCTACGGCAATGACGGACGCGGCGGCGCCCTACTCGGCATGGTTGCGTTTGGCGGCAGCGCGGGCTGCGGGCGCGTCTGCCCAGGCCAAGGCGGTGGCCGACGCGTTCGAGGCCGCGCGCGCGGCCTCAGTACATCCGTTCGCGGTGGCGGCCAACCGTACTGGCTTTGCGCAGTTAGTGCTGTCGAACATATTTGGACAAAATGCTCCGGCGATTGCGGCAGTAGAAGCCACCTATGAGGAGATGTGGGCTGCTGACGTCACCGCCATGGTGGGGTATCACGGTGCGGCGTCGGTAGCGGCCGCCGCGTTACCGGCCTGGGAGGTAGCGCAAAAAGGTTTGTCGAGTTTGCCTGGGTTGGGCCAGGTGACGAGCGTGGTCGCAGGTGCCCTCACGGCCGGTCCGCTGCAAAGCGTGTCAGGTGGTGCGACTGCGGCGCAGGCCCAGCCTTCCTTCGCCGTTAACACAGGTCTTGGGAACATGGGCAGTTGGAATCTTGGCGGTGGAAACATCGGCTCGTTCAACCTCGGCAGCGGCAACATCGGCACTTTGAACCCGGGTAGCGGGAATATGGGGAATCTGAACCTGGGCAGCGGCAACTACGGTTTTGCCAATCTGGGTAGTGGAAATGTTGGGAATATGAATCCCGGTTGGGGAAATCGGGGCAGGCTCAACTTCGGCAGTGGCAACCTCGGCAGTGGGAACCTCGGTTTCGGAAACCTAGACGGCAACAGTAATTTTGGCGGCGGAAACATCGGCAGCATCAACTTCGGAGACGGAAACCTCGGCTCCTATAATTTCGGCAGTGCTAACCGCGGCTTCTCCAACATCGGGTTCGGAAACATCGGTGACAACAACTTCGGATTCGGCAATCGTGGCTCGAACAATATTGGATTCGGGCTCACCGGCGACAACCAGGTCGGGATTGGCTCGCTCAACTCCGGCAGCAATAACCTGGGTTTCGGCAACTCGGGAAGCAACAACGTAGGGTTTTTCAACTCTGGCGACGGCAATTTCGGCTTTTTCAACTCCGGCAGCGGAAATTTCGGCTTTGGTAATGGCGGTGAACTCAACACCGGCTTCTGGAACTCCGGCACAATTAACACCGGTTTCGGTAACTCAGGTGAACTGAACACAGGTTCCGGCAATGCCGGTAGCCACAACGTGGGATTCGGAAACTCGGGTTCAGGCAACCTAGGATTGGCCAATGCGGGCCTCGACAATACCGGCGGGTTCAATTCGGGCGGCGCAACATTCACCAGCGGAACAAACACGGGATTCTTCAATTCGGGCGACGTAAACACGGGCTTCGGGAACGCGGGTCATACCAACACCGGCATGTTCAACTCGGGCAACCTGAATACGGGCCTGGGTAGCAACATGACGCCTGTCGGTGTTAACTCGTCAGGATTCGGCACAGGCGCTGGCAGCTCGGGGTTCAATAATGCCGGCCATGGGGCATCCGGCTTTCAGAACACAGGCGACGACAGTTCGGGCTTCCGCAATTCCGGTGATGGCCAAACAGGATTTCTCAACACCGGCCACGGCAACACCGGGATTGCCAACTCGGGCCACAGCAATTCCGGTGTCGGTATCTCGGCGTCCACAGGATTCAGCTCTGGCTTCTGGCAGTCAGGATCCAATAGCTCCGGCATTGGGAACTCGGGCACCAGGGATGCGGGCGCGTTCAACCAGGGCGACAACCAGTCTGGGATTTTCGGACAGAAGTGAGCGGTGTTAGGAATGACAAAAGATCCGGCGAGGAGCCACCGCGAAGCTGCGTTGCAATGCTGATCAAACGCCACCGCGATTTTCCGAAGACCATGTGGCGCGCTGCCCCACCCCCCCGAAGCGGGTCCCGATCCCGCTGGGCAGCCGCCACATTCAAGACGATGTGGCGTGCTGCCCACCCCGAAGCGGGTCCCGATCCCGCTGGGCAGCCGCCGCATCGTCGCCGTTGAACGACCCACTTGGTCGAAGGACTTGACTGTGCGGTGTCCTGCGGGGTCCGGCCGTGGGCTGGATCGCCGTGCAGAGAACGCGATGAATCAGTGTAGGTGCCGTTGAATCGGCTGGCAGAGTTGGAGATGCGATGATTTTGGATTTTGCGTGGTTGCCACCAGAGATCAACTCGGCGCGCATTTTCGCCGGGGCCGGGTCTGGCTATTTGCATGTGGCTGCGGCCGGATGGGAGGGTCTGGCAGCAGACTTGGCGGCGTCGGCGTCGTCGTTTGATTCGACGGTTACCAGTCTGGTCGGAGGTTCGTGGGGCGGGCCGGCGTCGGCTTTGATGGCGGCTGCAGCGACACCGTATGTGGAATGGTTGAGCCTGGCGGCGTCGCAGGCCCAGTCCGCAGCTGGGCAGGCGCGCGCCGCGGCGTCCGCGTTTGAAGCGGCGTTAGCGGCGACGGTGCATCCGGCGATGGTGACGGCTAATCGGGTGTCGTTAGAGACTCTGATTGCGACGAACTTTTTGGGGCTCAACACTCCGGCGATCTTTGCCAACGAGTTCGACTACGTGGAGATGTGGGCCCAGGATGTGGCCGCGATGGTCAGTTATCATGGCGGCGCCACCGCGGTGGCTGCGAGCTTGACGCCGTTTGCCGTACCCCCGGCCGACCTGGCCGGGTTAGCCGCGAACGTTGGTGCGCAGTTGAGCGGCCTGGCGACGTCGGCATCTGCCGCGGCGAGTCCATTGATAGCCGGAACGTCCGCGATGGTGCCAGAAGTGCTTGCCGGTGTGCAGTCCGCGGCTGCGGCGCTGCCGCTTTCTTCGCTGTCATCGTTAGTCCAGTTTGCCGCGATGCCTGCCAGCATGCTGATTGGCCCGCTCATGCAGGTCAGCCAGGGCGCGGGTATGGGCACAGCCGGACTGGCGGGCGCCACCCAAGGAATCGCTGACGTGCCGAAACTTGTCGGGGACCTCACTGCGGGGGGCAAGGGGCTTGGCGCCGGCGCCGGCCTAGGGGCCATGTCGGCAAACCTGGGTAGCGCCCGAATGGTAGGGGCGATGTCGGTGCCTCCGACCTGGCAAGGATCGATGCCCAAGGCGATGGCCAGCACGGCCATGTCGGGGCTGGGAGCCAACGCGCCCGAACTCGCACAAGCGGCAGCTGCTGCTGGCGGTATGGGTGGTGGCATGCCAATGATGCCCATGCCGATGGGAGCAGGCGGTGGCGGGGCGGGAATGCCCAGCGCGATGATGGGCCGCGGCGGCGCAAGCCCGCATGTCGTGCAAAACCGCCCAAGCGTGATCCCCCGCACCGGCGTCGGATAGCTCTCCGGCCACAGACAGGACGCCGGTTGCGCGCCCTCGGCGGGCGGTGTTTGCTGCCTGCGCTGCGATCGGCCGAAGATGGGTACCGGAAGCTAATCGCTGGCCAGCGGGCGCTGCGCCCGGCTAGATGCTCAATGAGCCCCCTCGGCGTGGCCAGCGCTGAGGCGCCACGATCCACAGTCTGAGGGCGGTCCCCAACGTGGGGGCGAACGGGGGTTAAGCGGCCCGTTTCCTCCAGGCTTATGAGGGATTATTCAGAACCGAGGTACACTGTGCTGTGGTGTTCGTCGCCCTAGACGGGGGGAGCTAACAGTGGCAGAAGTCGACAATCCATCCAACCGCCTGCAAAGGCGGAAGCAGCGCACCCGCGCTGCCCTCATCGCGGCCGCGCAAAGGTTCATGGCCGCTGGCAAACTCAACGTGCCTATTCAGGACATCAGCCAAGACGCGGACGTCGGAGTGGGCTCGTTCTACAACCACTTCGAAACCAAAGAAGAGCTGTTCGAGACGGCCATGAACGAGGTGCTCGACGCCCACGGGGCATTGCTCGACGCGCTCACCGCATCAATTGCCGATCCGGCAGAAAGGTTCGCTTTCAGTTTCCGGGTGACTGGACGGATGTTTCGTCAGCCCGAAAGCCGCATCGTCCTCAATCACGGATTGGCTCTGATCAACGCAGACCGAGGGCTCGCGCCGCGCGCCCAGCGTGACATCGCGACCGCGGCGGCTGCCGGCAGACTTCTGGTGGCAGATCCGAAACTGGCGATGGCTGTTGCCTCGGGAGTGATCCTGGGCTTGGGCGAATTGCTGCAGGCCGAACCGGACCGCGACGCTGCGCAGACTACCGACCAAGTTGCAGAAGACTTGTTGAGGATGTGGGGGATGTCTGCGGCCGAAGCTCACCGTTTATGCAGCTTGCCGCTTGGTGATGGCCTCAGTCAGTTGCAGGCGGCAGTTCAGCCCCCGTCGTCGCACCCGGCAGCCGAGTACTCCTCTGCGAACTCCGAACACCGAGTCGGTATCGACGACAAAGTGCTTTTCCTGTCACCAGGGGAGTTCGATCAGGCCAACTGACGCCGCCAGTCAACGTTGGCGGTAGGAGCTTTGTCTGCGGCGCCGGTGCTAGACCTGTCGGTCGCCCGAAATGCGGTGGCGCGATGCATCCGCCCGCGGCATCCCCGCCCGACCCACAAGTCGACGACGGCAAAAGCCGGTGCCGCAGGCGGCCGGTAGTTGCTCGGTAATTGATGATTTCTTCGTACTAGATATGAAGTTCAAACGTCGTTTTGGGTACGTTCGTTCAGGTCAATCGCAGGGTGTGTTAGGCGTCGAACTGCCGTCCGAGACCTGCAAGGGGTCGCGCCGCTTGCCGCTGGGAGATGTGATGTCTAGATCGCCATCCCCTCGATGACGACAAAAGGTGATGCTGTGTTAACCACCCGCGTCAAACGAAAGCCCGAACCCGCCAACAGTCGCTCGTACTCGGCGGCGGTGCGCTCGCGGGCCGAACCAAGGACCAACATTTCCAGGTCCAACCATTTGCCCAGGGAGTCGCGACTGTGCGCGGGGATTACCTGCTCGACGATTAAAACCTTTTTGCCGACGCCGGCCGCCAGGCGCACGTTGCGAAGGATCCGCAACGCTTCGTCATCGGGCCAGTCGTGAATGATGAGCTTCAACACGTAAGCGTCGCCACCGCTTGGCAAGTCTTCGTTGAAGAATGATCCCTCTGCGATTTGTATTCGGTCAAGTACGGAGTGTTGCGAGAGGACAGCCGGCGCACCGGCGACGACTTGCGGCTGGTCAAACAGGATGCCGTGCGCCTTCGGCGTCGCGGCCAAGATTGCGGCCAGCAGTCGACCGTGTCCGCCGCCGACGTCGACCACGGTCCCAAACTCGCTGAAGTCATAGGCATCGACGACAGGTGCGACGGTGAGTTCGGAGGTGCACGTCATGGCACGGTTGAAAATTGCCGCCAATTCTGGTTCATCAGACAGATAGTCGAAGAACGCCTTTCCGCGTAGTTCCTCAACCACGCCATGGCCGCTACGGATCGCTTGGGTGAGCAAGTTCCAGTGCTCGCGTTCCTGTGAATTGCCGACCCATCTGGCCATTGCGGCCACCGACTGCCTTGCGTCACTACGAAGCGCATCTGCGAGCGGGTTCAAGGCATAACGGCCGTCGCGATGCTGCCGAAATATGCCGCGTCCGATCAGCGCCCTGAGGAGTCGGCCGACGGCGTCGGCGTCGGCGCCTACCGCGGCAGCCAGCTCCTCGACCGATAGGGGACCCTTCGCTAGCGCATCGGCGATACCGAGGTCGGCGGCGGTGGCGATTGCCTGCGCTGACCATGCCGCCAGAATCATCTCCAGCAACGCTGCCGGAGGCGGAATCATTCGCTGGCGGAGGAGAGCGAGGTGGTGCCGAGCGGCTTCGCCCACCCAAAACATAACTGAATAAATCTTCATTTTGATCATGGAGACAGCATGGCAGATCAGGTGAAGCTGGTGCTAGTCACTCGCCATATCGGCACCGCGCGCTGGGTTGGTGGTTTGTGGCCTCCGTGCACTCGGCAGTACTCCTTCGCTCAACTTGGGGATGAACTGATCGTTCGCTCGAGAGTGCGGGCTGTCGTACCTGATCGAAGCCCCTATAGGAAGGACCCTCAAGGGCGATAGCGAGGCGCTTTGCTGAAGAACTCTTCAGAAAAGTGCACAGAATATTTCATCGTATGTGATGATTTCATCATAAATCTGCCGGCGCGACGCCGCACGGCCTGAGACGGTCTATGAGAGGAACTGACGATGTCATACGTGATGGTGACGCCGGAGATGATGAGCACCGCGGTAACCGAACTGGGCAACGTTGGATCGGTGATTGGTGCTGCCAACGCCGCTGTGGCAGGTCCGACGACAGCTATCGCGGCTGCCGCCCAGGACGAGGTTTCGGCTGCCATCGCAGCCCTGTTCTCCACCCAGGCGCAGCATTATCAAGCGTTGAGTGCGCAAGCTGAGGCCTTCCATCAGGAGTTCGTCTCGGCGCTCAGTGCCGGCGCCAGCGCCTATTCCAGCGCCGAGACCGCCAGCGCCTCTCCCCTGCAACAATTTCTCAGCAGCGTAAACGCAGCTTCGACGGCGATCAGCGGTCGACCGCTGATCGGCAATGGCGCCGACGCCGCACCAGGGAGCGGGCGCGATGGCGCGGCCGGGGGCTGGCTCATCGGCAACGGTGGAGCGGGCGGATCAGGGACGGCTGGGGTCGCCGGCGGAAACGGCGGAGCCGCGGGGTTCATTGGGAACGGGGGGGCCGGCGGAGCGGGCGGTTTGGGCAATCTGTCGGTGCTGGAGGGCGGGGCGGGCGGACACGGCGGCGCCGGAGGCTGGTTGTGGGGCACGGGTGGCGCGGGTGGGGCCGGCGGCGGCGCCACGTCGATGTTCAGTACCGGTGGGACGGGCGGAACCGGCGGCGCCGGCGGACTGTTCGGCGCGGGCGGCGTTGGTGGGTCTGGCGGATACGGACAAATGAACGGAGGAACTGGGGGTGCGGGGGGGACCGGCGGGCTGCTCAGCGGGCTGGTCGGCGCCGGCGGTGGAGCGGGCGGTGTCGGCGGCGAATCTCAGACCGTCGGCGGTGGTGGAGTTGGGGGCGCCGGTGGTGACGGCGGTCTGTTTGCCGGTGCCGGCGGGTCCGGCGGGACGGGCGGTGCCAGCAACGGTGGCCAGGGGGGTGTTGGCGGGGCGGGCGGCAACGGCGGTGGGTTGTTCGGCAACGGAGGAACTGGCGGCACCGGCGGCGCAGGAGCGGAAACCGGCCAGACCGGCGGCGCGGGAGGTGCTGGCGGCAACGGTGGTGCCTTAGTTGGCAACGGTGGCGCCGGCGGCGTCGGTGCGTTCGGAGTTGCTCATGGTGGGGCTGGCGGCATGGGGGGCTATGCGGGGTTAGTGGGTAACGGCGGGATTGGCGGAGACGGCGGATTCGCCTTCAGCGGTGTGGGTGGGGGCGGCGGGGACGGCGGCAAGTCCGGCTTGCTCCTGGGCAACGGCGGGTCCGGCGGACAAGGCGGTGTCAGCGGCACAATGGCCGGTGGCGCCGGAGGTAATGGCGGCGCCGGCGTGCTGATCGGTAACGGCGGCAACGGCGGTACTGGCGGACTGGGCACCACCATCGGCGGCACGGGCGTCGGCGGCGCCGCCGGCGCGGTGCTTGGTCGCGACGGTTTCAACGCGGGACCCAGCAACTCCACTTGGCATGTCCTACAACAAAATGCGCTTGCTGCGATAAATGCGCCCTTTGAGGACCTGAGCGGACGGCCCTTGGTCGGGAACGGTACGCCCGCGGCGCCAGGTAGCGGAGCTGACGGCACACCCGGAGGCTGGCTCCTCGGTGACGGCGGGTCTGGCGGAAGCGGCGCGGCGAACCAGAATGGCGGTCACGGTGGCGCTGCAGGTTTGTGGGGCACCGGGGGCACCGGGGGCACCGGCGGCGCGGGCGGCAGTGCGACTAGCGGAGGAACGGCCGGCGGCGGCGGGGGTGCGGGCGGGTGGCTGGCTGGCAACGGAGGAGCCGGCGGCACCGGAGGATTCAATCAGAGCGTCGGTGGGGCCGGTGGGGTCGGTGGGGCCGGTGGGGCAGGCGGGTTGTGGGGCGCGGGTGGTGACGGCGGCGTCGGCGGCCGAGGCTTCGCGGGCGGCACCGGCGGGTCCGGCGGTTCCGGCGGTCTGCTCGGCGGGCTCGTTGGTGCCGGTGGCGGCAACGGGGGTGCCGGCGGAACTGGGGCTTCAGGCGGCGCCGGCGGAGACGGTGGCGCCGGCGGAACTGGCGGTATGTTCGCCGGCGCCGGGGGTACCGGCGGCACTGGCGGACATGTCCGCTCTGGGACGGGCGGGGCCGGCGGTGCCGGCGGCCATGCTGGCGCGTGGTTGGGCACCGGCGGCGCCGGCGGCACCGGCGGCAGCGGCCCCGTCGGCGGCGGAGTCGGCGGCGTGGGCGGTGATGGAGGCGCTCTGTTCGGCGACGGCGGCACCGGCGGCGGCGGTGGCGCCGGTGTCGTAACGTTCGTAGGCTTCGGGCAAGGTGGCAGCGGCGGGTCCGGAGGCGCCGCCGGCATGTTCGGCTGCGGCGGTGGTGGCGGCGCCGGTCAATCAAGTGTCGGGGCCGCAGCACCCGGCGGGGATGGTGGGGACGGCGGCACGGCCGGCTTCCTGTTGGGCAACGGCGGCTCAGGCGGAGCCGGCGGCGAAGCCCGCCAGTTTTCCGGGTTGAAGGGTGGTATCGGAGGTAGCGGCGGCAATGCGGTGCTGGTCGGCAACGGCGGCAATGGCGGCAACGGCGGAATCGGCCCGACCCCAGGAGACCCGGGAACCGGCGGAAAGGCGGGAAGCCTGGCCGGCGAGCAGGGCATCGACGGGCAACCCTAGGCGTCCGTAGCCGCCGGCATTCCGGTTGGCCGTAGCCGCGGGTGCGGCGGCCTTGGCGCCCACTGCTGACGGGGTGGCAGTCACGTGAACGGCGGCGCCGGCGGGGCGGGCAAACGCAAGCGGCGCCGCGACGCTAGGCAGCCGGGCAGCACCGGAATTGACGGCGGTATCGGAAAGAGCCGTTCACTGCAACTCCCGGCGCGCTGCAACCCGAGGCCGAACCGCGGTGCCCATGAAATACATCGCTCGGCGCTGCCGGTCTTCCCCACCCGACGCGGTTTGTGATCTGACCGATCGATCTCGATCGCGGTAGTCAGGCCGCGGAAATGCTTTTATCCGCTCGCTGGTCGGGGTCACGGCCCGGCCGCCGGATGTGGACGAGCCGAAGCGGGTCCACATCCGGGGCAGCGACCATTGCGAATATCGACATGCGGTTGAAGACACCGACACGGGGCTGCGGTCAAGATGGGGCTGGCACTGGTGGGTGCTCATCCCGCGCCGTGGTCAATGCACAGCGCATGATTGGGCGCGCGCCCACACCAGAGTCGCTCGTATGGTTACCTCGCCGGCAGGTACGTCGGCCAGCAGAGTGAGCCGATCGTCGTCGAGGGTTCCGCGGCGCAGCTGCGTCGTATTGAGCCAGTCCGGTATCAATGAGACCGCCACGTCGTGATGGATCACACCGCTCTGCTCGTCGACCCGGTAGGGGCCTCCGTAAGCGAGGTAGTCTCGCGTGTCGGCTGATGGGGGGCTGGCGTGGTTTCGCTCACGCCGCATGATTTGCGCCGACATGTATTGGTCGTGCGTGTACACGATCAGCCCGACGGCGTCAGCGCCCAGTGGATAAAACGTTGCGTCGTCGTGGGTGCTCTGAACCGTGTATGAGACCAGTTGCCAGGCACCGACAATTCTCTTGCTGAGCATCAGCCACCCTTAATATGTAGTGTTCAATGTCGGCGAAGTGGGACCGGGACACGGCGGTAGCGGTGGCACTTCGGCCAGAACGTGGGTCGACGCTAGAGGCTCGATGTGTGGGCCGGTGTCGAAAACACTTTGTCGCAGAATTCAGCCACAACGTGGGCCGTTTCCTGTGGCGCCTCGAACGGCCAGAAGTGCCCGGTGTCGAACAGATGCAGGTCGCTACCGGGTGGCAGCATGCCCAGTAGCGCTGGGTCTTCGTAGAACTCTCGTGGCTGCAGGGGATCGTGGGCGCCCTGGAGCAACAGCACCGGAGCCGTCCATGACCGGATCAGCCGCGTGCGCCGGTCCACCCATTCCTGGCGAAACGATGATGAGTGGAAGTACCGGGGTACCGCGGTCGCGATTCCCGGGTAACTGAACTCCGCGGCGGTGCGCAACAGGTCCTCTTGGGCGACTGGCCGTTCGGTGAGCCATGAATAAACTGTCAGGGCGAAGCGGCGGGCCTCAGTGAGCATGGCCGGCGCATCTGGCGACTGCATCAGTTGTTGCTGGGGGTGCAGACTTGGGTGTAGATGCCAGAAGTGTTGCTGGCCACGGCCGTAGCCGCGGACACGGTCACCCATCGCTGCCACGAGGTGGTCAGCGACGGGGGTGCCACGATCGTGAGTGATCAGGGCGAATTCGTCGATTTGCAGCGTGTCGAGCAGGGCGCCGAGCTGTTGAGCAACGCCGGCTTGTCGGTAGTCGCCGCTCTTTTTTTCGGACTGGCCATAGCCTTTGAGGTCGATGGCCACGCAGTGGTAGCGCGCACTGAGGGCCTCCAAGACGTAGTGCCATTGCCACCATGAGTCGGGCAGCCCGTGCAGAAACACCACTGTGGGGTTTTCGGGGGACCCAGCCTCCACGAGGTGCCAGCGGACCGTTTCGCTGTCACCGGGCGCATCGACGAATCTGTGCACGACGGTGACGTCGCCGAGCTTTTCGGTCTCACCGTCATGATTGGGTTGGGTCGGTGCCACGTCGCCCAGTGCCGTCACGGTTTGCTCGGCGGCTAGTATCGCGGCACCCAAGCCGTCTTGTAGGGCGTCGGTAATCCGTTGCGGCGGTTCGGTATAGCTGAGGTCAGACATCGTCGTCATTCTTTCGTTCCCTTCGTTGTTTGGAGATCAGGTTGCGTTGGAGTGGGTTGCGGTATGCCGCTGCAATAGCGGCGGCCGCTATGGTGTGGCTTGCTTGGTCGGCTGGGACACTGGCCGCAGTCGCCCGCGCAGTAGGGGCAACCACCACGACGGCGCAGGGGGTGGGGCCAAACGGCGCGCTTGGCGGTGCCGGGGGCGTGAGCGCCGGAGGAACGCATGGAGCATCATCACGATGAGGGTCAGGCCGGTGATGGTGGCTCCCGCGGTGAAAGCGTGTGCCAGGCCGGTGATGAACGCCTCGCGGACGGCATCGGTCACGCTGGGACCGAGTGCGCCGAGTTGCGGGTCAGCCGCGACGTGCATCCCTGCGGCCGGTGATTCGTGAATCGCGCTGGCCGCTTGCTGCGGGACCGCGGCGGGCAGCTTGAGATGGTTGCGGTAGCCGGCGCTGAACAGGGAGCCGAGAATGGCGATGCCTAGGGCGGCGCCCAGTTCGCGGGTGACGTCGTTCATCGCCGAGGCCACGCCTTGTTTGTCGGGTGGTAGCGAGTCGACGATGATGTTGGTCGCCGGAGTCGCGGAAAGGGCGAGGCCGCCGCTGAATACGAGCATGCCGATCAGCAGGTCAACATAGGTCGACGCGGTGTCCAGGCGCGCGAGCAATAGGAACCCCGCTACCATGCACGCCAGGCCGGCCGAGATCACTGTGCGATTGCCAAGCCGCCCAGCAAGTTTCGGGGCGATCGCCGACACGGGAAGGACCACCGCGGCCATCGGCAGCATCGCCAGCGATGACTTCAGCGGTGCATACCCGAGCATCAGCTGGATGTATTGCAGCCCTACGAAGAAGAAGCCGAAAGTGCCCAAGAACTGGATCACCAGCGCCGCTGTCCCAGAACTGAACCCGCCGTCGGTGAACAGGCGCGGGTCAAGCATCGGCCTGGCAGTGCGTAGTTCGTGGAACACGAACAAGGCGATCGCCGCGACCGCCGCGATCAAAGCGGCAACCACCGAGGAGTGAGTCCAGCCCCGATCGGCGCCTTCAATGATGCCGTACACCAGTGCACCGATACCGATGGCACTCAGCCCAGCGCCGGGAAAGTCGGGAGCGGGTTCTTCAGCGCTCTTGGTGTTGGGCACGAAGACCAGCGTGACAATCAGGGACACCCCGGCCAGGGCGGCGGTGCCGATGAAGGTGGAGCGCCAGGAGTAGTGCTCGAGAAGTAGGCCGCTGAGGAGCAGGCCCATGATCGATCCCGCGCTGGCGAACCCGGCCCAGATGCCGACAGCGCGGCCTTTGTGGTCGGGATGTACGACGGCGGTGATGGTCGACAACGTGCTGGGCATGATGAATGCCGCACCTACGCCCATGACCACGCGGGCGATGATGATCGTGTGCGGCGAGCTGGCGGCCGCGGCCAACGTGTTGGCCAGGCCGAAGATCAGAGTGCCCACCAGTAGGGTGCGCCGGCGGCCGAAGTCGTCGCCAATCGCTCCAGCCGGCAGGACCAGTGCCGCAAGCGCGACCGTGTAAGCGTCTGCAATCCACGTCAGGTCGGTCGCGCTAGCGCCCTGGTGCAGTGCGATATCAGGCAGCGCAACATTGACGCCCGCCACCGCCGACATAACGACAACTAGTGCGCCGCAACACGCTAGGACGACACTTCGGGGATCGCTACGCATGGTCAATTCCTTTCAATCATGGCGCTAAGCCGTTGCAGGACAACAGAAATGGCTCTATCGCCGGAGGTACCGGGCTCGCTGGGGTCCGCACCGACTTCGGCTGCGCCGCTGGCGAGCCGAGCCCGCTGCGCCGCAGGTGTGAAGGCGGAGACGGTCGGAGTTGTGTCCGACGGCTTGATCGCGGAAGTCGGTACGAGCCGCAAACGATGTAAGCCACAAGTCCTCCTTCGTCATCGAAGCTGAAGATATCTTCAAATATGCCCATGCCATTCGTCAAGTGTTTTTTGAACAAAACTTCATGTACGAGGATTCCTGCGTAGCGGTGCGGAGTGTGAGGTGGAAGCGATGCTGAGGCGCTCACTGTTGGGACCGGTGACGGGGCCGCGTGTGAGGGCATGCTCAGGCCTCGCGATCGCGTCGGCCCCGGCTACCACGGCATTTATGAGGAATTCTTCAAAAAGCTTGACTGAAGATAGATTCGTGGATGACAATTCCCTCAGTATTACCTGGGAAGTTGATGGGAAGCGGCTCGAGTGAAGTCTCCCGGTGCGCACTGCGGGTCCGGGAGCAGACGCTCTGGTTGTTGACAGCGTCGAGGGTCCAGGCATTGCAGGGGATACACCACCACAAGAGTTCGCGAGCCGCAACGGAAGGAACTAGAAGATGTCTTATCTGCTCGTCACGCCGGAGCTGGTCAGCTCCGCGGCCGCGGATGCGGCGAACATCGGGGCGGCCATCAACGCCGCGAATTCTGCCGCGGCGGCCTCGACAACGGAGTTGCTTGCCGCAGGAGCCGACGAGGTCTCCACGGCCATCAGCGCTCTCTTCAGCTTCCACGGGCAGGCCTACCAGATGCTCAGCGCCCAGGCACAAGGCTTTCACCAGCAGTTCGTTCAAATCATGTCGGCCGGCGCAAGCTCCTACGCCGGTGCCGAGGCCGCTAACGTGTCGCCGCTGGGGCAGCTTCAGCAGCAAGCCCTGGACATGGTGAATGCACCAACTCAGATGCTGGTCGGGCGTCCACTGATCGGCGACGGTCCCAACGGCTTGCCGGGTACTGGGATGCCTGGTGGGCCAGGTGGGTTGCTGTACGGCAATGGCGGCAACGGCGGATCGGGCGGCGCGCTGGGGCAGGCCGGCGGGGCCGGTGGCTCGGCCGGGCTGATCGGTAACGGCGGGTCCGGCGGCGTCGGTGGCACGGGCGCGGCCGGCGGGCAAGGCGGCGCGGGTGGATATCTGTACGGCTCCGGCGGGGCTGGCGGTGCCGGCGGTATCGCGGGAACGTCCGGCATCGGCGGCGTCGGTGGTGTCGGCGGTGACGCCGGATTGTGGGGCCACGGCGGGTCGGGCGGCACTGGTGGCATCGGAGCCGCCGGCGGCAATGGTGGCGACGGCGGCCGGGTGTACGGCACGGGTGGCAATGGCGGCGCCGGTGGCGTCGGTACCGCCGGTGGTGGGAGCGGGGGCGCCGGGGGTAGTGGCGGTGACGCCGGATTGTTGGGCCACGGCGGGGCCGGTGGTGCCGGTGGCGTCGGCGGTGCCGGCGCCGACGGGCAGAATCCTGGTCTGGCGCCTCAGGTCGCGCCTGCTGCCGACGGCACTGACAACAGCAGCAACAACGGCGTGGCCGGCGGCAACGGCAAAGCGGGTACCGTCGCCGGCCAGGCGGGCGGCAACGGTGGTGGCTCCGGCGATGTCGTCACGTCCTTCCCGGAGCCAGCCGGCGGCCTAGCCGGCGGGAACGGCGGCAACGGTGGCGCCGGTGCGGCAGGTGGCAACGGCGGCACGGGAAGCCTGGCGGTCAGCGGAGGGACTCCTTCCTCACCTACCACGGGCGGCAATGGCGGCAATGGCGGCAACGGCGGAGCCGGTGGGCAGGGCGGCGCCGGGGGCGACGGCGGTGGGTCCCGGAGTCAGACTGCCGGTTTGACTTCCAAGGGCGGTACCGGCGGGACCGGCGGCAACGGGGGCACCGGCGCGAATGGCGGCGCCGGCGGAAACGGCGGCACCGGTACGTTTGCCGAACATCCGACTTTCAGCGCCAACGGCGGCGACGGCGGGACCGGCGGTAAGGGCGGCAATGCCGCCAACAATGCTGGCATCGGAGGCACTGGCGGGGTCGGTGGGGCCGGCGGGCGCGGCGGCACCCTGTGGGGTGACGGCGGCGCCGGCGGACTCGGCGGCGCCGGCGGCAGCGGCGGAAACGGCGTCATCGGCGGTCACGGCGGCTACGGCGGTAGTGGCGGCGATGCGGGGAGCATCAATGGGAATCCTCTGGTTGCGGGCAAAGGCGGCGACGGCGGCTGGGGCGGCAACGGCGGCGACGGCGGCCAGGGCGGAGCCGGGGCCGCCGGTGGCGCCGGTGGTGCGGGCGGGCTGTTTGGTAAGGCCGGTAGCACCGGAGCCGGCGGTATGGGCGGTACCGGAGGCGATGGAGGCGATGGAGGCGGCGGAGGCAACGGAGGCCAAGCAGGCACAGGTACCGCCCCTCTGGGGGGTAAAGGCGGCCTCGGCGGTCTCGGTGGCCTCGCGGGTAAGGGTGGCATCGGCGCATTCGGAAGCGGCGGCAACGGTGCGTTTGGCAGCGCCGGCGCTCAGGGTGCCAACGGCGCCGACGGCTGATCCCCCCGCCGGCCGATCCCATCACCGTTACTTGTCGGCTGCGGCCTAGGCGGGTTCTGCCGAGTTCTAGGCCGACCGTCGAAGGAGACGAGGTGTCACACGTCGTCATGGCGCCGGAGCACCGCGGGTGCCGCGGTGTCGGCGACAGGCCTGGTGGCAGCCGGTACCGATGAGGTGTCACAGGCGGTCGCGGTGCAGTTCAGCGAGTACGGGCTGGCCTACCAGCCGGCCAGCAGGCAAGCGGCGGCATGTCAAGCTCGGTTTATCCCGAGCTTGGCGGCCGCTGCGGAGTCGTACGCCAGCGCCGGCGGCGCGCACGGATGTGCTGGCGCCGGTGCGCGCGGCTTTTGCGACGCCTATGGGCTATGGGTGCAGGCGGTTGATTGTCAACGAGCTCAATCGGTTAGACGGCAGACTGGCGACTGCCCGACGGGTTTCGGCGAGGTCGATGGTCGCTAGTCGAAGGAGTCGGTGATGTTGTATCTGCGGGTTGCGCCGGAGTTGGTTGGTGTTGCGGCTGGCGATTTGGCCGGTGTCGGGTCGGCGATCGATACGGCCACGTGGGTGGCATCGGCGTCGACGACGGAGTTGATGGCGGCCGGTGCTGATGAGGTGTCTGCGGCGGTGGCGGGTTTGTTCAGTGAGCACGGGTTGGCTTACCAGGTGGTTAGCAGGCAGGCGGCGGCGTTTCATCGGCAGTTGGTGGATGCCTTGGCTGCTGGTGCCGGGTCTTATGTGAGTGCTGAGGCCGCCGGTGCGTCGCCGTTGCAGACTTTGGAGCAGCAGGTGCTCAGTGCGGTCAATGCACCGGCTCAGGCGTTGTTGGGGCGACCCTTGGTGGGGGATGGCGCGGCTGGGGGCACGGTCAATGGGGTGGGGCAACCTGGTGGTGCGGGCGGGATCCTGTATGGCAATGGGGGCTCGGGGGGTGTGAGTACGGCGGTTGGTGTCGCTGGGGGTGCTGGGGGTGGTGCCGGGTTGTGGGGCAGCGGTGGGGCTGGTGGGCAAGGTGGTGCTGGTGCGGCGGGGGGTAGTGGTGGTACTGGCGGGTTGTTGTATGGCAATGGTGGCGTTGGTGGGACCGGTGGGGTTGCCTCGGCTGGCATTAACGGCGGTGTTGCTGGGCGTGGGGGTGACGGGGGAAGTGCGGTGTGGTTTGGCAGCGGTGGTAGCGGCGGGCAGGGCGGGACTGGGTTAGCCGGTGCCAACGGGACCAACGCCACCCCTAACGGCACCACCGCTGCCACCGGAGCGTCCGGGCTGAGTATCGCCACTTCGGCCAGTGGCATTTTCCAATTGGTCGGCGGCCCGGGAGCCGACGGAGTAACCGGTGGCCCGGGTGTTGCGGGTGGCAACGGCGGGACTGGGGGCTCGGCTTTTATCACCGGCCCCGGGAGTGGTTCCAACGACTTATCGGTTTATGGCGGCGCAGGCGGTCTGGGGGGCGTTGCCGGCGCCGGAGCAACCGGCGGTGGGGGCGGTCCTGGTGGCTTCGTCACAATCATCGATACCGGCACCGGCACCACTGCGGCGGCCATCGGCGGCACCGGGGGTGCCGGGGCGGCAGGCGGAGTTCTTGGCGGAGCAGGCGGCCCCGGAGGAAGTGGCGGTACGACGACGGTGATTGTGCCCAATAGCTCCTCCCCTAGCGCCATCGGCGGTGAAGGCGGCGCTGGCGGTGCCGGTGCCAGCGGTGCGGCCGGCAGCGGCGGCGGAGCCGGCGGTGCTGGCGGCAGCGGGGGCCGGGGCGGACTGCTGGTCGGCGACGGCGGTGCCGGCGGGATCGGCGGAATCGGCGGCAGCGGCGGCAGCGGCGCCAATGGGGGTGGGGGCGGTATCGGTGGCGAAGGCGGCACGGGCCTGGTCAATAACCAGATTTTCTCTGGCGCAACCGGGGGTGCTGGAGGTGCCGGAGGAGACGGTGGTGGTGGCGGCAGCGGTGGTGAGGGCGGCGCCGGTGGTCAGGGCGGTGCGGGTGGCTTGCTGGCGGGAACGGGCGGGTCCGGCGGCGCCGGCGGCAGCGGTGGTGAGGGTGGCGCCGGGGGTCAGGGCGGCAACGGCGGCGCGGGCGGTGTCGCCGGTAACGGCGGTGATGACGGTCCTGGCGGCGCTGGCGGTGACGGGGGTGGTGGTGGCGCCGCGGGGGTCGGAGGCACCGGTGGTGCCGGCGGGTCCGGCGGTGTTCTCACTGGCGGCGGGGGCGTTGTCGGTACCGTCGGCGGCGCCGGTTCAGCAGGCACCAAGGGCGCAGATGGCCAACAGGGATGACTTGGTTCGCCAAGCGCAGCAAGGGTGCAAACCCCCGCCCCACCCGTAACCGTGTGGCGTTTGTTGGTACGACGAAGGTGAATACTGAGTGTCTGGCTCGGTAATCACCATTCGTCCTCGCGCAGAAATAGGCGCAACCCGAATAAGCCAGGGCCGCTTTACTTTCAGTTCTGTCGGTGATTCGAGGTTATGGCCTTGATCCGTTTAGCTTCTGTTGTTGAGTGTGGGCACCATGGCTTTGTCCAGCGGTTGACTGAGGAAGCCTCTATGTAGTCGACTGCCCTGAATTCTGTTGTGTAACAGCAGAGATAAGGATCTCTCGGCAGAATGAGCGGTGGGCAAGGGCGGGCCCCATTGAGCGAGAGTCAACCGGCGCCGAAGTTTTTGGCGGCGCCGTTAAAGCAGTGGAGCGCCGTGACGGGTCCCCGTTACTGAGTCCACCAGTTTCGAGTCGGGTTTGTTTGACGGTTTCACTTGATCTCGCAGGTCACCGGGGTGTCGGTGCCCCTGCATGCCGCAGCGTATTCGGCCGGCGTGCGGTATCCAGGGCACCACGGATTTCCCGGCGCTCGTCCTAGCCCAACGCCGCCCGGGTAAGCCGGCCGATCGCGGGGTACCTGGTGGTGTAGGCGTGCAGCCTGGCCCGCATCTTGGCGTCTGGGTCATCCGGGGTCTGCGTCGCAGGCGGGCGACGGTAGGTGGAGCGGGTAAACCCAACAGCCTTGCTCGCCAATGGTTCCGACATACTCAGCGTGCCGGTGAGCAGGTCCGCGGCGCGGCGCTTTGCCCCCGTCGCCGTGCAACTAGCCATGATTGAGCTCCCCGCCGAGTCGCATCAATGAGTCGCGCTGAGACCTGCAGCAGACTCCGGTGAACATGTCTTCAAAATACTTGGACGAAGACGGAGCACGTGCTTAGGGCCGAGTGCCTAACCCGGTCGCAGCGCGCGGACCAGTCTGTACGAAGGCCGCCAGTCCGGGGTGTGTGCGTAGTTCCGAAGCGCCCTCGCTGGGTGAGAAGCGAAAAATCATTTCGGATCAAACAAGCATGTATTGCCATCGGTACCGCCGCGGGCACAACGCCTCCGCTGCGACCGCAAGTGCTACCGACCCGGCCGGGGTAAGCCTCGCTGAAGGCGTAACGCTCGTCGCATTTTCCTGAAGTGGTGCCCGGGCGCAGGCGTTGTGAGCTTCGACGCATCACCAGCTCAAGCCGTCCCCAACACTTGACTGAAGATATCCTCGTAAGTGAAGATAAACTCAACAACCGAGAGTGAGGAGCGGGTATGGCGCACGACGTCGAGGCGCAACGTGGCCCCACACCAGCGAGTGCGGCGCTCGCCGAGGGGGGCGGCATTTTCAAACCTCGTTTGGAAGCGAAGTGTTTGCTTCACGGCGATTCAGACGTCAGGTCACATCCGGCCTCATCGATCGTTGCCGCGTGCAGGCCGCCAGTTGGCCGATCTCTTAAACGTAAGACCCCAGATGGTGTTGTCACCGCAACGATCGCGGGTGGCAATGGTGAACAGAGCGAAGGTGCGCCGAAAATTGCGCGATGCCGCACGGGGCGGCGTTACGGGCTGGTTGGAACATTCGAGCGCTCAATGCGTTCAGGACCCTTCAGCAGATGAGCAATGACACGCACCCTCAGGTGGCTGAGGCGTTGAAGCTCTTGGAGCAATTCAATTCGGTCCTCAGCGACCAGATGCACCGATCACAGGTGGCTACTTTCAGTGGCGCCGATGAGGCCAAGAGCGTCGGGGTGACCCTTGATGGACGACGCACTCTGACCGGCCTATTCGTCGAAGAAGGCCTGCTACGTCTGGGTGCGAAAACAGTCCAGGAGCGCATCAACGAGGCGCTGGCCAACGCGCAGGCTGCCGCGTCCGCGACGATCCAAGCGCAGCAGCAACAGCTTGCCTCTTCGCTCGCCGACATCGCCGATTCCCTCAAGACCTCACTGAGCGAGTTCTAGTGGCCTTTTCCGTTTCACCGATCTGTCGGCGCCGATGATCGCGCGGTGCTTGCGGACAGCTGTGAGCAGTGAGGCAGGCGTTGCCTCTGCACAGCGCCAACAAGTCGCAATGGGAGATGAGGTGCAATGACACAACCGCGAACACTCCATGTAGAGACAGAAGAATTGCTCGCCAGGGCGGCCGAACTCGAAGACCCGATCGCGGACCGGCCTTCGGAAGATCCCGCGCCACCCTGTCACTTGGCAATGACTAGAGCTGCAGCTCAACAACTTTCGCTGTCAGCCGATAACATTCGGCTCTACCTGACGGTGGCAGAACGAGAGTGGCGGCGACTCGCTGAGTCGTTGCGAAATGCCGCAAAGGCTTACGACGAGGTCGACGAGGGCGCCGCGGAGGCGATCAACTCCCAAACGGCGATGTCGTTGGCGGCTCGCGGCCCGGCAGGAGGAGCCCTCACCGCGGCACAGCTGAGCGACACGCCTGTAGCGGCGATGGCGGACACGTCGGCTTTCGCGGACCTGAAGCAGCGGGCGATGGACAATGAAGCCGGAGATCAGGGTGCGTCATTTCTGCGTTTTGCGGAAGCGTGGGAGGCGCACCAGCGGACGCTACTTGAAGTCCGTTACCGATTCCGGCCCTTCCAGCACTGGTATTGCGAGGCCAGTCATGCCGTGGAACAAAGTTTCGATCTGCAGCGTGGTTGGCTGGACCAAATGGCAGCCATGTGCGGAAAAATGGCCGATCAAGCCCGAGGTGTCATGCTTACGCAGCGTTGGGCTCAACGGGAACACATCTGGTTCCAGAATACAACCGTGAAATATGCGGACTTAGTGCAACTTGACGAACAATATCGTCGACTGCCGAAGTTTCGGCAATCAATAATGGAGATTTATGCACAATTGCAAGCGGAATCTGACGAGGTCCTCGCTGAATATCAACGCCGGGCTTCGTTGCCGTTGGCTCCGCTCACGCCACCGAAGCCTCCCATTGCCTATCGCATAGCACCGCCGCCGAAACCCATCTCCGAATCTCCCCCACCCGATGTGCCTATTTCCGGCGGCGGTGCGGTTCCGCAGCCCACCAATGAGTCGCCCCTGGACAGCGCGAATCTTTTCGATTCTCTCGGCATGTCCAGCCTGCCTTCCTCTTCGATGCCCAATGCGGTGACGACAAATGACTCGAGCGATGCGTGGATGGGGGCGCCGGGCCTGGCGGCCGGCGTGCCGGCGCCGAAAGCGGCAGCACTGAGGGGTGGTGGTGTCCCAGGGCCGGCGCGGCTGCCAATCGGACTCCCAGCGACCAGCAGCTCGGTGCCGAGAAGTCCCTCCGGCGCATCCCCGGCTGCAGACCTCGGCCGTGCCGAGTCGGGCGCAATGGGTAGCGGTGGTATGGGAATGGCCCCGTTGCGCGGTCCTGGAGGGAAGGACCAGGGCGGTGGTAAAGCCGGCAAGCGCCCGCAGCGGGATGAGGAGGCTCTCTACACCGAGGAGAGGCCATGGACGCAGGGCATCATCGGTCGACGCCGATTGAAAGATGCCCCAGATGCGGAGGAGCCCAAGTGATCGGTGGAGGTTTGGCCGGCATTGCCGACAAGTTACGGCTGGCCCGGCCGCGGTCTTCGGCGTTCGGCGAGTCGGCGCGCCAGGAGGGAAGCGAATCCCATGTCGCGCAACGGCGAAGAACGTCTGAAGGAGGCACGGCATACCTGGGGCGCATGCGGATCCCAGCCGACCACGGTTGGCCCGACATCTTGATCGATTAGTCGTGTTCGGCTCGTGGAGGAATACACAATGGGACTGGCAAGACCCGCGGGTCGTTACGCCGAGCAGATGCTTGAAGCGGCTGGATGGCCAGATGTGGACGAGGACATCCTTTTCGATCGGGCTGGCGAGCACGCGCGGGATTTGCGCGACGTCACTGAGGTGCTCGCGACGTGCAAATTCCAGCACGCTGATGTCTTCGATGGTGGCATCTGGTCGGGTGCTGCCGCTCGTGCTGCCGGCCGCGAACTCGAAGCGAATATTCATCAGTTGACGGCACTGCAGACCGGGCTCGCAACAGCTATCTCATGGCAAAGATACGTCGCCACATTGGTCGCGGAGTCTAAATGGCATATCACCGAGAATATCCAAGATGCCGAGGCTCAGATCAGACTGCTGGAAAATGACCTGACTCTCGACGCCACGGAGCGAACCACAGCGATAGAGGCGCTCATCTCTGTGGCGCGTGAAGCCAATACAAGCTTGGTAGCCACCGCCGCGGATGACATTCTGGCGAGCAAGCGCTGGAGATTGTCGGAAAGTGCGCTTCAGGATCTACTCGGGCAGCAAGCTCCGCCAATTCTCACCAGCGCGCGCTTCGAGCATCAGTACTCGAGCGCACCACCGAAGCAATCGGCGTTGACCCCGCAGCTGTCCTATCTTGCTACTGATCCGCAGTTGTCGCTCGAACCATCCGAGAATTCCGAGACGCCCAAGGCCCGTGAGATCTCTCAGCCGACAGCGCCTAACCCGCACAGCCAGGTGGCCGCTGTCAGACCGCCACCGACTGCCGGCCCCTCTTGCGGGCCGCAGCCCGGACCGGCCGCCCCGCTGCCAGCTGCGGTGCCCGCGCAGTTCTCAGGGGCGGGAGTGCGCGGCGGTGCGCAGCCAGCCCCCATGGCGGCGTCAGCGTCAGCATTGAACGCCAGGCTGGGCGAGGATTCGGCCAGGCCGCCTATCAACGCAGTGCCCAATCGATCCAAATCTCCGATCACGCCCGACGCGCCGAGCGGCGCCGCCTCTGGTGGCCACGTCGTCCCTGGTCCCCTGATCGCGTCGAAAGCATCGAACAGGAAGCCCGTGACACGACTTACGGCGACCGACGCACACGCCCCCCGGACCAGAGTCGGTGCGCGTACCGACTCTGCTGAGAGCACAACATCAGGGGATGCCGCTGCGGTGGCGTTGATTCCGGTGACACCGGCGCGCGCCGAACGGGACGCCATAGCTAATGCGTCTGCGCGCCGGTCGACAAGCGTTGTAGATCCGCTTCAGGTAGCACGGCGCATCGCGGCTGCCTTAAATGCGCCCGACATGAACGGCTGTGGGGCTCTAGGTTTCTACTGGATAACCGGAGTGACCACCGACGGCGCAATCGTCGTCTCAAACAGTTACGGACTTGCGTACATACCCGAACAGCTTTGCCTGCCGAAATCAGTGATAATGGCCAGTGCTGATCAGGCACTCTCGGCCGCAGAGCGAAGGAGCTGGGCTACCTACCCGGTTGTAGCCGTACAGCGCTGGGCTGCTCATTACCAAACCGAACTTCGCGCGGTCATTGGCACCCATGAGCACTTGGCGAACTCCGATTGCGGCGCGGCGAAGATAGCGTTAGAAGCAGAAGATATCCCGGCTTCCGGCAGAATGCCTGGTCGGTCGCGCTTGGAGGTCGTGGATCCGAAAGCTGCCGCCTTGCTGGCCTCGACGACCGATTCGCGCTTGACAAACCTATTGCCCGCTGAACCACTGGATGTTCCTTCTGCCAAACAGCGCGTGCCGGCCGCGACGGATCCCGACTCAGCCGACCGCCTTCTGAAGGACATCGAGTCAGGGACGTTCGACTTCCGGCAACTGCTGGCCCTGACGCCCCCGTCGGGCGGCATCGGGTGGCCAGCTGATGAACGGCCGTCGTTGTGGTTCGAGGTGATGAAACCAATGGTTAGCAGTGATCCCTGTCGCCAGGATGCTCACCTACGCGCGTTTCATCGATACGCGCTCGATTCTCAAGAAATCGCCGTAAAGCAGGCTCACACCACACGTGAAGCGGCCACCAAGCGCGCCGCCGTTGCCGACTGGTTGTACTGGACGCGTGTGGCCGAGCTACTCGATGCAACGGCGCTGGTACCTTGAGGCACCGTAGCAAAGCTTGGTCAAGCTGCAGCGTTGGTGCGGCTGGTGCGCTCAGCCTCCTACTGCTGGGTGGCCGGCGGACCGCAGGGCGTTTTCACGGATCCACCGCGGCGTTGTATGTGAGCGACTCATCGGCGCTCAGGAATGGGATTCGGCTCAAATGGTCGGCCAGTGATCGATCGGTCTCTGTATACATGCGCGCCGCTGCGACAATATTGCGGCCCGTCTTGGTCACGGCGGCTTGCGCGGCGGGCAGCCCCTCGGTGACCGGTGCCTCAATTATCGACATCGTCGCTTTGATCGCAGCGGACACGGGATCCGTTCCGGCTGCCATTAAGGGCGGCCTGGGCTGTGGGAGAACAAGAACGCTCAACTTATCGCCCGCAATAGTCAAACAGTCGCTGGCAACCAGCAGGGTGTCCGTCATCTTCGCTCTCCTAATTGCAGTGAAATCAACCATTGTTCGAATATTGGGCCCCCCTCTTCCGTTCAGTATATCGTCGTACTTATCAGCTAGCAACAGTTGTGATGATGGCCTCAGTCCGATATCGAGTCAGGCCTCGTTTCTTAAGCGCACTAGCGGATACCGCTCAACGTGGCTATAGCGATCGGTTTGATTGGCAAGTGAAATACCTCGGACATACGATACGCGACTAATATTCTTCGCTGCAAATGTGAAAAAGGATGTCTACCATGAGCTATTTAGCGGGAATTCATGACTTGGCTTATTGCTTCCAGCGGCTAGGCGGCGCGGGAAGCAGCGCCTATTCGGGCGATTGGCTCGGCACCGGCGCCAATCTCGGCGCGGCCGCCGGAAAGGGTATGTGGTATGCGAGGAATCAGGCTGCCGTTCTGAGGGATGCGTTGAGCAAAATGGGCACCAAAGTGCTTCCAACTCCAACAGCGATCATCGACGCCGCGATGGTAGCGATCTCCATGGTCGATCTCCTTAACGGGTTCGGTCCGCCTGACAGGGGAGCTGCACTCACCAACGGATTGCAAAAATTCGAGATCACTTCCCTGCACCTGTCCGCGGCAAACCCGGACGGGCGGGACTGGAGCGGAGATTCGTCGAAAGCCTATGCCGATGCCAACGTGGCTCTGCAGGATCTCGTTGAGAAAATGCAGGAACTTGACCGGCAGTTGCAGGCCCTCGTCAAGCAGCAGGGAAGTGCAGTGGAAAGTGCCCACACAACCATTGCGGTCACTTTGTTCGGGCTTGTCGTTGCCCAAGGTATTGCGCTCGCGCTATACCTCACTCCGGTCGTCGGTCCGGAAGTCTCCTGCGCGTGGCAAATTGCTGCAACATTTGCGGCCGGAGCTACCGTTTTTGCCCAAGAAATGTCTACGTTGTCCGAATCCATCGCGATTGCAAACGCCGCAAATAAAGTGGCGCTTGATTACGGCGAAGTGGCGACACGCGCGCTATCGTCGGGCACATTTTCTCAAATCGAGGTGGCAGGAGCGGAGCAGACGTTGATCGGCTCGGCTGCGGCTGTGTCTGCCGCGGTGGCCGCCGAATCCCAAACGCCGAGCGTTGCCACGCTGGCGGGACTTGCCGGGAGCGGCTCGTTGGAGGGTCAGCCCGCTCTGGTCGATGATCTCGCCGACCGTGGTTCGGACACACATGACTCTCACCAAGATCGCGTGACGCCGAGCGCGCCGGCGTTCCCGCTGCCCCCGGCAACCGCAATGGCGGCGATGTCTGCAATGTCCGGGCAAAGGGCGAATGTGCTCTCGCGCGTTCCTCACCTCATGAACATGGTCAATCAGACCGCGGCACAAGCACAGCAGGCCGGCGCGAGGAACCAACAGAGTCAAGGCGCTGCAGCACCTGCCGGGGAAGGTGTCACCGACGAAGTCGCCGCGGCCGGATACATGCGTACCGAGACAGCGCTCGCAGAGGCGTCCGACGGCACCAACGCGGCGGCTGGGGGCGTGAGCGCCGAGCGTGTGCCCACCGACATCGCAAAGCTTGGCCCCGAACTGCACCAGCCAACGCCCGGGGACCGCATTCGGTAGCGCCACCTGGCTAGCGCGTCGGGCTGTGGCCCGCGAACGACCAGCAACAAGATCTGGGAGAAGGAGACGTATCAATGGCATATCTGACCATCTCGCCGAGCTATCTCGATCAGCTGGCAACCAAACAGGACCAGGCGTCGGCAGCGGTGGGTGAGGCGGCCGCCGCGACCGCGGCAATGAGTACGGCGGTCTGGGTGACCCACGGCGTGATCAGCGGAGCCTCCAACACCGCGTTCGATGCCGCCGAGGCCGTGCGTCGCGCTGCGAGCGGAAACCTGCGAACCGTCGCCACCGACCTCGCCGCCAAGCTGCGCACCGCCAGAGAAACGTACATGAGCGTCGATGAAGAGTTGGGGAGCAGCCTTGACAAACAAGTCCTCGCTCGTTGATCGCGTCCACTTTCATTCGTCTGGGTTGCAGCCCCAATGTCGACGATCGCAATCCGCCAGCAGCCCGCGAGCGGCGGGCATGGCTTTCTGGCCCGACCGAACTCCGCTCAGCTCACCGGAGATTGCGCAGCCTTCATTTCGGAGATTCGAGAATCAGCTGATGACCGGTTTGCCCAGACAGCGGCGGGGCTATCGGCATCTCAAGGACGCGACCACACGCAGGAGTTGGTCACTATTTCCAAGGGCGCACCAAGTGCGACACGGCAGAGGCATTTGCCGGCCAAGTCGATGAATGTCATATGTTTCGCGCCATGGGAAGGGGTGTAATGCCGAATTTCGATAAAGACGAGGATTTTGCAGCCTTGGATCTTTATGAAATCGAGAATTTGGCATCCACAGATTACGCTGCTGCGGACTCGCGGGCCTTAGATTTTGACAGCATCAAGGACGGCGGGGCAGAATCGATCGCGGATGCTTTCGCTGTTTTTGAGCCAGCGGAGTCCGATTACACCGATCTGGATGTATTGGCGCCGGAATCCCAGGCCGAGGTACTTGAAGAGGACAACGGGGATGGGGAGAAAGAAGTTGCGCAGTTATTCACAGTCGTTAATCCGCAGGATACGGTTTCAGTGTCGGCGCTGATCGATGGCAGGACTCAGCGGGTTGAGCTATCGCCAAGCGTGGGGCGTATCAGTGAATCTGAGCTCGCAGAGGAAATAGTCGTGCTTGCTGAGTTGGCCCGACACAAAGGTCTGGCCGGTCAGCACACCTATCTGCTGCAAGACACTGTCTTGGCGGAAGTGTTGCGCGCGCTCGGCGTAGTAGACAACGAAGTCTTGCGCGATTTCATTGAGACCGGAATGGGCTTGCCTACGGCTGAACAGGCCATTGCGGCTCAGTCGCGGGTATTCGCAAGCCGGTACTTCAGCGAGGGATGAACGCCCCCGTCACCCCATCCGCCGTTTCGTCGAAGCAGTATGAATGCACGAGTCATTGTGATATCGGCACGGGTGAAAGGCGCCCGGGTGCGGTCGCTCATTGCGGATGATGACCCGGATCCCTCCGGGCCAGCCGGACAAATCCAGCACGCTGGTGGACTCGACCCAGGCATCCTGAGGCACCGCGCCGGCGGTGCCATAGGCCGGAAGCCAGGCCTGTTCGGGAATCGCGCCAATCGTTGCAACCGCCATGGCGCCAACGCGCCGATCAATCTCCGGCCACGCCCCGCACAAGAGCACAACCGAGAAAGGCCGACAACGTCGCGACCAACCATCCGAGTGTTAACTGTTTAACCACCAATCACGATGAATATCAGAAACGTGGTCGGCCCTGAAAGCGGGCACTCGGTGGGCGGCACGAGTTGTCTTGCCGGAATGATGTCCGGATATTCGGGCAAGCCTGTCAGCCCCGCAGCTCCGCCCGCACGCTACTAACTGCTGTGTGTGAGACCTCCGACCCCGGTTGCTCAAGTCGCTGCCAGGAGCGGCGCCGGTGAGCAGCAATCGTGGCACTAGGCGGGCGCCCAGCGCCTCCCGGCCGCACCGAGATTCCCCGTTTTCCTGACTGACCAACTCGCCAACACCCAAACGCAGGGGAAGATCTCGGCGCCGCGTCTGACCAGCGGGCGGTTGCCGGCGAACGGTGCCGATTGCCGTTGGGCCAGTGCCCGACTTGCCTTTTGCTTTTAGCGAGCCTCCGGGCACGGTGTGCGGGCGGGCACGGCAACCGTTCGAAGGTTGCGCGCCAGACGCAGAGCTCGGGGACCGCGTAAACCCGAAAGATATCCGCCGAACTCCGCGGCGCCAGGCATCGAGTAGTTCATCCGGGCGATCCCGCCCTCATGCATCAAGTCGACGATCAGCTTGAGTTCGTGCAACACCTCGATGTAGGCCGTCTCCGGTGGGTAGCCCGCCGCCACCATCACATCGCATCCGGATTTTAGCAATTGCTCTGCACCACAGGTTAATACGGCCTGTTCGCCAAATAGATCGGTCTCGGTCTCGTCTTTGAAGCTGGTCATGATGACGCCGGCGCGCGTGCCGCCGATGGCCTTGGCGTAGGACAACGACAGCGCCTGCCCTTCGCCCGTCGGGTCTTGGTCAACGGCCATCAGACAAGGCACGCCCTTTCCTGCGACGAATTGACGACGCACCAATTGACCGGGCCCCTTCGGCGCGACCATGGCGACGGTGATGTCGGTGGGGGGCTGGATCAACCCGAAGTGGATGTTGAGGCCGTGACCGAAAAACAGTGCATCGTCGTCCTGAAGGTTGGGCCCGATGTCATAGGTGAAGATCTCGGCCTGAGCGGTGTCCGGAGCCAGCAACATGATCACATCAGCCCACTTTGAGACCTCGGCAGGGGTGTCAACTTCCAGACCCTGCTCCTTGACCTTTGCCCATGACTTCGAACCCTCCCTCAGGCCGACTTTCACCTGCACGCCGGAGTCACGCAGATTCAGCGCGTGCGCCTGCCCTTGGCAGCCGTATCCGATGACGCCGACCCTGCGAGCCTGAATGATCTTCAGGTCGGCCTCGTCGTCGTAGAACATTCTTGATGCCACGCCGACCTTCCCTTCTCCCTTTAAGGTCTCTGACTTCACTGCGCAGATAGGGCCGCGAACCACCACCCGATGTCCGATCAATCGGCCTTCACGAAGGCTCGATGGCTCAGCCGCACGACAACATCTCGAGTTGGCTGCGGTCGGCCGGGGCGGGGAGTCGAGTACGCGAACAACGCTGCGGGGAAACGAATTACGCTTGCGTGGCGGGTCGCTGCTATGGAAGTAGGCTTGCGCCTCATTTCGCTGGTGTTGAGCAACTCGGCGGTGCCTTCGAACACCGGCCGATCCACGTGGGAATCCACTGCCGCCTTGCGGACGAAGGCCAGAGGGGTGGTTGTGGGCCGCCTGCCGCAGTCTTTGGCGGGAGAGGCGAAGTTGGTCATCTGCGCCACGATTCGGCAGGGCGCGGTCACGGGTGAGGTGAGGTTGAGGTTCTCCGCCGGGGTGGTGGGGCGCTGGTGTCTTGGTGCGGTGTTGATGGCTGAAAGGTTGGGTGGTAGCTCCGCGGTGGTGGTGGCGCTGGTCGGGATTTTGCTTGCGCCGGTGTCGGTTTGGATCCACCAGGAGAGGGGGGTGTGCAGGTTGGTGGTGGTCATGGGTGTGT